>JBGSUV010000167.1:0-15191 GCA_041753315.1 Pirellulaceae bacterium | reverse complement strand
CATAACCTTCGCAAAGTTCTTTGGCGTTGATTCCTGTTTTTTTCTGTTTCCAACTCTCAAAGGAGTGAAGATGACCACAATTAATCACGGACCATTTGGCCCCAACGGAGAGCGACCGCCAGGTTGGCCTCCACCGCCCTTTGATCCACCAGGCGAACCGCTGCCCTACGTTCCACCGCCAGATCCGCCTGGCTCAACCTCCGAGCCTCGTCCAGATTGGTGGCCGGAGGACTGACCATGGCCGCCAGTGCCCGAACCGCCGATCGAAGTGTTAGGCTTTGTCCCTAAACTCCACTTTACTTGCTTAGGCACATTTACGAAAGTTCGGTTTTTTTGAGGAGGCAAGGATGCCGCGACATCGAATGAGCAACAGCGAATGGGAACTAATCGCGGACATTTTTCCGGAGCCCGCGACGACCGGCCGTCCTCCTCGTGATCCTAGAGAATTGTTGGATGCCATCTTTTGGATTGTCAGGACTGGTGCGCCATGGCGAGACATTCCTGAAGAATACGGACCTTGGAAGACGGTGTATAACCATTTCGATCGATGGAATTCCGATGGGACTCTTGATCGGGTACGCAAAAGACTGCTGTCGCGATTCGTCGACGAAAAGGAAATCGACGACGAACTTTGGTGCATTGACGGAACCATAGTACGTGCTGCGCGATGCGCAGCCGGTGGTGGAAAAAAAGTGAAGCGAAGGAACCGGACGACCACGCACTCGGGCGTTCTCGCGGGGGTTTTTCCACAAAAATCCATTTGATGTGCGATGCGAACGGGTTGCCCCTCCATTTCGAAATCACTCCAGGCCAAGCTCACGAGAACACCTCTCTGATTGATCTGCTCAATGGTGCCGATGCAGAAGTGACCGATAGCGATGGTAAAGCGGTTGCTTGGCCGATCGCCATCGCTGGGGACAAAGGATATCGAGCGGACTGGATCGACGAGATGCTCAATACACTGGGCATCAAGCCAGTGATTCCGTCGAAAGAAAACGAAGATCGAAGTAATCGCATCGTCGCATTCGACAAGGAGAAGTATCGCAATCGAAACATTATTGAACGTCTAATTGGCTGGTTAAAAGAATCCCGACGTGTCTTCTCACGCTACGAGAAGACCGCGATCAACTTTCGAGGTATCATCAAGATGGCAATCATTCAGCGATATTTGAAACTCGCGACATCATGACTTTAGGGACAAAGCCTAGTACCGCCACCGCTGCCCAACATCATCTGGCCGCGGCTACCTCCACATCATCCGTACCATCTGCCACCTGGCTACCACTGGCCCGACAACTTGCCACCAGGGCATCCAGGCCACGATGTGAAACCACCGAAGCCACCAGGCGGAAGTGGTGATGCTGGCAGCGAAGGCTCGGGCGATGAAGCCGGTTCTGGTGATTCGGAAGGATGTTGATGATCGAGCTACCCAACCTCGAGTTCCATGCAGCACATGCGTGCAATCTCTATTGCGCGCAGTGCTCGCATTATTCCAACTTTCATGCTGGCGGAATCGTTAGTCTCGATGAGGCACGCGCGAACTTCGACGCGTGGAAAGGCCGGCTCGCGCCCAAGCGTATAGCCATTCTCGGTGGCGAACCAACTCTTAACCCGGAGTTGATTCCAATCATCAAACTTGCTCGTGTGTCGTTTCCGCGAGCCGAGGGCCTGTTTGTCACGAACGGCTTCTTCCTTGATCGACATCCGGGTCTCCCTCAGGTCTTGATCGACAATCGCTTTCGCATGGACGTTTCGCAGCACGGCCGTGCGCCGGAGTACATGAAGCGATTTCGCGTCGTCTGCCAGCAGATCCGCGAGTGGCGCGACGCGTTTCCGTCGCTTGAGATCAACATCCGCAAATCGCATCGTGGCTGGCGTCAGCAGTACCGCATGGTGGATGGCAAGCCGATGCCGTTCGACAGCGACCCGAGAGCCGCCTGGAAAATCTGCCTCCAGCGGACATGCACCCAGCTCTACAAGCAATGCCTGTGGAAATGCCCTGCGCTCGCCTATCATGCAATCATGTCTGGCAAGCTAAAACTCGACTCAGAACCCGCCTGGCAACTCTTCCGCGACTACAAAGGCTGTCCGCCAACTGCATCGGACGAACAGGTTCGCGAATTCCTCTCGACCGAAGAAATCCCCCAATGCTCGCTTTGTCCCGCAAGAAAAACCTTGTTTCAACATCGTGATCCAACGATTCGGATAACCGAACTTATGCAAAACGTTTGAGAAGCTCGCATTTTTTCACGCTTTGATGCAAACGCCAGCTTTCGTTCAACCGGTCAAAAGAACCGCGTTAAGCTATTGCCCCGCTGTTCGATGGTCGATAAAATAATCGTCGCTGTCGAACGCCTTCGTTAATTTACCTGCTTTTAATTGCCTTTTCTGTGTTCGATTGTGTGGAGCTAGTCTGAAATGAGCGAACTAAGTGGGCCAAACAATTGGCTTCCCAAAATTGCAGAGGCCGCGCTTGCAGGCGACGAGCGACGGCTAGAGCTTACGTTGGTAAAAGCGATAAGGAACCTGAAGCTTTCCGCCCCTGAGATCGCGCTTTCGTTGTCTGAACTGTTGTCCAAGCACGCAGCCAACCCCAACGCACTCCGATGGTCATCCTCTCCACCGCCTGTAGATGCTGACCAGGGAATGTCATTGCTCCAGCTAGATGTGCTGGATGACAGCACACCGGTGCCGCAACTTTCTCCATCAATACTGGAAATAGTTGATCGGTTCATCATTGAGCGCCAACGAAGTGGCGAACTAATCGCTGAGGGCTTTCAGCCTCCTGGAACTGTTCTCCTGACAGGTGCACCTGGGACTGGAAAGACCATGCTGGCAAGGCACATGGCTAGGAAGCTGTCATTGCCAATCGCAACTCTTGATTTAGCGACGTCGATATCAAGTTTCCTCGGAAAAACAGGCTTTAACCTCAAGAAAGTACTCGATTTTTCGAGGTCTCGCCCATGCGTCTTGCTGCTGGATGAGTTTGATGCGATTGCCAAAAAACGCGACGACTCCTCTGATCTCGGAGAGCTTAAGCGAATCGTGAATGTGCTGCTAAAAGAACTTGAACAATGGCCAATGAGTTCAGTCTTGATCGCCGCCACCAACCACCCCGAATTACTAGACCGGGCTATTCTAAGGAGGTTTGATCTGGTTCTTGAGATACCTATGCCTGGCAAAGACGAGCGAGAAGAAATCCTGCGGTCGTCGTTAGGGAGATTCCATGAACTTGTAGGCCCCAAAATTCTTAGTGGAATTGCAAGGGCAACCGAGGGAATTAGCGGATCAGATGTCCATCAACTTGCCTCAAAAAGTGTTCGGAATCACTTGCTATCGAAAAAGGACTTAACGTCATCTTTGGTTGCAGAAGTGCTTGCATTCTCCCAGACAGGGTCAATTGGTGATTTGATACGTGCCTTTCGCACCTCATCAAAGAAACCACTTAGCGTCCGTGAACTAGCCAACGTCTTTGACAAGAGCGTTTCGACAATTCAGCATCACCTCAAGAAGGACTGCGTAAATGGCTGACACACCAAGAAGATTGATTCTTGCCAATGGTGAGCAGTACATCGATGCCGCATCCAAATCGGGGGGCGGAAGAAAAAAAGAGCCACCGCGTACATACGAAGAAGCAAGGGATCGTCTCGTTTCCGACGTAAAAGCATCGCTCGACATTTTGAAGAGCGTTCCTCAAAGGAAAAAAATCGAAGGAGAGTCCGTCTTCTGTCTTCGCCTGCATCCCGATGCAATCGCTAAATCTTATGACCCCTCACCAATTATTGATCAAATTCCTGCTCTTCGCAGTATCGGATCACGCGCGTACCGCACGGAGATAAGCAATGTCGCACCCACCAATCGCCTTAAAAAATTAGAAGAGTTATCGACGACAGAAGTATCTGGTCGACTCGTATTTGTCCAAGGACCCGATGCTGCTTTTGAACGATTCATCAAGCAACTTGAACGTCCGCTCAATAACCTTTCCAAAAACTTCAAGGATGCTATATCGCGTGTAGAAAAGCTCAACTTGCTTGAGTCCAATGAGCAGATCACTGGCTTCACACCTGAATGGCAAGAAGGAAGAGTTGAGCTTGTAATTCATCCTTCAAAAAACTCGGATCGCCGCCAAAAACAGTTTCTTTTTGAGCTCTTTGAGTTTGCTCAAATTGACCAAGATCGCTGCACGATTAGGCAGTATCCAAGCGGACCAACGTTTGTATCGTGCTTTGTTCGCCGTTCTTCACTCGAAACTTTATACGGAGTAAACCCCCTCCGATCTGCGCATCCACTAACCTTTGGCGGATTAAAGCCATTGCGATCCTCTCCAATCGCAAAAGCGCCACAACCTCCTGTTTCAGCAACACGATCCACCATCAAGGTTGGAGTTTTTGATGGCGGTATAGATGTTACTTGCCCTTTACTCATAGGGCATGCGGAAGAAGATGTTGGACTGTCAATCAGTACGCCGCCCAACCCGGCTTATGTTGAGCACGGTACGGCTGTAGCGGCAGCTGTGCTTTATGGACCGCTCAACTCCTTCGCGGCTAGCGATGTTCTACCGCCACCACCCGTATCGGTTACAAGCTTTCGAGCGCTTCCAACTTCCGATCCGCTAGATGTTGATTTGTATGAGTCAATCGATGTGATTGAACGAGTTGTTCCCGCAAGGCAAGACATCAAGGTATACAACATAAGCTTTGGACCTGTCGGGCAAATTGAAGACGATTGCCTCAGTCGATTTACATATTCACTGGACCAACTTGCTCACTCGCATAAAGTCGCCTTTTACATTGCGGTCGGCAACGATGGCGAAGTAAGCGGCGAAAACCGAATACAAGCGCCATCCGACTTAGCCAATGGGTGTGGTGTTGCAGCGCATACGCTGGACAGGGTAAGAGCAAAATACTCCTGTATCGGGCCTGGTCGTGAGAGCGCCAAAATCAAACCGGATTTTGCAGCTTTTGGTGGCTGCGACCAACATCCGATTCATCTTGCATCGACCACACCTGGCGAGAAGCTGCTCAACTGGGGCACCAGTTTTGCATCTCCAATTGCCGCACGGCTCGGTGCATTAGCGAGCGAGTCATTTGAAAGAAGCTCCGCTTTGCTCGGACGAGCGCTATTGGTACACACTGCAAACAGTGACGATAAAGTGTGGAATACGGAACTTGGGCATGGCTGTATACGCGACTCGATTGATGACATCTTGTTTTGTGAAGCACGCGCCGTCACGGTAGTCTTTCAAGCAAGTATTCTCCCAAAGCAAATAATCAAGTTGCCGATCCCGCTGCCGCTGACTCTCGTATTGCCAGGAATGGTCAGCTTTCGATGGACTGTCGCAGCATTGCCTCCTGTTGACTCTCTTCACCCTGAAGACGAGGCCTACGTTGAGCTGGATGAAGGCTTGGGTATCCTCAGTGCTCACGCTCAGTCGCTCGGATACGACGGGCTGATCTTGTTCCTGGACGAGCTGATTCTTTGGTTAGCGACCAACAGCGGCAACTTGGACTTTGTCCAGCGCGAAGCGAATAAGCTGGTCAAGTTGGTCGAGTCAAAGAAGGCCGAACGTCCCATCCCGATCATCAGCTTTGTGGCTCGCCAGCGTGACCTCCGCGATTTGATCGGCGAAACGGTTAGCGGTATCGAACAGGTGAATCTGTCGGACATTCTTTCGCACATGGAAGAGCGTTTCGACATGATCACGTTGGAGGATCGCAACCTGCCTCTGATCGCGCAGAAGCGTGTTCTGAAGACGAAAGATCCGGAACGTACGGAACTGAACGATGCGTACGAGGACGCCGTCAAGCTTCAGCCCGAAGTGATGGAGATTCTGCTTGCTCGCGATGGCAACAAGGAACTGTTCAAACAAGTCTATCCGTTTAGCCCTGCATTGATCAAAGCGTTGATCGCGATCTCCAGCGCGCTGCAGCGTGAGCGTACGGCTCTGAAGATTATGCTGGAGATGCTGGTCAAGCGTCGTGATACATTGTTCGTGGGTGACATCGTTCCGCTGGGTGACTTGTGGGACGTAGTGGCCGACGGCGACGACACTTTTTCGGATCTGCTGCGTGTCCGGTTCCAACATGCCAAGAAGCTGTACACGAACAAACTTCTGCCGATGCTGGAGGAACAGCATTCGATCGACTTGGAGGTCGACCGAGAGAAAGCCAAATCGGACACGGAGGTGGCTCGCAAGTTCCAAGCGTTTGACAATGACAACCGGTTGATCAAGAGCTTGCTGTTGGCGGCATTGGTTGAAGGTGAAGAAACGCTTCGCGATATGACTTGCGCAAAGCTGGCAGCGCTGAATCATGGCACTGTGAAGTCGCGGTTTACGGGGCGTGAGTACCAGACCGTTAAGAACAAGTTCCAGGATTGGTCGGGACTGCACGGCGAGATTCGACTATCGGGCGATGCAACGAATCCCACGGTGTCGTTGCAGTTGGTGGGCGTGGATACCGACCAGATCATCAAAGCGGCCCGCGCTTACGATCGACCGGGAGAACGGCAACTGAAGATCAAGAGCATGTTGCTCAAATCTTTCGGTATGCCTAACGATCTCGATAAGAGCCTATTCCCTGGCTACAGGTTTATCTGGCGTGGGACTCAGAGGTTCTGCGACGTTCTGTTCGAGAATATCCGCCGAACCACGGATGAAGCATTACGAAACAACGGCGACGATTGGAAGTTGATTGTTGACGTTCCGTTTGATCCGGAGGGTAAGCCACCGCAGGAAGACATCACTCGCATCGAGAAGTTCAAGGAGAAGAACGAGTCCCATAAGTCGATCATCTGGCTGCCTGAGTATTTTTCGAGCAAGACACAGACGGAACTCGGCCAGTTGGTTGTGATCGACCACTTGCTTCGAGGCAACAATCTGGACCAGCACGCTTCCGACCTGTCTGCTCAGGATCGCGAGACGGCTCGTACCATTTTGGAGAGCCGACAGAACGCGCTCTCATCAAAGCTGCAATCGATCGTGGAGGCTGCCTATGGCATCCGCAGCGTGACTCATCCTGGCTCACTCGACGATACGTACGACATCAAGGATTCACAGTTCAACTCGCTGTTCCCTTCGTTGACGTTGCAGCGTCCAGTAGGTGCCTCGCTGGGAGAGGCAATGGAGCACCTGTTGTTCCAGGCTCTCAGTCACCAGTTTCCGAAGCATCCGAAGTTTGGCCAGGAAATTAAGGTCAACAAGGACCTGAAGGACGTGCTGCAAATCTGTCTGGAAGCGGCGCACACGCAAGATCGACGGATCTTTGTTGAAGATAGCCGTATTCGTAAGGCTTTGAAGTGTGTCTGTGAGCCTCTGGAGCTCGGCACCATGGGTGAAACGCACTTCGTGCTGGAAGATTACTGGCGGACGCTTTTCAACAAGTCTCTTGCGGCTTCAGAGAAAGAGAATCCCGATGTCGGTGACATGAAGTCGTGGATCGGTTCAGATCGTGGCCTGCCGAAAGAGATCGAGAACCTGTTGGTCTTGGTTTATGCAGAGCAGACCAACCGGGCGTTCGTCCGCTTTGGCGGAAACTATGTCCCCAAGCTCGACGACATGCCGGCCGAGCTTGAGCTACGTCAGGAAGTGCTGCCTACCGAGGAGGAGTGGCAAAAGTGCAAACGGACGATGGCCGAAGTTTTTGGCTACGACCTGTCGCGTTTGCTGAATGCCTCCAACCTGGCAACGTTGCATGAGCGATTCCATAAGGATGGACCAGCCGTAAAGAAGGAAGACAAAGGATACGCCGTTCAGTTCAAGAGCGATTGCGATTCGCTTCCAGGGCGATTGCAGTTGGTTTTGAGAAATCTTGGCGTCTCCGAACAAGATGCGGCGAGCTGCGATCGTGTGAAAACCGCCAAAGCAGCTCGGGAGCTTTTCGAAGCGGTCAACGGCAAAGAGCCGACGCCAATCGTTAAGGCAATTGCGGGCGCGCGAATCGAAACGAGTGGTAACGCCTTAGCTCGCAGCATCAAGACTGCGGCAGCCGTGCTGGCCAGTTTGATGGAGCCCAATCGCTGGGAGATCTTCGAGGCCGTCTCGGAGATTAGTGACAAACGCAAGACCGATGCGACGTTGTTGATTAACGATGTTCGCGAATGTCTGATGAAAGACGAGTTCGCGATCGCTGATGGGCTGGCTAAGAAGCTTTCAGATGCGGAGGGACGAGCGGTAAAGCTACTGCGTCCACCTAAGGTCGATCCTGTTCCTGATCCAAAACCCGAACCTGAATTGCCGAAGCCCAAGCCGGGATGGAAGCGATTGGATTCTGGCACGACGGAACGGATGTCAGGAAACGATCTGTCGACGCTCGCCGAGAAGTTGGCAGCGAAACTCAAAGAGAATCCGAAGCGACGCGTCTCGGTCCAATGGACATTGGAGGAGGAGGCTCAATGACGATTGGCATTCTAAAACCACAACAGCTTCGAGCCATTGTCGAAGAGCTTTGGATGGACGATGCAGACGCGGTCGCGTTTGGCCTGCACGCCTCACCGTCGATTAAGGGGCCAAACGAAGTCGAATTCACGTTCGGTGTTGCTCATGTATTGCGGGCAGACAGTGAGTTCCAGATTCGCGAAGCGCTCCTTGAAGCCGAGGAGAAGAGCGATCGAATCATCGTCATGACGCGCTTGCATCAAGGCGAATTGAGCCAAGACGTCGTGGCTCGGATGGCAAAGAACCGCGTTTTCCCTTTCGATCATATCGCGAGCCTCTGCTCGCTGTTCAAAGCGAAGGAACTGGATCGTTCGATTTGCGAACCAGGGATCGCACAAGCCTTGCTTGAGTTCTCGCCTCGCGATGGTTACCCACCGGTTTCGGCCGGAGTTCTCGATGCAGGAACGGTCTGGCAGGCCATCTGCCGTCACGTCTTTGATATGGGCGATCGCGAACCCGATCTTGTTACCCTTCTGTTATGGGCAACAACCGAGAGCGGCCCGAGACGTTACCTCGATGCAGCGATCGATCTTAGAATCAGCCTTCGAAAGAGGCTTCACTCCAGATTGGGTGACGTCGCAGAATCGATTTTGCGTTTCGTCGAGAGCGAATCCGGAAAAGACGCCCTAGCGCTCGGCGTGGCGTGTCAGGTCGTCTTCGGAAGCGGTGACGACCCAGTGCAGGAAGCAGCCGCAGCTCGAATGGAGGTCTACCATCAAAAGAAGCCGATATCGAAGGGTATCGGACGCATGCTTGGGGAACTAGCAGGCGATGCGATCGCTGACTTGGATCGCCGCGAAGATCCTCGCATTGCGCAGAGCCACCTCGACCGGGCTGATGTATTGGTCAAGGAGCTTGGTTGTGATGATTTCGCATACCGAAGCCAATTGTCTCGCAAAGCTTATGAACAGCGGCTCATTCGATTTTCGAATCAAATCAAACGAACGCTTACGGACCTTTCGGAGCAAGGTATCGCAGAGTGTGAACAATACCAGCGGCTGGTGTCAGAGCATCGCATTGGAAAGCAAAAGCGTTTTTCGGATCAGGTGACACGGACTGAGATGGCTGTACGTCTGTTGCGATGGCTCATGCTTCCAGCGAATGAAGGCGAGTCATTCGGAGATCAGGCAACCGCTTACGTCAAGGAACTAGCGTTTGCCGATTGGG
This sequence comes from Pirellulaceae bacterium, assembly GCA_041753315.1. GTDB lineage: Bacteria > Planctomycetota > Planctomycetia > Pirellulales > Pirellulaceae > Aureliella. The sequence continues at coordinate 5,590 of JBGSUV010000167.1, read as the reverse complement.
CTCGCGAGTCGATTTGCCGAGGCGATGACATACCTGAAGTGAACAATGCATATGTTGCTTTAGATGCCGCGGTTTCCAAGCGTCAAAGCGTTTCCGCAGAGGCGTTTGCTTCCGGCATGGCAGACTGGGCGGCCGTTGGCACGACCGATATTGGCGTGCTTGGTGTAGAGCATGTGTTAGACAAAGTAGTTGCCAAGGTCGTCTCCAAGAAGAATAACGTCTTGCTAATCGTGCTCGACGGTATGAGCTGGGCCGTTTGCCATGAATTGATGGAAGACGTTCGACAGGACCATTGGTACGAGTCGACGCTGGACGAAGACGCATCGATCCCCCGTCCTGTGATCGCAACGATTCCCAGCGAAACCCGGTTCTCTCGAACTTCACTTTTGTCAGGTGAGCTGACTGAAGGGGATGCCGGTACTGAGGATCGGAACTTCAAACAACATCCAGCCTTGGTATCCAACTCCGACAAACGCAAGTTGCCGGCACTCTATCACAAGAAGGATATAACCGCTGGGAGCCGTGGCAGCGTGTCGGAAGAGGTTAGTAAAGCGATTCTTGATCAGAAGCAAACAATCGTCGGTGTTGTCATCAACGCTGTCGACGACCGGTTGGCCAACGCCCAGCAGATTCGAGACAACTGGACGATCAACCGTATTGCGCCGCTAGGTGCGTTGCTTCGCTTGGCACGCGACTCAGGGAGAGTAGTCATTCTCGCCAGCGATCATGGACATGTCTGGCATCGCGATGATGCCCAACATGATCCATTCACCGAAGGCAGCCGTTGGCGGCAGGACGATGGGAACTGTGGCGAAGGTGAAATCGTTGTGTCTGGCAAGCGAGTTCTACCCGCTAAAAAGATCATCGTGCTGTGGTCTGAATCAATTCACTACAAACGCAAACAACATGGATAACCGGCAAGAATCAGCCTGAGCCCCAGGAGATAAGTTGGCTTAGGCAAAGAGGGGATTTTCTGTCGCCTTCGACGGGAATATGGCACGGTGAACTGTGGCGGGGAATTTTCCTGTTCCTCATTGGGCTTTCAATGACATTGACAGCGAGTGTCTCCCTGTTGGCACTGGCAAGTATCCCATTCTTGCTGATAGCGAATTTCTTAGGCAGGTCATATCTAACGTTAAGTGTCCCGGCCGCACTTTTAACAATCACGCTAGTGATTGCGTTCATCGCGATATACAGCAGCAAAGCTAAGAGACCAAGCCGAGAGCGACTCGCTACTTGGTTTTGGGGAACCACACTCTGCACTCTGCTGATGGCCTTAGCGACATGGGGATCACTGGAATGGGACCCAATACTCTCTTACTTAACAAGCTCAGTTGTTACAGCGACCGCAGGAGCAATTTTCTTCAAGTTTGGAAGTGTACTGTCGAGGCGCGACCTCAATGAACGCCCTTCAACCATTCGTTTGTCACTGGGTCGTTTGATGCCCAGAGCCTTGGCATTAATCGGAGTTGGTGGATTAGCGATCATCGCATCGACAGCTACACGATTCACATTGTCATGGTTCGGCGATTCCTTTCTGCACCACGCAGGCATTGCGGTTGGATTCCTTGCACTGGCCGCTATGGCATCAACACTCGCATCAAATTTCCCTACACTGCATGCCTTCTACCGAAGCCGCATAACTCGCACATTTTTATCCCCGCCAAATGAAGGAGATGAAACCGACGCAAGTGACTTTGAACTTTCAATTCTTGGGAACGGTATAGATCCTGAGAGACCCATTCATGTCATCAACTGCTGTCGCAACGAAGTTGATGGAATGGTCTTGAAGCGACGCGGACGCAATGGAATAAGCGCGACAGCGAGCCCGTTCGGATGTTGTGTTGGGAACGCATCAACAATTCACAACAAGATCACACTGGCAACAGCAGTCACGGTGTCAGCGGCTGCAACAAATCCATTCATGGGCCAATACTCAGCCCAATTGGGAAGAGCAGTCTCTTTTTTGATGGCTGCATTAAACCTTCGATTAGGCATCTGGCTGCACGAACCTCGAACGGTTATTCAAACAAAAGACAGCGACCAGTCGAAGGATAAGGCTGCGTCTGTTGCAAATGCGTCGAAGCTGAAGCGATGGGTGAATAATGCAATTGGACCGGGACGTTTTCTAGCTGAACTTCTGGGCGTGCCGACCTACAGAGGGCTAATGCATCTATCTGATGGAGGGCACTTTGAAAATCTGGGACTCTACGAAATGATCCGCCGACAGTGCCGATACATTCTCGTCTCTGACTGCGGCGCAGACCCAGCAACGACATTTGCTGAATTCGCCCATCTTCAGCGACTTGTACGTCAAGACTTTGGTGTTGAAATCGATATTGATTTGGATGTCCTGCGAGAAGGACCGAACGGTCTCTCTAGCCAGCATATGGTCGCCGGCACGATTCGGTATCCTGGTGTGGGGGAAAGCAACTGGGGAATTCTTATCTATTTGAAGCCTACACTTACTGGTGACGAACCTGAGGATGTGACCCAGTATCGATCGAGTAACAAAACATTTCCACATGAGTCAACGGTCGATCAGTTTTACGACAGCTCCCAATGGGAAAGCTATCGGCTGCTTGGCTATCACTCGATCTTGAAAGGGTTTAGCTTCATCTCGGGCTATGAGAAGTCGGACATCACTAAAGCTCCGAGAGTATTTGAGGCGGCCGCGCGCGAATGGATGCCCAGTGGTAGGCGTCAAAGCTGGGACTCAGGAAAACGACTTGTCGGAGCGGCCAATCATACGGCGGCCTTTGTAAGGAGTGTTTTTCCAGAACTTGACGAAAACCCTGAGTCGGTTTCGGAGCTGCTCAACGTTTTTGAATCGCTCCAAACACTTGTGCGTGAATTCGAGAACCGCAACCTAAGTAAGAACATGGATTGCCTAGATAACTGGGGGTGGATTAATTGGGCAGATCGACTTGTAGCGTCAGAGGCCGTTCGTTGGTGGTGGCCATTTATTTCCCCGCTCTTCAATGTGCGATTTCGAAATGAGCTAATGGATACTGCATTAGGTCTCGATCCCGTTCAGGCATACCATAGGAATACTCATGAGCACAGTCGCTTTCATGAAGTGAAAGTTGACTCGCTAAAAGAGATGGAAGGCCCAGCTGTTCAAAAGTGGCGATCGACGATTGGTCATAATTGGCCCGATCGCCGTGGCGAGTATTTCATGGTCACTTTTTCATTGCCGAGCCCGCTCAAACAGCCAGATTCGGAGGTTCAGCTCGGTAGCTTGTTCTTATCTTTGGTGTCCCATAGCATTGAGAGTTCAGCAGGAGCGTCGGAAACATCGATCGTCTTTTACGAAGGAGACATGCAAGTAGCGCCCGGGCACTGGAGTGTTGGCATTCAGGCTAAACTACTGGACGCCCTCATGATGCAACTTGAGAAGGGCAAGCTCCGCGACCGAGAAATTAACTCCATTCAAGTGCTTCCCAATAAGCAACTTGAGGGGAGAAAGGATCCCAGCGGTGAAGTGCAGAGGCCGAGTCTTCTTCACTTCTATTTGAAACGAGGGTTCATTCGCCGGTTCGACGGTGTGCTGGAGAAGCCTTTAGGAAGTAGAGCGCACTCCTCGAGCGAACAGCTCGCGAATAACCCCGAGGCTCTCTGACGACTCTCTGTCACCCTCGGCCCAGGTTATTCGCTGGAACCGCCAATGAGCCATAACCCTGACGCGAGAAAACAGGCGAGTTTCGCGAGGTGTCGGTTCCACTCAACTTCTCTGTTTGGTTGGGAAACTGACCGCAGTAGGTTATTCGAAGAAGCCGGTGTCTTGCAGCAACGCAAAACACCGGCTTTTTTCGTGTTTTCCTACAATCTCTGGGGTCCCAACCACTCTCCGGAGACTCAAATTCCGACCGCGACTCTCGCCAAATCAGCCTCTCTCTGGGGGCCGATCAGAGACAAATACTCTCAGAGTCTCTGGGTTATGAAAACCGCCGGGTTAACGACTCTGGGTAATTCCCTGTCCGACTCACTCGGGATTCTTTTTTTCAGCTAGTCCGCCTTGCTAAGAAGCACCCAGTTGCGAACTTTCGCGGCGGGTATTGAACTAGAAGAGGTTCTGCTCTGATTGGTGATGCGAATTCGCATTATCTCCTGAGAAAACGCTGGGGAGGGATAGGCCTAGCAGGTATCTGACCCCGTATACCGGCTGTTTTGCATGCTGCCGGTCATTTGACGTTTTGCGTTACTGGCCGATCCAACCACAAACAGAATCCGATTTTCGGAGTTTGATTGGATTCAATCTCCAACAGAGTCATCGGGGAATCAGCAGGTCGTAACGAAGGCTTCTCGCCGATTGACGCTGAGGAGCAAGCGGTTTCTCCTGTCAAAAGGGATGTAATTTCTTGGTCGATCGCAACTGCGGACTTGCTATCGCCAACCTCGAAGGTCACAGTGCCATGTTTGGGATCTGTGGGGTTCGTTTCAACTCGCAACACGATCGTTGCTTCATGAGTTGACGTATTTGGGACAAGTGAGAAGGCGTGAGTTGTGTTTGCGTGGAGGTCACGAATTTCAGCGAGCGGTTTCGTTCCCCAGTTTGCGTAAAGAACTTTCGAACCTGCGCTTGGAATTCGAACTGCCCATCGTCGAACGTGCGGATCGGACGAGGGAAGTTGCCTCGCCGCGATTTGGCGAGGGTCTTCGACAGGGATTAGCTCGAGTCGCTGCCGTAAAGTCGTAAGTTCCGTATTGGCACGCCAAAGGCGATACGATGTGATGCCATGTGAGATACTAAGTGCGGCGCAAGTCGTGATCGCAAGCAAGCCAAGCAGTGAAATCTGTTTGATACGCATGGACGACTCAGCTAATCATTCGGCGACGACGATTTCTACAGATGGAATCGTCAACTTAAGTTTTGGTTGGTCTCTCGCGAAAGGAACATTATCTTGCCAGGCCTTCTGGGAGAAAGCGATTCGAGCCAGCACGCTACCGTTGACCTGATACTGTCCGGGTTTGAGATGCCATGCTTCGTAACCGGCATTGAATCGCTTTTGCCCACCAACGATTCCCATACCCTGGTCATGTGTAGAAAACACAGCATATCCTGCGGGCGGAATGAGTGCTTGGCAGACGGGAAGAACGGGGCCACTTCGTTCGACACTTGAGCGAGGTACGTTTTGCCCACTCTCGTCTGTAAACTCCAGTTTCACATCTTGAGCGTCAAACTCGACCCAAGCATTGCTGCGCAGTGATTGGTTCTCAAGCTCGACACCAAATGAATACAAGTCGCCTCCGTGTACCAGCCCATGCTCGTGGAGAACGATCCGAGTACGAATTTCTTCGCGTCCTGCGTCAAATGTGTTTGCAATCGGTGCTGGACGCCGTGCGATCGGTAGTGCCTCAGCTGCGATTTCGGCGGCCATGACATGCTGTGAAATCAGTTCCTTGGCCCAGTTAAAAGCAAAATAGGAAACGATTAAAACAAGGACTGGGGCTAGGAGTCTGTCCCGATACCTCGTTCGACCTGGAAATTACTGAGCCGATGCGCTAAAAACCGCCACCGCTGCTGTTCCATTCTATTTTCAGCAGCTTTCGTCAGCGATTTTGGGCGCGACATTGAGTTGAGGTCAGG
>JBGSUV010000166.1:0-14138 GCA_041753315.1 Pirellulaceae bacterium | reverse complement strand
GCTCGGAACATAGTCGCCACTGGAGCGCCCTTGGCAAACTGTTCTACAATATCAGACAACATGATCGGCTCCTTCGTGTAAGCTAGAGGACTACCTCTATGTTACCCGGGAGCCTAATGACAGCTTTACAGGGTTTATTGGGGACAATCGTTCGACACTCAGCCTTTACAACGAACTCAATGGGAGCAAATCGATGGAAAAATGCAGCAACTTCCCAGTCCTGATACGATCGGTACTAGCGTCCATTCTATGGCTCGCTTGTGGAAGTCACCTGCTCGGTGGCGAGTTCAATCCGACGCATAACATCGGTGACCAAATTGAAGGGTGGAAAGATCTTCCAGGGACCGATGGAAAAACGCATTCAATGTCCGATCTCAAGGAGTCGGAATTCTTGGTGGTCGTCTTTACTTGCAATAGTTGTCCCTATGCGGTGGACTACGAAGATCGCATCAATGCCCTTGCAAAAAGCTACAGCGAATCGAAATCCAGTGTGGCTGTGGTGGCGATCAACTCCAACAAAATCGAAGCTGACTTGTTGCCTGCCATGAAAGAACGAGCAAAAGAGAAAAAGTTCACCTTCCCTTACCTGTTTGACGACTCGCAGCAAGTATGCAAGCAGTTTGGAGCCGTGCGAACGCCCGAGTTCTTTGTACTCAACCAAGATCGACGCATCGTCTACATGGGCGCTTTAGACGACAATACCAAACCCGAGTTGGTAACCAAACGGTATGTCGAAACAGCCATTTCCGCCTTATCGAAAGGTGAACAAGTCGAGCCAGCCGAAACCGCCCCAGTCGGTTGCTTGATTCGCATCGATCGTCGACGCCGGAAAGAATAGACTCACTAAATAAAATTTCTCGCACAAGAGATACTCTGAATGTGCAAGATTGGCAGAAGACTTCTAAGTGAGGCGGGAGCCTCTAAGCAGTGCGTTCCAGGCGGAGCCTTGGAACGAGCAAAACTTCATTCACAGTGATTTGACCGCCAACTGCCGTTCACAGGCGAGGGGCCGAATTCTTTTGGCTTGTGGACGTTGGACGGCTGCCCGAAAAAGCTCGGCAGAAGCCTCGCTCGCCTCGCTCTCCCGACGGCATACGCTTGCCACCAATAGAACTTTGCGGCCTACTTAAAGCTTCTTAAGATCCGCGCGACTGTCTTCGTAGGTCTCTGAAAACGCCAGGGCGGCTGGGTCTGGCTCTTTCCCCCAGCGCTCGCAAGCCTGAGTGTAGAGTTCGGGCCACCAGTTGCGGTGTTCTGTTAAGCCGTCATCGCGGTACTTGCGCCAATGGCTGAGAACCTTGCTCCAGCAAGCGTCACCGTAGGCGAGCGCGGCATTGAGCGATTGATAACGCGGGACATACCAACGTCGACCAATTTGCGCATGCAAGACTTCATCGGCCCAGTCAAAGTCCTGAAACAAGGCTGACAGGGGATCGCCACTTTCGGCACCAACCTCCCATTCGAACCGTTTGCCAGTACGAGGCATGAGACCTTGTTCAATAAAAAAGAGTACACCATGGCGCTCGCGGGCATCCAACTGCGTATTCAAGTTGCGCGACCACGTGAAGTTGATCGGGATTTTTGTCCAGTCGATGCCTTGGGCCACGAAGCCAACTTCGCCCATCATCGCATGCCGCGCTTCGTCCCAGAGTTGTCGAATCATCTCTTGATGGAACTCCCAAGGCTCTTCGTCCTTCAGGTCAACCAGGATACTCGCCATCATCTCCGGCACATCCAACTCGCGAATGCGTTTGTAATACATCATCAAAGTCTTGTCGCGCGGAGTAAACCGCTCGTCGTACAAGAACGCTTCCGGATTGACACCGGCGTTGAAAGAGTCGTGGAAACGCTCGTCGCGTTGTGGTACCGCGTCATATGCTTTGGGAACTACCGAAAACAGCGGCTGCAATGCGTTTGAACTTTCTGGCTGCGTGCCATCCAAGGCGCCGGCGTTCTCCAGGCAATCGTTCAAATGTCGCAGCCATGCATCCAGTGCATTGCGTTGTTCTTGGTCCATCAAGCATTTCAATGCACGCTGACCCGCATCACACACTTCACTCACTTCAAAGTGCATCAACTTGGCCACGCGCACAGTGGGGGCGTCGGCTAGCGGGTGAGCGTCACGCCGCAGTCGCTCGCAGCCTTGCAGGAGGCTTGGAATTGCAACTTCGTAACAACCGGCAAGAAATGCAACCGTGCTGGTCGCACAGTGAAGCTCGTCGACAAATAACTGCAGCGCAGGATGCGGAACTTTTTCGAGCCCCAGTGGAGGCTCGCGCATCTCGCTGACGCGCCCGCGAATCAACGTGACCTGCTCGGACAGAATGTAGGCGTGGTGGCTAAAAAGCGTCTTGAGTTCATAGATCGGTTCGCTGGTGATGCGCGCGATCAATGATTCGACCAACTGCTTGAGCACATAGTGCATGCGTTTCAGGCGGACGGTGCTTCGTTCAACACTCCACTGCGCCGTGGTTGCCTCTTTCATCGAACATAAGCCAGCCAACGCCGGAAGATCGTACAAACTGCGGTATGGCTCAGAGTTCACGTTACAGTCTCATATTGAAAGATTGTTGGCGCCAAGAGCCCCGCACGTTCTCCGCCGGTGGCCTGAGCCACCGGACCCGCCTTTCGCTTACTTAGTTGACAGCGCAATCGTAACCCGAAGCGTTAGCGAGGGAAAGACTTATGCAATATCCCTCGCTTACGCTGCGGGTTGCGAAAAAACTGCACTTTTGACGAAAGTGGCGCTGTCCAGTTAGGCAACAGCTGTGATTTGTTCAAGTGGTGCAGGAGTCGGACGCAGGCTGGGGAAATAGGCTTGCGCCAGCGCCAACGATCCAAACAGTACGCAGCCGAAGAAGGCGTCGCCGGCAAGCGAATTCCCGAAGAAAGGTATCGCTTGCACATAACAATTGACCAGGCTTTCCCAGGTCAATGCCTCGTAGCTCAGCCAATGTCCAAAATTGGTCACGACGAAGAAAACGACGGCGCCCAACAGGCCTGCTGGCACCAGCCGAGTAATCGACAGCGACCCGCCGGCCCAACGACCTAACAATACGTTAAAAGCTAAACAGGCATAGACGTAGGGTAACGCTCCGTGCAAGCCTAGGAAAATATCGCTGATCATCATGACGCCCAAAGGCAATACGAAAGCCATCCGGCGGTCGGTAAGTGATGCTCCACCAAAAAGAGCCAACGCGCCAAGTGGCGAGAAATTGGGCGGATGTGGTAAAAGACGCGCGAGTACCGCCAATCCCATCAGGCCCAACAAGAAAATGGTGCGATTCTGCAGATCTTTCATGGTTGCTCCAATTCCGGACTAAGTTGTCTTAACTAAAAAGCTCTTTGGCAATTTTGAATGGTCGACGATCCAACAGTTAACTGTGGGCCGTTACCGCGATGAATCCTGCGCGCTAACGAGTTGTTCATTTATCAGTAGAGCGAACTGCTGATCCGCTCGCAACCCGCAGCGTCTGCGAGCTTCCCGCCCGTCCCATCTTACGCTTCGGGTTGGATTGAGCTGTTGCCGACTATTTTCGGACCGTTTCAGCAATCGCCGTGAAAAATGGCCACAGCGTTCAGCTTTTCTACTGGATCTCGGTCTTCGCAATCGATCCCAAAAAATCCAATCGATCCTAAAAATCAATCACCAATTCTGAGCATTCACGGCAATCTCCCCTGGAAGATCCTCTGCCGTGCGTCAATTGGTAGGTCTTCTGACTCTTGGACTCATCTCTCTTCATAAGCCTTCTCACTGAAGACGCCAAACGTCTCATCAGCAATGGCATTTAATTGGACAGCGCCATTTGGCAGGATTGGCATGTTGTTGTCAGCGATTTCACGTAGTCACCGCTGCCAAGCGGTGGATTTCGCTTCCTGCTAAGTCCACCGTCCACCGTCTGGCGACGGTGGCTGCCCAGTGTGCTGTCCACATTAAAGAAAAGGAGATTCGTTGTCCAATTACAGCGGCCGGGCCGTCGCGGATTTACACCGCAGTTCCCTGTTAACCCTCACTCGCAGGATTCATATACAGAATCATTGAGCAGGAGCACCATTTAACGTTGAGAAATAACTTATGCTTGCCACCCCCGTCTGTCAACTCAGTGTGGCTTGGTTTATTGACGGCAATCCATTAGATTCGGAATCGATGAATCAACTGAACCAACTATCGCTTTCCTCCCGCATTCGACCCTCTGAGCTCAAACTACAGGAAGTATGTCATGTCTGAAATGTTGCGATTCGATCCCTCTTCTGCGTTCCTTCCAAATACGGGCATCGATAAATCCGATGTGGCGGGCCTGAGCGCAACGCTCGATAAGCTTCGCGACGAAATCTGTGACATCGATGTCAAGATGTTGGCAGGGCAAATTGCGACTCCCGATACCAAGCAGCCGCTGGACGCCGGGTTTTATTTAATGCCCGAAAAGCTATTAAGCGAATACGAAGCGGACCGTCAGGAAAGCGAGTTAGGGCGAATCCTCAAAGTAACCAAGCAGTTGATGTCGGAAGTGGATCGCGTCGTCGTCCTTGGCATCGGTGGCTCCTACATGGGGGCTAAAGCGTTGATGGATGCTTGCTGTCAGCCCTATTTCAATGAACTGACTCGAGGACAACGTGGTAGTCGGCCACGTATCTACTTCGAAGGAAACAACGTCGACAACGATGCGTCGCAAGGGCTGCTCCATCTACTCGGCGCCGATCGGCAAGTGGTTGGTTCGGGCGTCGAGGATAGTTGGGGAATCGTGGTGATCAGCAAAAGTGGCGGCACACTGGAAACGGCCTCCGCCTTCCGTCAATACCTTGCCGCACTGGAAGTCAACTGCGGCGGAGATCGCGAAAAAGTGCGTGGTAGAGTCATACCGGTTACGGGCAATAGTGGCAAACTTCATGACTTCGCGACGGAATTGGGCTGCGATGACATCTTCCCTGTTCCGGACGGCGTGGGTGGACGCTTCTCGATTCTATCGGCAGTGGGACTTGTGCCGGGAGCCCTGATGGGAATCAACATCATGAAATTGCTCGAGGGCGCAAAAGCGATGAACGCACACTTCCGAACAGCCAAAGCGGCGGACAATATCGTCCTGCAATATACTGCGGTCAACCATCTGATGGAGCTCAAACGGGGCGCCAACGTGCGACTACTGAGTGTCTGGAGCAAAGCACTGGAATCAGCCGGAATGTGGTACGATCAACTACTCGCCGAGAGCTTGGGGAAAGACCTCAAAGGCGCAATGCCGCTGACGACCGTCAATACACGCGACTTGCACTCCCGACATCAACAACATCAAGAGGGAAGACGGGACAAAATTGTCAACAACTTGATTGTCGACAATTACCGCTTCGATCCGCTGGCGATTGGCCGACGTGAATCAGACCCAGATACGCTCAACGATATCGCCGACAAATCACTGATCGATATCATGTCCGCTGCAATTGCTGGAACGAATCAAGCTTTGCGCGATGACGGCCGCCCCTCAACCAACCTTCATATGCCTCGCGTCGACGAATTCTGTATGGGACAGTACTTCCAAATGCTGATGCTTGCAACTGTCGTCGAAGGTCGCCTACTGGGGATCAACCCCTACGGCCAACCGGGTGTCGAAGCCTACAAGAAGAACATGAACCGCAACTTGGGCCGCTAAACTTTCAAGGTTTTGTTCAAGCGGTCGTACCGGTTGTGACGATAAGAAGAGTTAGTGCCATGGGGGGTACTGCGCAGGCGTCGTTGATGCATGCAAAGTTGGCGAACTGAGTTTCTGATTCATTCTGTCTGAATTCTGCTCGGAACGCTAAAGCGAAGGAATCCGGTGTGTTGGTAACCGGACATAAGCCCCCACAATTTGTATTTCAACACACGTGGTTGCTAGCACTCTTATGCTTGCTAACGACCGCCGGTTGTAGTCTCGTACCCGACGTGCGACACAAGCCGCAGTACCTAAATCCGTTTCCGCAGATTCGATCGGTAGCGGTGCTGCCGTTTGTCAATCAAAGCAAAGAACCGACGCTTAGTGGCGAACGCGTTGCCGCAGCCTACATCAGCGAATTGCAAGCAATTCGTGGTTTTGAAGTGGTGCCGTTGGGTGCTGTGCAAATCAAGATGCGTGAATTTCAGCGACCGCTTGCGAGCGGCGAAGACTTTCAAGCGTTTGCGCAATACCTGGGGGTCGACGTCGTAGTCATTGGTTCGATCACTGACTATGAAGCTTATTATCCACCGCGGATGACCATGAACGTCAATTGGTATGCCGCCAACCCGGGCTTCCATCCCGTGCTGCCAGGTTACGGATTACCTTGGGGCACCAAAGAGGAAAAGAAAATTCCAAGGTGGATACATCAAGAGGCGCAGCGCGCCTTGGCAGCTGAGCAACTCAAGACGCAAACGCCAGAGATGGCAGCGAATCCGCTGTTGGTAGAACCTGCACCCGTTTCATCACAGCCGATGCAACCGCTGCCCTTCCCTGCGATCATGCCTGAAGACCGTCGCTCCATGACAACGGAAGAGGAGAGTGTTGATGAGTTGCCACTCGATGGGTCGCAACGGGAAGATGTCGAACAGCTTGCGCCACCACCGGTGATTTCAACGTCGGCTGAAGTGTTGCTCGACCACGGGCAACTTGCGACTGCGGATCAGCGGTTACCGACTGACTGGCCGGACCCACGTGGGTTTATTCCGGATGCACCGACGCCGACTAAGCCACCAATGCTGTCACAGCATGAGCCAATCATTGGATACATGAGAAGTTTTGACGGTCATGACGAAGTTTTCACGGAGCAGCTTGCCGACTATTTTTACTTCCGAGATGACGCGCGGTTTGGGGGGTGGCAAGCGTATCTCCAACGCAGCGAAGACTTTATTCGTTTTTGTTGCCATCTGCATATCACGGAAACGCTCGCTTCGCGCGGCGGGCAAGATAAAAGCCGCTTGATCTTACGGTGGCCAATTGACCGATACTCTCGGTAGTCCGGGTGATGGTCAGATATCGGCACGAATCTGACTCTTCAGACGCTCCGGATCAATGTCTCAATCGAGCGCTGTTCGACGATTACCTTGGGAGAGGAAACGTTGAGACTGCGCTTGCATTTTTGGGCATTTCACGAACCAACCCAGGCAAGCAGTCCCCAGAATTGTTTGCCGATCGAGACGCGTACCATTTCACAATTGCCTGTGGCTCGGCAGTGAGATGGCCGCGCTTCGATTCAAATCTGCTTTAAAAAGCATCATGCAGCAGGGAGGCACCGCATGAACAAAGAAATCAACGTCTTGGCGATGGTTAAAGGAACCGAGCGTTACGTATTTCTATATGACGACAACAATCTCACTGAAACGCTTCGAGTACTCGGAAGGTTTGCCGCGGATCCGCAGCTGAGCTTTACGTGGTACGACGCAGCGGTGATGAGTAAGAAAATCCGCGAGTTATCGATTGAAGATGAACTGTCAACAACTGACGATAGTCCCCATGGGAATTCTCGAATTCGCTTCAGTCAAAAAGAAGACTTGATCTAGCAATGCACAGCGAAATTGCTCAATTCCTGCGATTTCTTGCCGTCGAACGCAACTCATCTGAGCTGACGATCAAGTCCTACCGCGAGGACTTGATCGATTTGGCGGAGTACTTGCTTGAACAGCTTGGCAAGGGTGTCTGTCCCAAGGATGTGACGCCGCGCGATCTTCGCGGTTATGTCGCCGCTCTGCATGAAGCTGGCTATGCCCGCACGAGCATCTCGCGCAAGTTGGCATCGTTGCGGAGTTTTTACCGCTTCGCACAGCGTCAACAGCTCTGCGACTCGAATCCAGCCAAACCGTTAAGGAACCCACGTGCGCAGCGCAAGTTGCCACACTTTTTGAGCGGTGACGAGATTGGTAAGTTGCTCAGTGCACCGCCACTGAAGGACCCACTGGGCCTGCGCGATCGCGCCATCCTCGAAACCATGTACTCGGCTGGTCTCCGGGTCAGCGAAGTGGTGGGCTTAAACGATGGCGATCTCGATTTTGAAGATGCCATTGCACGCATTCGTGGCAAGGGAAGAAAAGAGCGTTTGGCGCCGATGGGGCGATTTGCACTCGAAGCACTCCGACCGTATCTTAAGGTCCGAAAACTCGCAGCCAAAGAGCCGACCGGACGCGAAGCTCCCACGTTTGTCAATCGCTTTGGCAGCCGCCTGACGACGCGCAGCGTTGGCCGCATGTTAGAAAAGTACATTCTGCAAACGGGACTGGATCAGCGTACATCGCCGCATACGCTCCGCCACAGCTTCGCCACACATCTGCTCGACCGAGGCGCGGATATTCGCAGCGTGCAAGAATTGCTCGGACACAAGAGCCTTGTCACCACTCAAATTTATACGCACCTTTCTACAGCCAATTTGCGCGAAGTCTACTTGCGAGCGCACCCCCGCGCCGGCTCGGCCAGTTCCAAGAAATAACATTAAATCCCGTTTGTCATTCGTCGTCTCCTTCGAACCAAACTTAAACCTAAAATCAAATTCGAACTTAAAACCTTCAAACCATGCCACCAGCCTCTAGTTGGACAGCGCCACTTGGTAGCCTGAGCAATTTGGCGTCCTGTAGTTTTCGTAGCCACCCGCTGCCAAGCGGTGGAAAACGTTAACTATCGCATCCACCGTCTGGCGACGGTGGCTACCCAGCTTGCCAAGTGGCGCTGTCCAACTAGGGATACGACTTCAACTCCCACACGGTGCGGTAGGCGGAATGCGATTCAAAGTACTCGATCATATCTCGATAGAAGTCAGCATTGGCCAGTGTCGCGCTGTCACCGATAACTCGCAGCAATCGACGTGCGCGCGTCAGCGCTACGTTGGTGCGTCGTGTATCGCTCAGGAAGCCGATTTCACCATGATCATTGCTGCGCACAAAGGTCAAGATCACGGCTTCCTTCTCTCGTCCTTGAAAGCCATCAACCGTGTCGATTTCCAAGTCGGCAATCTGCAAGCGATTTCGCAAAAATCGCACCTGCGCGGCGTAGGGGGCGATCACCGCGATCTCATCAGCTCTTAATCCAGCGTCTAACAACTCCTGAACTTGATTCACAACCCACTTGGCTTCCGCTGGATTGCGTTTGCTTTCTCCATCCGGCTCCAGTTCTTCCGACCATTCCGCGCCTGCAGTATCCCAGAACTCGATCACTTTTTCTGTCGACTCGTTCTGTTCCACATGTTTCAGGTCACACAGGCGGTGGGACTTGACGGAAGCATCTGCGATCAGCTCATCATCGTAGAACTGCCGACTTGAGAATCGCATGATCGATTCGTGCATTCGGTATTGGACGACCAGTCGTCGAAAAATTTGATGACCAAAGCGGTTGACCAGCCTCTCCATTGAACTTTGCGCGTAGCCTTGGCGAGCTGCAACTTCGGAAACGACCGTTGGTGGAAGTTGGCAGTGGTCGCCGGCCAGCACGATCCGTTCGGCACGGAGCATCGCCTGCCAAATGGCCGGTTCCGTACACTGGCATGCTTCGTCAATAACCACCAAATCGAACTTGCGATCTCCAAGCAGATCTTCGTCGATGGTTGTCGTGGTACAGATCACGTCGGCAGAGCTGATCACGTGATTGATCGTACTTTTCTCTAGTGCACGGGCTTGTTGTCGCAATCGCCCAGCTTCGGCGTGCAATTCGCCACGTTGGCGATTGGCGTCATAAGCCCGCGATGGCTTCGAAGCGGCGCGGGTCAGTTCTTCGATATCGCGCCACATCTCTCGAACGATTTGCGTCGACGAGTCTGCTTCGACAAGTTCATCGAGCGTATGGCCCCGCAGCGACTCGAAGACCCGCGCGGGATGTCCAACTCGTATCACCGAAGGCATCATGGCCACTAGTTTTTCCAGTAGGTTGTCAACGGCAGTATTGCTAGGTGCACAGGCCAACACCCGGTCGCCTCTCTTAACCGCCTGGTAGATGATTTCTGCCAGGGCTGTCGTTTTACCAGTCCCCGGCGGTCCGTGGATAATTGCCACATCGCGCGCTGAAAGTGCAAAGCGAACTGCATCTTGTTGCGGTGGATTGAGGTCGCTGAGGAAATCGAAGTCTGGTTCCTGATTAAACCGCGGCTCTTCAAAACCCAACAACGTCTCTCGGAGTCTTCGTCGTGCGCCTGTTAGATGTCGAGCGGTGTTCATGGCTGACAACTGTCGCCGCCGCGTCGATTCGTCGGGGGAAAGATCCAAGCGAAATCGCTCTCCATCGGGCCAGTGTTCCAAAGCGACTTGAATGATCGTCGAGGTGCGTTTGCTGACCACTCCCGACAATCCCTCGTCGGACGCATCGGTCTGGTCCGAGAGCACAACTGGCGAACCAACTTTGAGTCGATTGAGCGGAAGTCGATCGGCAGCCGGCTTGGTCAAGTCGAGCAGGAATCTCCCAGCAAGGCCCGTCCGATGATCGGCGATACGGAGATTGATCAGTGTTTCTCCCGAGCGTTCGGGATCGCTTTGACGACTGGTTTGCCGGCGCAAAACCATCCGCTGGCGTTCCGCTTCCCCCTCCATTTGCAACCATTTCTGTAACTGTTCAAAGTAGTTTTCAGCAGTATGCCAAGCCATTGGATGCAAATGTAAGGTTCCTCGGTGAAGCCGATCGTTGCGAATGAGTATTCACAGCGTAGTCTACGCGAATGGCTGACTTTTGACACGAGGTGCCCAGTCAACCGCAGACCAGTCGTAATCGCACCCCGACACATTCGGTGCCCAATCAGCTTCCGCCCAGTCGCAACCGCCAGCCCGACTCTTTCAGCAGGTGCGACCGCAAATCTGGGAGACTACCAATGAATGCAATGGATTGATCTTGTCTCGCCCTGCCCAGTCCTGTATTCCCCACCGTAGTCAAAGGAACGACCTTTTAAGCGACTTAATCATTACATCCATGTCGAACGAATATGTCATTTCGAAGTGCACACGCAAATGCGCAGTCAGCGGCAGAGCGTTAGAGCCTGGCGAAGCCTTCGTTTCCGTGTTGATCCCCAAGGGTGATGAAGTAGCGCGGTTGGATATCGCAGCGACCAATTGGACAGGACCACAGCCAGAGACGATTGGCTGGTGGCGTGGCAAGATGCCCGCAGCAGCTGCAAAAAAACTGCGTCCCGCACCCAACGGCGTGTTAATGGACACTTTGTCAGACTTGATCGAACGCCCGGGGCAGGAACCGTTGGCTTATATGTTGGCACTGTTGCTGACGAGGCGCAGGATTCTCACCGAAGAAGAATGCTTGAATGCAGAACCGGCGGACCAGCCGCAAACGGTTTGGCGACTGGTCTGTCCAGCAGACGGTCGTCAATGGCATGTTCCTGTGGCAGTACCCAGTCCCGAGTCGTTAATGGCGCTGCAGGAAGAACTCAACGGTCTACTATTTACTGAGGAATAGTCTGACAACCAATGGAAACCGCGATCCGTATCGTTGGAGAATGTCATTAATCCGCTTCGCTCACCATCGGCTGGATCACCAGCTACCACACAGTCGCTGATCGGCTGCATCGTTCTCGTGGCGATCGCATTTGTATCGGGTGGTGCAACTTGTGCAAAACGCAAAACGCTCCGCGATGAATTTCGGCCTCCCGTCGTGTTTGAAGAAACACCCACGCTTCAGCAAATTGCCGATCATGTTAATCGCAGTTTGTCGATCGAACGTTTAGCCTCCAACAATTTGACGGTCACCAGCCCAGACTTTTCCGGCAAGCTCAAAGGGAATTTTCAGTGGGAGCGACCTCATCGATTTACCTTTGATGCATATTTCGCCATGAAATCACTGGGCGTTGTTCTGGCGGCAGGTAGCAATGAAGATATGTTCTGGCTGCAGTCGCCCTCGCCGCCCACTGTCTACTTCGCGCTGCATGATGAATTTGAGAATCAATCTGGCGCTCGATACATTCTGCCTGTGTCACCACTTTGGTTGCGTGAGGCGTTGGGTGTCATCGAATTCGATCCGGCAGGTCAGCATGAAGAGCCGATCATGCGATCGGATGGCAAGGTGGAAGTTGTCTCGTATATGCCTTCGCCGCGCGGTGCCTATCGACGCGTACTGGTAATGCGATCTCTGGATGTCATCGAGCAGACGCGGCTCTACGATTACTCTGGAAAGTTGGTGGCGGTTGCACAACAGAGCGACCACGAATACTTTTCGGACATCAACTGGAGTTTGCCACACAATGTGATTGTTCAACTTTACCCCGATGATGGTCCGGCACTTTCGTTTACAATCGATGTCGGTTTCTACCTGCGAAATCCGCCCCCAAATTCCGATCCGGATGCTTATGCACCACCCGATCCGACGGGGCTGTCAACCGTCAACTTGGTTAAATTTAACCAGTCGCAGACCGCCTCACCTCCCATGCCCCCAACGTACACGCAGGCTGAACCTGTCGACTTGCAAGGTTCGCTGATCAACTTTCGAACCGTTCGCTGATGCCGTTTATTAGACACAGCAGCAAAATTAGGTCTTTTTCACGCCGCCCGAAATCACTATATCTCTATTCGAACTCGTTGCTGACGAAGCGATCGATACCAAGACAAGGAAAAGGATTTCTAATGAAATCATCAATGTTATTCAGTTTGGGGCTTATCGTTTGCGCATGCACTCAGTCGTCAATTGCACAGAGTTTCCAGCCTCGCGCTCCTCGGGCAGCACAACCATCCACTACTAGGCCAGTACTCACGGCTGAGAACGCGGAGAGTTCAAGCGGCGTTTCATCCGATTTGCTAGAACTCTACGGTAAAACCAAAGCCGTCCGCTCAGAAGCGGATGTAACCGGCATCGCACGCAGTTGCTCGAAAGTCATCCCCGATACCGCTCGGTCAAAGACCGACCGTGAGTATGCAGCGAGCCTGCTTGCATGGGCGCTCAATCGTCGCGGTGAAATGCGTAGCGAGCTTGCCGCCCAGATGGTTGAAAAAGATGAAGTGAAAGAAGCTACACAACTTGATCGATTGGCAGTAGACGACTTTACGACGGCCGTCCGCTATGCGCCGCGCAACTGGAGAATGCGTCACAATCTGGCTATCGCACTGGCAATGAAAGGCGACTATCCAGGGTCAATTGAGCAGTTGACGAATGCCATCGAGTTTAAGCCAGATTATCCAAATGCTTACTTCAATCGCGGCGAACTCTACTTTGAACTTCAGCAATATACTTTTGCGATTAACGACTACACTTCCGCGATTGAGCTCAACGGCAACGATCCGCAATACTACAACAGTCGAGCACATTGCCTGTTCTTGTTGGAGTCCCATGAGGATGCAATTGCCGACTATCGTCGCGCGGCCGAATTAGGAAGTGACAGCGCGGTTTATCAAACGGATCTAGCCGATGCTTACCAGTTTTTGGGGCGTTGGGAAGATGCTGCCAAAGCCTATCGAGCTGCTGTGGCTATCAACAACCAACTACCGCGCGCCTATCAAAATGCGGCTTGGTTAATGGCCACTTGTCCCGATGCCAAACTGAAGAACGTTGAGTTGGCTTTGTCTGCTGCCAAGAAGGCGATTGAACTTTCCGGCACTCGAACTCCACAAGGCCTCGACACGTTGGCTGCCGCCACTGCAGCATCTGGTAAATATGCCGACGCAGTTAACTTAATGCAACAAGCGGTCGAGATGTCCACGGATAAGTCAGAACGGAACGAACTCACACAGCGTCTCCAGCTCTATCAACGCGGCCAAGCCTACGTGCAACCACAATCATTGGCAGCAGCCCAACGTACGAACACGGGAATTCGTACTGCCTCCGGAACAGATGCCAACAGTCGTTAACTATTTGCGAAACGACGGGCCTTCTGTACTTACCCGCAGGTTGCGAATTCAAGCGTTCCGCTTCAATTCAAACGGTTTTGGTCGGCGCACCGAATTTCGGGAGGGCTCCGCCACCGCTCTAAACATCTCTGTGACGCGGTCTCGGGATGGCGACGCCACCGCTCTAAACATCTTTGTGACGCGGTCTCGGGATGGCGACGCCACCGCTCTAAACATCTTTGTGACGCGGTCTCGGGAGGGCGACGCCACCGCTCTAAACATCTTTTTCATTCCGGTAAGCGTTTATTTGGCGGTAAACAGATGTGTGTGCCCCCGATTTTTTCTTGGGTGGTGTTGTGACGGCTCGCGATTTTTTGCGGGCCTTGATCCAATCATCGTCCCA
>JBGSUV010000165.1:0-32557 GCA_041753315.1 Pirellulaceae bacterium | reverse complement strand
GCAAGCCCTTGCTCAACGACTTTTTTGACTGCAGCAAGCTTGTAATCTCGACTAAAGACTCGTCGTTTTTCCATGAATCAATCTCCTGCCACTATCATGACATAAGGTGACTCACTGTCTACCAAACTTGGGGAACTTCACTGTGCCGACATCTTTCGGAATGCCGTCTTTTAACTTCAGCGGTGTACCTGCACTGGCCTTCTCTTTCAGCCACAACACTCGACAACGATAGACGTCCGCTCTATTTTGAGCTTCCATTGCGGCGTCGCTTCCGCTCACGCCAACCCGCATTAACTCCGTCGTCCGTTGCCAGCGCAACACTGCAACGAGTAACGCGTCTTCAATAAGATCCAGTCGCTCTTGATGCACATGGGTAATATCCAATCGAGCGATGGCTAGCTCCTCCTGAGCCTGCATCATACCACTTACCGTGTCCAGGCCCTCGTCGACTCGGGCTTGTAGCGCCTGCACCGCGTCTTCAAGTGCATCGATGCGAATTTGATTGATTTCATCAATGCTTGTGCTCGTAATCCCAGGTAGGCGCAGTCCCACATCGAGGTCGTCCGGAATTCCGTCCTGCCCCAAGGCAGATATTGAAAGAAGCAGAAACGCTGCAAGTAATCTCATGAGCGATCTTCCCGATTTGAGTGTTCATATCCCGTCGTCCGCTCGTTAGTCTACTGCATCCAGTGACGCCGGGAGGTGCCATTGGACCTCAGCGTACTTTAGCCTGCGTTAGGATTGTTGTCCCATCTCATTCTGCTCGTCCATGTCTGGTTGATACAAAAACGTAGTAGTCCCCACAATCGAAGTGCTGATTTCAGCCAAGTTCTCCAAAAAGACACTGGCTGGCAAAGTGTTATGGCAGACAAATGCAGGATGCTTATGCATACTGTTGACGCGTGATTTCTCTACGTCACGCTCAGTAATTTTAAGGGGAAATCGTGAGAGGTTTGGGATGTCGAACGAACGTATGGCATTTTACGTTGTGGTGGGAAGTGAAATCCGTGGCCCTTATGCGCGAGAAAAGATCTTGGAGTTTGCAAGGAATGGCAAGCTGTCTAAGCAGTCCCGCGTAAGCATGGACTTAAAAACGTGGATCGACTTGGGATCGGTGGCCGGGGTCAAGTTTCCTCCGCCAAAGCCGAAGGAGAAACCGAAAGAGGTAGCAAAGGAGCCGACGGTAGACAGCGTCTTGAACAAACCACAAGAAGCGATATCAACTTCAACGAGCGATCAGTTACCGATCGATGGAATAGTCGGCGACTCACCTTTACTGGGCAGCTATTGGCAAGCGAGTGAATTACCGTCAGCTCCAGCGATTACCCCGACAGCAATTGCGAAAAAAACTGAGAAGGCCCGTCGACGTCGATGGAGCTGGCTATTCGATTTAAAGTACGCAATCATACCCCGCATCCTGCAGTGGTCATGGACAATTTCCCTTATCTTGAGCGCGATCTGGTGGTTGGTTTTTTCATGTTTTTATCCTCTGATGGCATTAGAGATGGTTGCGCAGGGAAAGATGGATTCGATGATGGCGATAGTACTGTCGATCTTATTCCCAATTGGTATGGCCTTAATCGTAGCGATTGAGTTGGTTGCCATTCGACTGGTTCTTGAAGCTTTGGTTGCGGTATTCCAAGGCGTAGAGTACTTAAAGAAAATTGCAGAAGGGATGGAGTAGCTGTCGTCCGTATAAGCCTCAGATAACAACGCGCGCTCAGCTTGTATTGGAATGGATGTAGAAAACAAGCGATGGCGTTCCGAAGTCTGCAGTCGTTTCGCTATCTGGCAGCGTACTGCGAGCGACCTTTGAGGCTTGCAATTAGCCTCCGTCTTCCTTGGGCATTCACTACAAGCATCAGTGTGATGCATTAGTAATGCAGAGGGTTCGGGCACTGTCGCTGTACCGAACGTTAAGTCATCAAAGGACTCAGGAATGAATTTCCATTCCCAAAACACGCAGCGCAAAAGATTAAACTCGACACCTTGATTGAAATCCTCTTGAGTTTACTCGGCCGCAACTTCGGCCGCTAATTGTTTGGTGTACAGCGAAAAACCGTTGAGGCGAACAACGGAAGCTACCATGAGAATTAATACAGCCGAGGAAACGTTGATCGATACAAAATCGTCGGTGCCTGGGCCGCTCCCACCCAGCGAATCGAGAATTGCCGCTTGAAAATAGGAGGTCAGGGCTATTAAGCCTAGTGCGCACAAGACACCTGCGACCGCATACCTCTTGAGCAATGCAGCGATGATCAAGGGGAGAGTTGTAACGACGGTTGAAATCGACAAAAAGATGAATGCCAGCAGTTCGCCACGAAAAGCTACATTTGGCAATAGCAACCGGCCCACTCCAACAACGATTGCAGAAGCGGTCATCAACGCCATGAGTTCGCGGATCTCGAACTGAGTTTGGCGACTTGTCGCTTTTGAAACACGTTGGTTGCCTTGCAGTTGTATGCCCGTTTTCCAGACGAGGCCAGCAAACAACAAGAGCATCATTAACCAGAGCCCAAAAAGACAGCCGCCCAACATTACGGCACCACCTCGAGGTCCCCCGTGGAACGCAATGTTCATGGCTGCAGCAACGGGAAGTGCGAATACCCAAAGTAACGACAGTACCAGCCGCACCCTCAGCTTCCCAGGTCTCAAGGCGGACCAGGCAGCGGCCAATGCAGCATGAGAGAACAAAGAACCAATGAAGTATCCGAGGCTTACCACGCCCATAGACCGTGGAGCGATGACCACCAATGTGAAGTAGTTGATGGCAAGCAATGAGCCTGCTATTAGATAGACACGTTTGCCTGTCACCACATAAACTCCGCTGCGCTGTTGAATTGTGCAATTGTACACACTCCTCGAGGCTAGTTTGCACGGAGTAGAATGGAATCGGAGGTAACACTACCATGGCTCGCGAAAAGTACACCATCACCAACTCAGACTACGCGCACGCTCGCTTGTACATCGAAGACAAACTCCAGAGGCAGGTGTTCGTTTTGCTCGGCGACGGTTCGATCGACGACGCACGCACGGAACTCATGGAAATGGTTCATGATCTACGGCGCAAGGGACGGGCGGAGCGGTTACTCGCCATCATTCTCTCTAACGATCACTGAACCAAACCCGCCGGTATCGCGGCCAGCGAGACTGAATACTTCCTCGCGAATCCACTGCTCTACTTATGTATCCATCTTCTCTCTCCAAAAAATCGAAACTAACAACTTGCTGGATTAACGCACTATGGCGATGGAACAGAGGAGATCATCCATCGAAAACGAAGCGCTGCCGAGGGCATTACCCATGTAACTCAGATTACACGCGACGATTTTGATTTCATCGAGGACATGATCCACGAAATGCAAGCGGATATAATTCTGTATCAAGCAGGGGCTGATCAACATATCAGTGATCCGCTGGGAGGACTGTTCACCACCAAGGAGCTTGCGGAACGCGATCGCCGCGTCTTCGAATACTGCAAAAGTCGCTCAATTCCGAATGTCTGAAATCTAGCTGGCGGTTACCAACGCGACGAACATGGAGGAATTGGTCCAGTGCTTGAGATTCACCGGAACACAATCCGCGAGTGCATCGCGGACACTGAAAGCGGAAGGATCCATCGCTGCGCTTGGTGCTTGGCATTCGGACCGTGGCGACCCCAAGCCGAGTAGCGGTCAACCCCAAGCCACGCTTGTGAGATCAGGAACACTAATTCGCACTAATCGCCACTAATCAAGACCGTATGTCTTGGCCAATCCCGCACCTCCGTCAGTATTCATTAGCCAGATTAGTGGCAATTAGTGTTCCAGTTTTGCGCAGTGGATCAAGCTGACGGATCCACCGGATCGCTTCGAACTAGGCCAAAGAAAGCATCGGCGCAGCAGTAGAATAGAGTGATAACGTCGACCAAGTTCATGCGCATGCGTTTAAAAGTGCAACGAGATGGGAGAGAACTTTTTCCCTGAAAACGATATTCCCTTCGCGTTCTTCACTTGACCGGATTTTAGTAGCCCCCGCTGCCTGTGCCTTCAGTCGAACGTTTGTAGGCATAGGCATTCAGAATATGACGCCGACTACCGGTAGGAACAGTGAATGTCTGCCCCCAGGTGCCTACGCCTTGTAGACTTACATATTGACTACTGCGCTCGATTGGATTCTTTAGAGTACTTGTAAGCTGTGTATTATTCCAACCGTCAATTCCCGACTCGAACGTTTTATTACGGCTCAGGAGCGGAAACTTTTCAGTAAAATCCTGCGCTCGGATTAACTGGGAACATGATGAGAAAATGACAATCGCAAAGAGCAAGTTGAGGACGTTTCTCATTTCGTTTTCTCGGGCGGTAAGATGCTAAGTTAAGTGGAACTTGGTATCACGGGGCTGTTCCTTCTGCGATTTTACTCGGCCGTCTGCACAAAAGGTGACTGTCAAGCGATTTTTTCCAACATTCGAACCAGTCTTGAGCTCTACGGTCCCCATCGTTCTTTTAAGCCCGACGTCCGCGGGTGCGATTCGCAATTGTCGCTCGAAACTCATGGCTCCCGAATCCAAGTGCGTTTGTATGCGGATGATTTGTGAAACTGATCGGCGGCTTCGGCCAAGCTGTCACCCTTGATGAAACGCATGGCGTAGAACGGCCAGTCGCTCAAAGCGATGTGCGGGAAAGCCAAGGTAGGCTTGGCAGCGAAGAAGTGCTCGTGTCGTTGCGCGTCGGCAGCAAGAGGGTTTTGAGCACGGCGCGCAACCATTCCATTCGCTCAGTCGGCAGCATCGAACCGAATTTGACATTCCGGTTCGACTTGATCTCAATCAGTCGTGTGCTTCCGCCTTCACTACTCCATGCGCTGCTCGTGAACTCAACGCCCTGTACCTGTTTGGCGTCAAACCGCTTTTTCCATTTCAAAAACAGAAAACCTGTTGCGACATAAGAATCAAATTCGTCGATTACGACCTCGACCTTCCCAAGCAAGCACATAATCGCAGCGCCAGCCATGACGCTTCCAACGGTAACAAACGGAATCAGAAAAACACAGAGAAACAGCGTCATTCCGAGTTCCATCGGTCCACCATTCATTTCAGGCTTCCCGTCATTAAGCCCTGGAGCGGGGAACCACTTCGGAAGCGGGCCGATCAAGTTTGCGTAGAGCCCTGCAATGGCAATTAAGACAAAGACCGATACAATTCCATTCCAGAACAAAGCAAATCCCGTAGTGGTCACAAATCCTGTAATGGATCTCAATGACACAGTTGCTACCGCTCGCTGGCCAAAGGAGTGAATCGAACATCCAGATGGCGGACGATCGAGAATCTCTTCCATGGATCGACTGCTAGTGTGGAGCTCAGAAAGTCTCGACAACTTTCCACACGCAGGGCACAACGCGACGCCTTCCTTGATGTTCATGCATTCAGAACTGAGCGATTCATCGCAGTCAGGGCAACGCTGCGAACCGAGAACATTCGATAACAATCGTTTAAGGTGTCCAGCCATCGCTAACTTTCAAGCAGGCGGCGCTGCTTCATGAAAATATTATTGGAGTGAGCGGAGCAAATAGGATGGGTACCGGATGCTCAGGAATTTAAAGGTCGGAGGGTGGGTGTCTTTGAGCAATATATAAAAATACCGTTTGCTATGTCCATCGGTGAATTCAAACATCTGCGAATCACCATATCCACCCGAGCTTAGGATGCTCCATGACTCGTTCTCTATTTTCGCCTTTAGCCGTGCTCCAATTCGCTGAAATAAATATTCAGCACTCAGCACACTGCTGGTAATCGTCACGTTTCCTTCCGAATTATGCAGCCCCACACTTCCCTGCGTACTACCTGAGAATCGAAGGGATGGGTCCTCTTCGGTAAGCCAGATTTGCAGTTCATTTGTGGTGAGAGTGAATTCCTTAAGCGGCGGGACGCTGGCAGGCAATATCGCAAGAACATATGGGATGATCAGCGCGACGAGAAACGAGCCAAAGAACATCTGATTGAGCGTCCATTTGAATTGCATTCGATTTTTCTTTTGATTATCCAAAAAACGCTTCCATCGACGAACGAGCGAAAATCGGCACAACGCAACAAACAGTTAGATCACCTGAGCAAGAGTTACATGGGCAGCTATGGCGAGTGGTAATACGGGTTAGGGGTGGCAAGCTGTAATACGGGTCTGGAGCTTTGGCAAGCTCCACAACGGGTTGCGAGCTATAAGCAAGCTCCGCTGAATCGCGCGGTGCATTTTACTGCATTTTCCCGCGTAGTGCTTGAAGAGTTATGCTTGGCTTCGCACCACGACTCGGCGGCGGCGAGCACCCCTTTCGATTCGGTTCTGGACGCACAGAATCCATGGCAAACACGTCGACCTTAAAGGCACACGATTTGCCATACTTGATTCGATCCGTTCCATTTCACAGCTCCCGCTATCGCGGTTAGTTCTACAACCAAGCCTGATTTTTATGGTTGAAGACGAGACTGAGGATGGCTCAAAGTAGCGAAGATCAAACTGGCGTTGGGTGATGACAAATTTTTATGCTTTACTGATCGTGCTGTTGTCTGTAGGGCTAATTCTCTCCGTTACGGATTTATTTGTCGTTACGATCAGCGTGCTGTTGTTAATTTTCGCCGGCTTGGTTTTTGGGGTGTTTTTGAATGGACTGAGTAACTGGTTAATCAAGTACATCCCACTCCCCTATATCGCTGCCTATCTAATAATCGTCGCGATCCTTGTACTGTTGCTCGCGTCGGGCTTTTCGTTTCTGGGAACTCAAATCGCTGCGAGGACCAACGAGTTATGGTCACAACTACAATCCGTAGTGGCGCAGCTACAGAGCTGGCTTGAGCAACTGCCTTGGGCGGAACAGTATCTGCCAAGTGGTTCGGAATTGCAAAGTACGTTGACGAAATCAAGCAGCATGATCGCACCAGGCATTGCGAGTTGGCTTAGCTTGTTGGGTTGGGGGCTAACGGGACTGCTCGTCATACTTTTTGTGGGACTCTACGCGGCTTACGATCCCGAGCTCTACCGCAGCGGACTATTAAAACTTCTTCCAAAGGAGAAAAAATCAGTAGCCAACAGAGTGTTGATTGAAATTCATTCAAATCTGGGGCGTTGGATTGTGGGGCGAATCGCATCCATGGCGATTGTCGGAATATTGACTGGTATTGGCCTGTGGATCCTTGGTGTGCCACTCCCATTCACATTGGGTGTTGTGGCGGCGTTTTTGACCTTCATCCCAAATATTGGTCCATTGCTCGCCGCGGTGCCTCAAATACTCTTGGCATTGAATGTAGGAGGAAGTACTGCGCTTTACGTCCTTCTCCTCAACATCATCATGCAGGGAATTGAAAGTTACCTGATCACGCCAATTATCCAGCGGCAGCAAGTAAGTATGCCGCCGATCTTACTGATCAGCGCTCAGGTATTGATGGGCGTGGCGTTCGGGATCATCGGAATCATGATGGCCGCGCCGCTAGTCGTTGTCATACTGACGCTTGTACAAATTCTGTACATCGAAAAGATACTGGGCGATACAGACAGCAATGTCTAGTTGGCCTCTGAAAAAGGATAGAGAGTTAACTGCTGAAGAAGGACTCAGTTCCGCTGCACAGCGACTGTGCTCCGACGCAGCGCAAATTTGGTTTAAACCGTGCGGCACGGTGGCTACCCTCCCGCGAGGAAACTCGCGAGGTGGAGCGGCTGGAAATGGATCATACTGGTCGCGATTCGGCCGACAAGTTCGCTCGTCGAGCGGCGCATGCCGTCTCAACTTCGTCGACCTACAAGCTCGCATTTTACTCGCGGAAAGGGTAAATTCATTGCAAGGCGGATCACTATCAGGCATTAAGATCGAAGTATCCCTATTGTGCGTTTAACAATCTCCAACGCGGCGTCGCTCATTCTGCTATGCATCGCTGCGATTATGCCCGCTCGCGCACGAAGTGACGACGCGGAACTTCTATTTGTTCGTCGCGTTTTACCGCTTTTACATGAGAAGTGTCTGGCCTGTCATGGCAACTCTGAGGAGCAAATTGACGGCGGCCTGGACTTGCGGACACCTGCTTCCATTCAAGAAGGAGGCGACAGCGGAGTGCCCGCCATTATTGCCGACAAACCAGAGGAAAGCCCTCTGTATCTGGCCGTAACGCGAATGCACGATGCTTGGAGCCCGATGCCGCCGAAAGAGGCCGACGAGCTGGACGATAAGCAGATAAGCTGGATTCGCGATTGGATACTGGCAGGTGCCGCCTGGCCGGATGAAGAGCGAGTTCAAGCTATTTTCAAAGCTAACGAAACGAACTGGTCAGCCGAGGACGGTGTTTTAGTTGAGACGTCCGGTGGACTTTCACAGGAGTGGACGAGCCGGCGGTACGAACTAGCTGGACTTTGGGCTTATCAACCTGTGAACAAGCCGACTCCGCCAACCGACCCAGCATCAACCGACCCAGTCCATCCCATCGATGCATTGATCGTTTCAGAAATGCCCCGCGGGCTTGAGCTAGCACCGGCTGCCGACCGAATCACGTTGATTCGCCGCGCATTCTTTGACCTTACCGGGTTGCCTCCCAGGCCCGAGGAGGTGGCGGCCTTTGTAAACGACGCTCGACCTGATCAGGAGGCGTTTGCTACCATCGTTGAGCGACTGTTGGATTCGCCACATTATGGTGAACGCATGGCGCAACATTGGCTTGATGTGACTCGTTATGCGGATACATCCGGCTTCGCGAATGATTACGAACGCGGCAATGCCTGGCGTTATCGCGACTATGTCGTGCGCTCGTTTAATGCAGACAAGCGTTACGACCAATTTGTGCTTGAACAAATCGCAGGGGATGAACTGGAGTCGGATAATCCGGAAATGCTGGTTGCCACTGGCTTCCTGCGCATGGGTCCTTGGGAACTGACTGGAATGGAAGTTCCGAAAATTGCCCGCCAACGATTTCTCGACGACGTGACCAACAGCGTGGGTGAGACGTTCCTCGCGCACTCGCTGCAATGCGCTCGTTGCCATGATCACAAGTTCGATCCCATTCCAACCCGCGACTACTATGCGGTGCAAGCGGTGTTTGCGACGACGCAGATCGCCGAGCGCGAAGCTGCGTTTCTACCGACTGAGAACTTGCATGGCTTCGAAGAGAAGAGGTTTCTTGAATTGCGGCGCGATGAGTACGTTTCGCAACTAGCAGCGCTCGACGAAGTACTCTTGCGAAATGCTCAGCGCTGGTTCATTGAGCATGAGAAAGACCCAACCCAGTGGAACGCTGCTGTTGACGCTGCCGTTGGATCGCAGAGTGCCGCGACCGTCAGCCGAACTCGGTTCACCGATCTGTTTTCTGCCGTCAGGGACAGTCTGAGAAAACAAAAGGTGGCGGAGAGCGACTTCCCGCCTAAATATGTTGGTTTCACACCCGAGCAATTTGGTCTTGAACGCGTTGCTCGCAAAGGTCTGGAGCGGCTACGCTGGGAGCTTGACCGATACGAGCCGGTGGCATTTTCTGTTTATAATGGTCGAACTCCACAAGTAAAGAGCATCAACGCTCCGCTGCGAATGCCCGCAGATCGCATGCACCAAGGGGAGTTGGAGGAGACCTGTGTGCTCGCCGGTGGAGATCCCTTTACCACTGGTGAAAAGGTGCTACCAGGTGTACTCAGCGCACTGCGGACCGTGCCGCAGACGCCAATTCCCGAAGCGATCGAAGGCCGCCGCTTGGCATTTGCTCAGTGGGTCGCCAACTCAGACAACCCGCTTACAACCAGAGCAATTGCGAACCGCATTTGGTTGTGGCACTTCGGCCAGCCCATTGCCGGCAATCCCAACAACTTTGGCAGCAGTGGTAAAGCGCCGACGCATCCGGAGTTGCTCGATTGGCTCGCGGCAACTTTTGTTGAGAACGGCTGGAGCTTTAAAGCCATGCATCGGATCATTATGAACTCCGAGGCGTATCGCCGCAGTGCCTCGCATCCCGATTGGAAATCTCTCCGCGAACTGGATTCGGCCAAATCCCGTTATGCTGCCTTCAACCCGCGGCGGCTTAGCGCCGAAGAGCTGCGAGATACGATGCTGTGCATTACCGGTGAAATGAATACTGAGCTTGGTGGCATTCCAAATCGTCCTGAAATCAATCTGGAGGTGGCCATGCAACCGCGTCAAGTCATGGGGACCTTTGCTGCTGCGTGGACCCCCAATCCGCTACCCAATCAACGCCACCGCCGCTCGATCTACGCATTAAAGATTCGAGGTTTACCCGATCCGTTGCAAGAAGTTTTTAACGCACCTTCGCCCGATTTTTCGTGCGAGCGCCGCGAGGCTTCTACCATCACTCCGCAAGTATTCAGTCTTTTTAACGGTCAAAACTCGCATGCACGTGCGCTTGCTTTGGCCAAACGTGTTGTCAACGAAACTGAAAGCGATCGCCAAGCGGTCGTGCGTCTCTTTGAGCTCATTTTTTCACGACAGCCTCGCGCTGACGAATTGAACGCTTGCCTTCAGCACTGGCACGACATCGAAATGCTTCAGGGTGATGCTAAACCGCTATCCATTAATCCACCGCTTGAAATAAGGCGCGAAGCGGTCGAGGAGAATACGGGAGAGAAGTTCTTCTTTGAGGAAAAGTTGCACGCCAATTCAGAGTTTGTGGCCGATCTTCAGCCTAGTGATGTCTCTGTGCACGCACGCGCACTGGCCGACGTGTGCCTTGTGTTGTTCAACACCAACGAGTTTGCGTATGTTTACTAGATCTTTTCAATGTTTTACCGACGGTACATTTCAACCGCCTAATCGCCGGGAATTCATCTATGGCTTGGGGGCAAGCCTTGGTGCAGTTGCGTTCACAGCGTTGCTCGCGGAAGAAGTGACAACCGGAAATGAAGCAAAGGTGTCTCGATTTGAATCGCAGCCGCACTATCCCCACGCAAAAGCGAAAAGCGTCATTTTCCTCATGATGGAAGGCGGGCCGTCGCACATCGATACCTTTGATCCGAAACCAGCGCTCGAGAAATTGCACCTGAAAGAATTCGTTCGTGACGGCCAGCAGGTTTCTGCGATGGAAAGTGGGCGCAGGTACTATGTGCAAAGCCCATTCAAGTTCATCAAGGCTGGGCAGAGTGGTGCGGACATGGCAGAGAACTGGACCGAACTTGCCAAAGTGGCTGATGAGATCTGCTTTTTTCGCGGCTGCACCGTCGATAGCGTGAACCATCCGACCGCCATGTATCAAATGAACTGTGGCAATCGTTTTGGCGGTGATCCGGGAATGGGCGCGTGGGTCAACTATGGCCTTGGTTCTGTCAATCAGGATTTGCCCGGGTTTATTGTCTTGCCCGAAGTGAGCTATCCACAAGGGGGCGCTGCGAACTGGAGTAATGGCTATTTGCCGTCTCGATTTCAGGGAACGCCGCTCAGAGCGAAGGGTTCGCCGATACTCGACCTCCTGCCGCCGCCTGGGGTAAGTAAAGTGCGCCAGCGCAAGAACTTAGATTTGCTCACCACATTGAACACGGCGCATGCCGCACAACATCCCGGTCACGAGGAACTCGCCGCACGTATGGGAAATTATGAATTGGCTTTTCGAATGCAGATGCAAGTGCCCGAAACGCTTGATCTTTCGAACGAAGATGCTAAGACTCATGAGCTTTACGGCATTGGCAATCAGGCGACCGATTCTTTTGGGCGCAAGTGTTTGCTCGCCCGGAAGCTTGTCGAGAAAGGTGTGCGATTTGTTCAGCTTTACAACGGCTCATGGGACAGCCACGACTACATAGCTCGCGCTCATGACAATTTGGTGCGAGGAGTCGACCGTCCCATTGCTGCCCTGGTTACCGATCTTAAACAGCGTGGGCTGTTAGAAAGCACACTGATCGTCTGGTGTGGAGAATTCGGACGTACACCTGACAATGGCGTGCGAGGCGGTATTGCTTATGGTCGCGACCACAATCCCAATGCGATGACTGTCTGGCTAGCTGGTGGCGGTTGCAATGCCGGTCACACCATCGGTGCCACCGATGAATTGGGTATGACGGCAGTGGATGGCCGTGCTCATGTGCGCGATTTCCATGTTACGCTTTTGCGTCTGTTGGGGCTCGATGACAATAAACTCACGTACTACCATGCAGGCCGTTTCAAGCAGCTCAGCCAGTTTGGCGGCAGGGTCATTAAGGACTTGATCGCCTGACCGACGTCGGATGTTGATAGTCTAGGACGAGGTTACGAGATAAAGAATTTCAGCTGGGAGAGAGAGGCCACCGCTCTCAACATCTTTGATTGTGATTTGACATGTAAAATATACTGTCGGGAGAACGAGGCTCCTGCCGAGCTTTTTCGGGCAGGGTCCTAGCGTCCACAAGCCGACTGTGTTCGGACCCATTGCTTGTGAACGACAGGTGGCAGCCCAATAAGGCTCCGCAGGAGCGTCGCCCTCCCGAGACCGCGTCAAAGATGTTTAGAGCGGTGGAGAGAGGCTCCTGCCGAGCTTGTTCGCGCTTCCACCTAACGTCCACAAGCAACTGTTGAGAGTTGTCTCTTCGCGAAAATGCCCTCAGCGCGACAAAAAGACTCGGCGCTTGGTTAGCGAGTGCATCTCATCATCCGTGCTCCGGCCTTGCTATCCGTGCTACAAGAACAGAAACAGTGATCAGTGCAGCCAAGCACGAATAATGGTTGCTAGTCAGCATATAAGCTCTCCAGTCGCAAGTCACCACTCGTTGGAAGCATCCCGATTTCGTTGGCACCTGCTAAAAGCACGGGCGCAAACAGCACGGTGACGACAAGGCAACGCGGCTTCCAGTGCAGCGCAGTCGAGTTGGCAAGGTAGTGGGAGGACAACCCCACCACTACCAACCAAGCACTAACAAACCAGGTTGCGACGATGCTTTGCGAAGCTATCACTTCGACTGACAAAGCGCTCACACATCCTTTTCGAAATACAGATAGATGTAGACTGCCATGCCAAAGTCGGTGGCATCGGTCGACACCAGTCGCCAGCCATCTGCCGCATATTCATCCAGCTTCATTTGGATGTCCTCTGAGGACTCTTTAACGATGTGCTCTTTGTCGGCAAAGAGCTTGGTGTAGTAAATAAGCGATTCAAGTTTGTATTTTTTCATACTCGTCTACGACTCCACTGCGGTGCGTCAAATGGTAGGACAACTGGCTTTCGGCCTTTGACGCTTAATTCTATCACGGTGAGCAAATAGCGTGGTAGTTGGTCGACTCTACGGCGCTTGGAGACCCGCTTATTGAGGAGACCGCCAGGCTCAGAGATTTTGGTTGGAAGTTGGGGTTGCAAATGAGAAATCAGCGCTTTCCACGGACTTCTCGTGGCGTCAGCGCATGTTCGTTTGACCTGGCCAACTCTCTACTTTTGCCCCCGATTTCTAACCAACATGTTGACCAATATGAAGACTAAAATCGACGTTGCGGGTTGATTAGCGTTTTGCTACAAACCCCGCGATGTTTTTAACGTTGAAGGGCTCTTTCATGGAAGGGGTTTTATGTTTCACCTTGTGAAAGAACTGAAAACAAAATTGCGCGCTCACCGCCAATTGCGAAAATGGAAACATGCGGGATGCACCAACCCTCCGCCGCACCCGATCAAGCAAAATGTGGTCGCGCGGTACGCTCGAGCCTACAATCTGTCGGTTTTCGTTGAAACCGGCACCTTTCGTGGCGATATGGTGCATGCGATGCGCATGCAATTCCAGTCGATCTATTCGATTGAATTACAAGCGGAACTCTGCGCAGCAGCCAAAAGGCGATTTGCTCAAGATGACCATATCCATATCTTGAATGGTGACAGCGGCGTCGTGCTTCGCGAGTTGTTGCCGAGTATTTGCTCGCCGACCCTATTTTGGCTCGACGGGCATTGGTCAGGCGGCGAGACGGCACGGGCTCAGCTTGACACCCCAGTTATGGCCGAATTGGCGGCGATTTTGCAACACCCATTGGCCGGGCAACACGTCATTCTCATCGACGATGCGCGGCTATTTGATGGCAATAGCGATTATCCAACCCTCCAGCAGATCGCTGGTCACGTCCACAAAGACCTAGTAGCCGACGTCTCAGTTGAAAACGATGTGATCTGCATTGTGCCTGCGGTCAATGTAGAACAATTGTCCCCAATTGTTTTGTCCCCAGTTGCTTAGGCTTAGTTGCTAGTCTCAGCCTTTTAGCCTCAGTTGTTTTGTCCCAATTGTTTTGTCCCAATTGTTTTGCTGCCAGTTTAAAGTAACCATCGCAGAAACAAAACAATTGGGGACAATTGTTCTACATTGAGGCGCGTTAAAGTCCCTGTATGCGCATGTCGACCGTGTACAGGCTATCGCTGGCCGTGACAAACAACGTCTTACGATCTTTTCCGCCGAAGCAGACGTTGGCGGTCCAACCTTTGGGGATGGATATGACTTCGCGTTTCTTACCGTCGCGATCATAGACCGTCACACCCGCCCTGCCGGTCAGATAGAGATTGCCTTCGACATCAAGAGTCATGCCATCGGAGCCTTCATTGCAGAACAGTTTGCGGTCGGTCAGTTCACCGTTCGGTTGGATCTGAAATACATAGGTTTTGCTGTCTCCGATATCGGCAACAAACAGCAATCCACGTTTAGCGTCTCCGACGATACCATTGGGTTGTTTAAATGGGCTGTCAATTCTCTGGAGGTTGGTGCCGTCGCGTTGAACGGTGTAGATATGAGAACCATCTTGCGGCATTTTCTGATGTTCCCACCAAGGCCGTTGATAGTACGGGTCGGTGAACACCATCCAGCCATCGGGATGAATCCATAGATCGTTGGGACCGTTGAGCTTCTTGTCTTGGTAGCCTTCAAATAGGACCTTATGACTGCCGTCGGCAGAGATCTCCCACATTTGGTTCTTTTCATCCGCGCAAGCGATCAGTTTGCCGTCTGGGGCGAAGAACATACCATTGCTCCGACCAGCAGGCTTGAGGAACTCAGAGACATTGCCTTCCAAGTCGACTTTGAGGATGCGATCGTTGGGCTGATCAGTAAAAAAGACCACTCCGTCTGCATCGGCGGCAGGGCCCTCGGTGAATTTGCAGTCGTCGACAATCAGTTTTGGTTTTGCGCCGTCGGCCGTTAGCGACTGCTGGGCAATAGCGACATGGGGAAGGATCGTCAGCGAAATGCCGATTGCTATTCTAAGAAGATGATTCATGGGAGTGGCCAGTCCTTTTGCGTTAGTAGGGGCGAAAGTAGTTTCAAGGGTTTTGTTATGTTAACATCGACCGCCGTCGGTCGTGAACATAGGAGCAGCTATTAGCCAAGGAAATTGTTTGTCCGCATGGAAGCCGTACTGCTTTTCTATGCTGCATTTCACGTGAGCCTGCTCCGGCTGCTAGTTGCTGTCCACAAGCAAGTGGCAACGGATTGATGTCTTGGCAACGGAGTTCCATATGTGATTTTATAGCACGGATGGCAAAGCCGGAGCACGGATGTTCCAGCTAACAGTCACAAGCGGCGGGTTCTGTCTATGCGCC
Source organism: Pirellulaceae bacterium (assembly GCA_041753315.1). Classification (GTDB taxonomy): domain Bacteria; phylum Planctomycetota; class Planctomycetia; order Pirellulales; family Pirellulaceae; genus Aureliella. The sequence continues at coordinate 17,082 of JBGSUV010000165.1, read as the reverse complement.
CAAGTTCTCATGCTTGAGATACAGAGCCGCGGAGTTCGAATCCCGTTCGAAATTCGTCGTCTCCTTCAATTCGTTGGCACCAGTGAGCGTTCGTTGACCACGCGTGGCACTTCCGTGACCGAGCCGTCCTACCCAAAGTCGTCTGATTCATAGTTCGAAAAATGCTTAAAGCGGTGGCCTGGCCCGTTGTCGCGTCGCAAGACGGCTAACTGCCTATTTCGAAGTCCCAAGATCTTCAAAACAAGGTAGCGTGATAAGGACCTCGCTTTGTATAGAACAAGTGGTTGAACCTGATCGCTCTTGCCTGCGACGAAGATACTCCTCGACGGCTTGCTTCGGTTTCATCAACCGGAATGGGTCCGAACTGACAATTGAACGCGAGAGTGGTTAAATTTGGGGACCGATCATTGCCAAACTGACCACCTGCCATCAAATTAATAATTCTTAAGAAAAACCCCGCGTACATCCCGTTGTATTGACCGTTGCTTGAGAATGGGGAATAGTGTCTGAACGGTAATTTGATTCACCTTGACTGAGGTTTAAGGTGATGTAGTATGCGTTTACGCCCGAGCCGCATTGTTTCCTACTTCTTTTCCTATTTTTCGGCAGGGGCTTTTCTTATGAAAAGGCAATCTTTTAGGTCCGGCTTCACGCTGGTCGAGTTACTGGTTGTTATTGCCATCATCGGCATTCTGGTTGGTTTGTTACTTCCTGCAGTGCAGGCAGCTCGTGAAGCTGCGCGTCGCATGCAGTGCACTAACAATCTGAAGCAGCATGGGCTAGCGCTGCACAACGCGCACGATACGATGCGCGAGTTTCCTCCAATCATTATCAATGGATGGGCAAACGCGAACCCAGGCGCAACGACAGCGATCTACAAGGGTAAATACATGTCGTATAACCCAACGGCGGATAACGGCGAGAAGATCACTTTCTTCTATTCGCTGTTGCCGTACATCGAACAAGCGCAACTTAAGTCAGATCCTATTTGGCGCAACTGTGTGTTAGCCGAGTCGGGTTCTCGTCCTGGGAGCTGGTGGGATGAAACGTCACCACCGTTTCTGGTTTGCCCCAGCGATGCATCTCCAGCCAGTCAAATCGACATGGGTGGCTACGACTGGGTCATGGGAGGAACGCCGCGTCCCGTTGGTTTGACAAGCTATGTTCCCAACGCACGGGCTTTTGGCAAGATGATACCTGGTGGCGGTCAAAGCGTTTGGAACGTCGTTTGGGACAACGCCAGTGGCGAGAAGAAGATGTCGAGTTTTGTCGATGGGACATCGAATACGATCTGCATTATCGAAAAGCCGATGATCACTGGTGAGAACGTTGTGCGTGTAAACGCATGGGGCTTTGAAAACAGCAACGGACGAACGGACGGAGCCAACATGTGGGGCAAAACCGATGCGCCGCCTGAGGTCATGGGTTTCTTCGGCTGCAACTGCAATGACCCCAGTCAAACGTGGGACGATGAGGACGGTCAATGGTGGCTGGGAAGTTGCCAGTTTACGTTCAATGGCGAAACGCGAGAGTTTTATCAGCCACCACGAGTCTTGCGACCACGCGACCAGCAGATCGTTTGGAATATCTACCCGTTGCACTCCGGCGGAATATCCAATGCAGTTTTTGCCGATGGAAGTGTCCGTGGTGTCAACAACTCGATTGACATCGCTGCCTGGTCGGCGTGGATAACGCCCGCTGGGGGCGAAATCGCTCCAAGCCAAGAATAAAGACCGAGCGATCTCAGGCCGTTAGTTCCAGACCAATCGACTGATTGAAAGCACGCCTGAATGGCGTGCTTTCGTCGTAGGCTGTCTTCACACGTTATCCGCAATGTGTCCTTTTGCATTAAGTAGTCAAGCAATGAAAGTTCGATCCCGGTTGATTTTGAGCGTACCACTTCTCTTGGTGTTGGGAGCCAGTTTGGGATGCTCCCAAGAAGAAAAGTTGGTTTTGTCGAAGGCAACGCTGAAGGGCAAGATCACTTATAAAGGTCAACCTGTGCCCCATGCGCTGGTGATCGTAAGCGGAGCGACTTCTGCCACGGGCAACGCCGATGCCGATGGTAACTACTCAGTGGCCAATGCACCTGTGGGAGAGGTCAATATTGGTGTGAACACGGACGCAGGACGGGGCAACATGATGAGCGCCATGATGTCCTCATCGCAAGGTGGCGATACGGCAGCGAAGCCAAAATTTGTCGACGTGCCCAAGAAGTTCTTCGATCCGACCAGTTCGGGAATTGCGACGACGGTCGCAAACAGCGAAGGGGAAAACGAATTCGATATCGATATTAAGTAGGTTTGCCAATGGATTCTTCAAAGTTAAAACAGTACGCCGCCGTGGCTGGGTTGTTTGCCGTTGCTGGATTTCTCTTTTATTACTCGACCTGGACCGAAGAAGAACGAATGATTCTGTCGGACGCAACCCTCCAGGGCAAGATCACGTACAAGGGTAAGCCGGTCCCGCATGCCCTGGTCATTGTCTCTAATGAAAACTCCTCGGCGTCGGGAGCCGCTGATGCTGATGGAAACTACTTTGTGCAGCATGTCCCGGTTGGCTCGGTGCAGATCGGTGTTAACACGGAAGCCGGACGGGGTATGATGATGAGCGCCGTCATGGCAGCCTCCCAGGGAGGAGGAGCTTCATCGAAACCAACCTTCGTCGATTTGCCTCAAAAGTACTTTAATCCGACGACTTCTGGTTTAACGGCTACGGTAGAAAACAAGAAAGGCGAAAACACCTTTGATATCGAGGTAAAATAATGCTCCTACCTGAGAATCGATGGTGCAGTGTTTTCACAAAGCGGCACGATGGGGCTGGTGGATTCCAAGAGTTCGCGGATGGTTACGCTACGAAAGGCATTTTCGGTCGCAGCGTAGGCTCGATCCAACTCGGCGTGCAGCGGACATAGCTCTGTGTGTGTCTTGAGTCCGAGTGGGCAGGAGGTGATTCGTTCGAGGGGGGCCACGGAGTTGACGACATCCAAGATCGTGATTTCGGCGGGCAGTTTGGCGAGTTCGTAACCACCGCCTGGGCCGGATCGCGATTGCACCAGTGAGGATCGCACCAGATCTTGTAAAACGCGGTGCAAATATCTTCGCGGAACCAACGTCTTCTCTGCCAGCAAATCTGCAGAGGCGGGCCGGTCGCAATTTGCGGCCAAGCAAGCTATTGCCCGCAGTGCATATTCGGCTGTTTTGGAAAGCATGGGTTATGCAACCGTCCAGGTATCGCCGCTATTGAAGAGTTTGTTTAAGTCGCCGAGGCCACGCTGCTTGACCGACTTGTCGATTTGTTCGCGTACTTGATCCTCGTAGATAGGCTGTTCGATATCGCGGAACACGCCAATTGGCTCAGGAAATTCCGGATATCTCATTTTTGCGAGGATATGGGTCAATGCCGAATCGGCTTTTTCATCGTGGAAGAGCAGATCGTCGTGTGAAATCGCACCGCTGGAAAGATCGACGATTTCAGGACGGAGGCCGTTCAGACGGATTCCTTTGTCACGATTCTTGCCAAATATCAACGGCTTGCCGTGTTCCAATTCAACGGTTGTATCGTCGCGCGTCGCTTTATCTTGTGCGTAGCTAAAGGCACCGTCGTTGAACACATTGCAATTTTGGTAGACTTCGACGACCGATGTACCGCGATGCATGGCAGCTCGGTACAAAGTTTCCGTCAAGTGCTTGATGTGCACGTCCACACTGCGTGCGATGAATGTCGCTTCAGCACCCAATGCGACAGTTATGGGGTTGAGCGGATGATCCAAAGAACCCATAGGAGTGCTCTTCGTCACTTGTCCCGCAGGACTTGTTGGCGAATATTGCCCCTTGGTCAACCCGTAGATGCGGTTGTTGAACAGGACCAATGTCACATCGACGTTGCGTCGCAGCAGATGAATAAAATGGTTGCCACCAATGCTAAGCGCATCGCCATCGCCAGTAATCACAAACACTTTGAGCTCGGGTCGCGCGACTCGCAGGCCAGTAGCCACCGCGGGGGCGCGACCGTGGATGCTGTGCATGCCGTAGGTATTCATGTAATACGGAAAGCGACTCGAGCAACCGATGCCCGAAATAAAGACGATTTGCTCCAGTGGTAGTCCCAGGCTGGGGAGCATCTTCTTCATCTGAGCAAGGATCGAGTAGTCACCACAGCCGGGACACCAACGGATATCTTGGTTGCTTGCAAAATCGGCGGCGGAAAGTACGGGAAGTTCGGTGGACATGCTAGCTTTTCTCTAATCTCTGTGGCGCTGTTGTGTTCAGTTTCGTTTCGTTCACGCTTTGTCTGTCGGCTTAACTCAACTGGGGATTCAGCCAACTGGGGATTCAGCCAACACCTTGCCTTTGCCGCTATTGGGGTTGCTTTGCTTTACCGGAGCGGTCGTAAGCGAACGAATCTTGTCGACCAGTTCGCCGACGCTAAAGGGCTTGCCCATCACTTTATTGTAGCCCGTTGCATCGACCAGGTAGCGAGCTCGAATGAGCGAAAGCAATTGTCCCAGGTTCAACTCGGGCACCAGAACATGTTCATAGCGCGCCAACAGTTCGCCCAAGTTCGAAGGAAATGGATTCATGTGCCTTAAATGGCAATGTGCAACACTCAACCCCAGATCAATTGACTGTTGAACCGCGGTGTGGCAGGCGCCATACGTACCGCCCCAGGAAAGTACCAGTAGTTCCGCTTGTTCCGGCCCCATCACTTCTTGCGGAGGTATCATGGTGGCGACATTGGCCACTTTCTGAGCGCGAATATTCATCATCTTTTGATGATTGTCTGCATCGTAACTTACATTGCCCGTACCATCCGCCTTTTCCAATCCACCGACGCGGTGCATCAGTCCCGGCGTACCGGGAATAGCCCAGGGGCGGGCAAGATTTTGATCGCGCAGGTACGGCATGAACGGCTCCGCGCCACCCCAGGCCGGTGGATGCGTGACGTTGATTTTTTGCAGTTCGTTGACATCTGGGATCAACCATGGCTCCGAGCCGTTCGCAATGTAACCATCGGAAAGAATCACCACGGGCACCATATACGTGGTGGCGATCCTCCAGGCTTCTACTGCGGTGTGGAAGCAATCCCCAGGGCTACGAGCTGCCAAGATCGGCACAGGTGCTTCACCGTTTCGTCCGTGAAGCAATTGCATCAAGTCGGCTTGTTCGGTCTTGGTGGGTAGCCCGGTACTTGGTCCACCTCGTTGTACATCGATGACCAACAGGGGCAGTTCAATCATCACGGCCAAGCCCATCGCTTCCGCTTTCAACGCGATGCCAGGACCGCTACTGGACGTCACTGCCATCGACCCACCGTAGGCAGCCCCAATCGTTGCACAGATCGCAGCAATTTCGTCTTCAGCTTGCACGGTGCATACACCGAAGTTCTTGAACTTGCACAACTCATGCAGGATGTCACTGGCCGGAGTGATAGGATAAGAACCATAAAACAGTTCTTTCCCGCTCAGTTTTGCGGCGGTCATCAGGCCCCAAGCAAGGGCCTGGTTACCCATGATGTTACGGTAGTTCCCACTTGGAAGTTTTGCCGAGTCGACTTGATAGGAGGCACCTAACAACTCCGTCGTTTCGCCAAAAGCCCAGCCCGCGCGCAAGGCGCGAACGTTGGCTTCTTCAAACTGTGGGTTCTTTCCAAACTTGTTCTTAATGAAACGAAGTGTCGCGTCCATATCGCGGCCGTAAAGCCAATAGACCAAACCCATGGCAAAGAAGTTGCGGCAGCGGTCGGCTTCTTTCGTCGACAGACCGAGATCGGCAACCGCAGTCCTCGTCAACTTGGTCATCGGAATCTTGGCCACGCGGTAGTTCTCCATCATCGGCTCGTCGAGCGGATTTTGGGCAACATTGGCGAGTTTCAGATCTTTGTCTTCAAAACTGTCTTCGTTGGCAATCAACAATCCACCTGCACGGAGATCATTGATGTTGGTCACCAATGCGGCCGGATTCATGGCAACGAGACAGTCGAGGGTATCGCCCGGTGTGTGCACTTCATGCGAAGCAAACTGGACTTGAAAACCGCTTACGCCAGCACGAGTTCCGCGCGGGGCACGGATTTCTGCTGGAAAGTCGGGGAACGTAGCAACGTCGTTGCCTGAAAGGGCTGAAGTGTTGGTCAGTTGCGTACCGAGCAACTGCATGCCGTCACCTGAGTCGCCAGCCAATCGAACAGTAATTCCACTTACGATCTGGACCTGTTTCGGGGCAGCCGCCTGCGGAGTGTCAGTGGACATTCAGAGAAAGCCTGTGAAGATAATTGGAGGGGTTGGTAGCTGCGTTACTTCGTTCCAGCTGGATCGATTTCGCAGAATGCAAGGGATGTATCGAATATTCTACCCCGGCGCGAACACTCAAATTCTACAAATCCCAAGCGCTTTGGGTATGGCATTTTACCAAATTACCCCGTCTTTCCTCGCGCGCGGCGGCTGGAGAGCCGCCGTCACTCAGTATTTTTTGGATTGCGAGTAGCCCTTGGAGGCTTTTTAAGCGTCGTCGAGCAATTCGACCGCTTCGAATTTTTGGCCTTCGAGCATCGATAAGCTAGCACCGCCGCCGGTGCTGACGTGCGTCACTTGTTCGGCAAAACCCAGTTGTTCGATAGCGGCCGCGGAATCGCCACCCCCAATAATGCTCGTCGCTTCGCTGTCGGCGATCGCTTGGGCGACGCGTTTGGTCCCTTCGTCGAAGGGAGGCATTTCAAAAACTCCCATGGGGCCATTCCAGACAACGGTCTTTGCATTTTTAAGCAGTTCACTGTACTTTTTGGCTGTTTCGGGACCGATATCTAGACCTTCCCAGCCGTCAGGAATTTCCCCAGCGGCGACAACTTGCTTGTTACAGTCACCCGAGAAATCGTCGCCGCAGTGCGTATCAACGGGCAACACGAGTTTATCGCCACCTTTGGCGATTAACTCCTTGGCCAGTTCAACCTTGTCCTTTTCGACTAGGCTCTTGCCAACTTTTCCGCCTGCGGCGAGTGAAAACGTGTAGGCCATCGCTCCGCCGATCAGCACATAGTCGCAGATACCCAGCAAGTTATCGATGACTTTGATCTTGTCACTCACCTTGGCACCTCCCAAGATCGCGACAAAAGGGCGAGCAGGAGACGAGATCGTGTCACTCAGGTATTCGATTTCTTTAGCGACGAGAAATCCGCTGACCTTTGGCTTGTTGCCCATAGCTTTGGGCACCGCGACCATTGAGGCATCGGTACGGTGACAAGTGCCGAAGGCGTCGTTGCAATAGACGTCGGCCCAACTCGCTAGTTTGCTAGCGAATTCTGAGTCACCCGATTGCTCGCCCGCGTTGAATCGGACATTTTCCAATACCAGCACTTCGCCATCTTCCAGATTCTTAATCTGAGCTTCGGCGTCTGGGCCAACGGTGTCGGAGGCAAATTTGACAGGCATGGCGAGTAATTCGCCCAACCGTTGAGCAGCGCCTGCCAGAGTGAACTCCGGTTCGGGACCTTTTCCTTTGGGTCGACCTAGGTGGCTCATCAGTATCAACTTGCCGTCACGATTTACAACCGACTTGATCGAAGGCAGGGCCATGCGGATCCGTCGGTCGTCGGTGATCTTACCGTGGTCATCTTGAGGAACGTTGAAGTCGACGCGCATCAGGATCGTTTTGCCCTTGGGATCGATGTCAGCGATTGTCTTTTTAGCCATGTTCTCAGCCACGTTGCGTTGTTTCAGAATCAGGGGATAACCAGGCAAAATTATCGACTTTTGGTCAGTTCTGTCGAGGCCCCGAAAAAACCTAGAGGCCGGAGGCTGGAGGCGCTGTGAATGTCCAGCAAGAGAATTTGGGCATCAACAGAGCCCGCCGCAGGTGATTGGTAACCGGAACATCCGTGCTCCGGCTTTGCCATCCGTGCTATAAATCAAGCATTCACCATGCCCTGACGGCGGAATCGAATTCAAATAGAGTGCGAACAGGATGAGCGCGATACCTGCACAGAGCGTACAGTTCACGTGGGCTACGATAACAGGACTTCCTGCGACGCTTTTTTCTGAAATCCCCAGAATGTTTCCGAAGAACGTCCAATATCTAAAATCAAAAGTCGAACTCGACCCTACGCACACTAACTGATTAGGTCGACACAAGTTATCGAAGCGAAAGCAGTCATTTCAACGCTTTAGAGAATACGAGCCATGACGCAATTTGTTTTTTCGCCTTTCTCAATTCCACTCGCCGCAATCGTGGGTGCTTTTGCCTGGTTGATCATTTCCGCGGTCGCCACGTCGGTGCGAGATATTGTTCGACATCGAAACGAAGTCGAACTCAAACAATCGATGATCGCGCGAGGCATGTCGGCTGATGAGATCGAACGCGTTTTGTGTGCATCAAGTCGAGATGTGCAAAACGATATTGCGGCCTAATCTTGACCAACGGGGCTTAGGCCGCGACACGACGGGCAGCGAATCGTCTGACCGATTCGTCGACGATGACTCCCAGTAAGATGACCATGCCGATAATGGCAAACTCGGTGGATGTGTCCACGCCATCAATCAAGTTGATGGCATTGTTCAATACTCTCATCACGGCAGCGGCAATGATTACCCCAAGCACGGAGCCTTCGCCGCCACGAAGGGAACAACCACCTAAGACGGCCGCGGCGATCGCGTACAACTCATAAAATTCTCCATGCCCCGATGGCTGTATCGAATTCAAATCCAGCGCAAAGAGAATTGCCGCGATGCCGGCACAGAAAGAGCAGATCATATACGAGACGATGACCATGCGATCGGTGTTGATGCCACTGTAACGAGCGGCTTCTTCGTTGCGTCCCAGCGCCAAGATATAACGCCCGAAAATCGTTTTATTTAAGAAGATGGCGGCTATAACGCCAATGATCATCAAGTAGATAAATGGCATCGGCAGGTCAAAGACGAATTCTTGGCCAGTTAGCAGTTGCAGGAAATCACCTTTGGCAAACTGCTTTAAGATAGGATACTCGCTTCCAAAGCCTTGTTCTTGGTCGCCTGTCAGAAATCGAGCGAGTCCACGATAGATGAGCAACCCGCACAGTGTGACGACAAATGGCTGGAGTTTTACTTTGGTAATCAGCAGCCCGTGTGTTAAGCCAATGAGCAGCGAGACGCCCAAAGCGAGGGCGATCCCGATAGGTGTGGAGAAGGGCTGCGAGCGTATCGACACAAAGATTGTCGCCGGTTCACGTACGACTTGATTGCGACGTACGTAAAACTTGATCTGAGTCTGTTCTCCTGCCGGCTGTACCTCCGCGATCGAAAAAATCTGCGGTAGCCCGACGTCGTATACTAAATTGAGTTGATCGCCGGCTTTAAAGTCTTGTGATCCGTTGATGGTGATGATGCGCAGGCCCATTTCAATCGAACCCCGCTGAACGCTCGCCTCTTGTTCATCCGACATCGAAACGACGCGATGGGCCAGGATTACCGTTCCTTCTTGGGAACTTGCCTTGACTTCCTCAACCAGGATCAAGTGATCGCCCGTGGCTGAGGCTACCGTGTACACATTGTTTAAGAACAGTAGCGTGTCACCTTGTTTGAATGGCAACTCGCGATCGTTGTTGAGACGCATCGTTCTTGTTGCGCCCTGAAGTTCGGCTTGGGTGAGTCGCTCGGGTTGGTAAGTTGTATTCAGCGACATTGCTAAGACGCAGCCGACGAGTGCCACGACTGAGCCGATCGAAAGATCGATACCTCCGGTCATGATCACAAACGAGACGCCGACACTGATGATGCCAAAAAGTGCGGTCCAGCGCACCGTATTTTCGATATTGGCCGGCTTTAGAAACGATTCGGGGGCCATGAAGGCGGTGAACAGGCAGACGAACACCAGCAATCCGAAGATGCCAAAGATTTTCTTATACTTGCCCAGAAACCTGCCCACGGATCACCTTTAATGTTGCGTTGATAAACTTCCACCGGTTGCCAGATGCATGATGGCTTGTTCAGATAATTGTTCGCGTGAGAGTTCTCCTGCCAAGCGTCCTTCGCACATGACCAAAGTGCGATCGCTCATACCCAAGACCTCTTCCATTTCACTCGACACAAACAAGATCGCCAATCCTTGTCCGGCCAGTTTTTCCATCAGTGCATAGATTTCTTGTTTCGCCCCCACATCGATTCCACGCGTCGGCTCATCGAGCAGCAGCAGGCGTGGGTTCAACGCCAGCCATTTTCCGATGACCACTTTTTGCTGATTTCCCCCAGAAAGAAATCTTGCGATCTGCTCCGAGCTAGGCGTTTTGATCGAAAGTCGCTCGGTCATTTCGAGGGTGGACTTCAGTTCACAGTTCGTATTTAAGAAGCCGAGCCAACGTTTGTTTTGCTCAAGTCCCGGAAGGCCAACATTTTCGCGGACCGCCATATCGACAATCAAGCCATGTTGTTTGCGATCTTCAGGAACCAAGGCGATACCGTGGCGAATTGCGTCGCTGGGGCAATTTAAAACAAGTGGTTTGCCATCTAATAGCATCTCACCGCCAAGCGCTGGATCAACTCCAAAAAGTACTTGCAGAAGCTCTGTTCGACCCGCTCCGACCAGCCCTGCCACACCGACAATTTCACCACGACGGATCGAGAAACTAATTTTCTCTTGGGGCCAAGCAGGGGTCACCAAGTCGCGAATCCTCAACAACTCTTCACCTGGCTGATGCGCTTGTCGTGCGAAGAACTGGTCGAGCTCTCTGCCCACCATCAACTTGACCAAGTTATCGTGGTTGATTTCTTCTCGACTCAATTCGCCTGCATTCTCTCCGTCGCGGAGCACCACCGCGCGATCGGCGAGTTCTTGGACTTCCCCCAGTCGATGCGAAATGTAAATGACGCTGACGCCTTTATCGCGCAGTTCTTTTACGACTTTAAACAGATATTCCGTTTCCCGAGTCGAGAGGCTGGAGGTCGGTTCGTCCATGATGAGCACTCTTGCGCCAACGGACAACGCTTTGGCTATCTCGACCATCTGCTGTCGCCCAACGGTGAGTTCCTTGACGATGGTAGTCGGATCGATGTCCAAACCAACCATGTTGAGGAAACGTTGAGATTCGTGGTTCATCGTTTTCCGGTCCAGCAGACCAAACCGCGTATGTTCGCGTCCGAGAAAAATATTGGCACTGACATCCAAGTTGTCGGCCAGATTTAATTCTTGGTGTATGAGGACGATGCCACGATCCATGGCTTGTCGGCAAGAATCGATCTTGACAACTTGGTCGTCAACTAGAATCTCACCGACATCAGGAGATTGGACGCCGGCAAGGATTTTCATCAGCGTCGACTTGCCGGCACCGTTCTCGCCGACGACGGCAACAACTTCCCCCCGCGCCAGTGAGAGGTTCACGCCGCGCAGCGCATGCACACCGGCAAAGCGCTTTTCAATGTCGCGAACTTCTAGAAGGGGAGGAGCGGATGAAGTCATGGACAAGCCTACTTGGCAGCCGCTCGTACTTCTCGTCCCGCTTCACGAATTGCTTGTAGGCAGAGGGGCGGATTGTACGCAAACAGTCCGACCATGCATCCCAAGTCAGGATACTTGGAGATCGCATCCTGGGCATTCTGCTTGGCTTTGGCTTTATCAAAGTTATCGAGTTTAGTACCAACGATCGTGTACTTTTCTCCGACAATCTCTTGATCATTTGGATCGCGGCGGTTGGGATCCGGAGCGCGATCGAGCAATTCGTCAATCAAACCTTGACGCCGTTGTTCAGCATTTAGTTGTCCCAATCGTCCGACAAAGATCATGACGCTTCCGCCTTCCGGCATCGCTTCCTTGACCAACTCGCCGGCGAGCCGTCCGGCGTTATAGTTCTCCGTACCAATGTAGGCCAAGCGGTTGGTATTGGGTGCATCGGAGTCGTGGGTAACAAATTTCTTGGCGTTTCCAATTTGATTGAGGATTTCTTGCTGGTTTGCGGGATCAATGGGACTGACCGCTACTCCGACGACGTCATCTTGCACCAGCAGGGCCTCGAGCATCGTTTGTTGGTCACCGATGCCTTTGGGTGGATTGCGAATCAAGATATTGATATCGAGATCGCGGCCCGCCTTGATTGCGCCCGCAGCGGCGACCACCCAAAAAGGATCGATACCGTTGGTCACATAGGCATACGATTGCCGTCCTGCTTTGAATTCGGCTTCACCTTCACCTGCGGCCAGCTTTTCTTTTTTGTCTTTCCAGAATTCGGCGGCTTCTGCGCTGGTGATTTTCCGCGTGGGAAGATCGATGAATACTCCATCGCCTGTTGGTGCCGGTTCACCGTCGACCAGTTTCTTGAGTAATTCTATCGATTGATACCCGTACATATACGGATTCTGCACGACGGTACCATAGACTTCGCCATCCAAAATAGCTTGCAGCGTTTCGTCATGTTCATCAAACCCGACGACACGAATCGGTTTGGTTGCGTCACCCTCTGCGGTCGCACTGGTTTTCGAAACGGAGTCGGCGTTTTTTTCGGCTTTGCAGCCGGCAATTTGGAGTAAACAACCCAGTAAGAGAGTTAGCGTTAGATAGTTTTTCATTTTCCTACGGTCTATTGCGTTGATGACCGCGGACAAGAGTGTCCGCATATTGTGGAATGCCACGTTGGCCAGCGTTGGAATCCGGAACTTAAACGGATTGGAAGGCAAGAATGACCTCCCATCAAACAAGACAGATTAAGCCCCCACATGGCAAAAGTCAACGCTGCTCCCTGCGTTCAGATCAATCGAATTGGTCTCTTCAATTCGAGTTGTTCATTTCTTGACAGGTAGTAGATCCAACGTGGCGGATGCCATGGTGATCACTCCCGTGACCAACGCTTCTTCCACATCGGGATAAAATGTGGGCGAATGCAGTGAGGGTGGGATTTGGCCAAGTTGTTTGATACGCTCCAGTCGTGCGGCGGAAACGACACCCAAGCGATACATCACGATCGGAACGCCTGCGAGGCCGTATTGGCTGAAGTCCTCGCCCCCCATGACGGGCGCCATGGGGAGAACATTTTCTTCGCCAAGCACAGCGCGGAAACTATTGCTCACCATCGACGTTAGCTCAGCATCATTTTCCAGCGCGGGTGTTCCTTCGCTCACCGTAATCTCAGGCGCATCTGCTTGATAAGCTGCCGCAATGGCAATTGCTTTGCGTTTGATACCTGCCAAACACTTGGCGCGCACTTCGGGCGAGTAGCTGCGGACGGTCAATTGCAGGTGGCAGCGATCGCCAATGATATTATGTTTCGTGCCACCGTTGATGGCACCCACGGTGATCACCGCTGGCTCACTGGGCTTGATTTCGCGCGAGACGATGGTTTGCAGCGACATGACCAGCTCGGCCGCTTGTACGATCGGGTCGATGGTTGTTTCTGGAGCTGAGCCATGTCCCCCCTTCCCTTTAACGACGATGTCGACCGAGTCCACGTTGGCGAGTGAGTAACCGGGACTGAGCGCAACTTTGCCCGTCGGTGTTGTACTTTCACAGTGCAAGGCCAACGCATAGTCGGGTTTAGGAAAGCGAGTGAACAAGCCGTCGTCGAGCATCGCGCGCGCACCGGCACCACGTTCTTCAGCGGGTTGACCAATGAGCATCAGTGTGCCGGACCAATCCGCGCGGTGTTCAGACAGATAGGCAGCCACCGCGATCAAATTGGTCATATGCAGATCGTGGCCGCACGCATGCATCACACCAGAGCGACCACCAGCCTCGGTCTCAACTGTTTGTGTGGAAGCATAAGCAAGGTCCGTGGCTTCAGAGACGGGAAGCGCATCGAGATCCGTGCGCAACATGACTGTCGGCCCTGCACCATTGACCAACAAGGCGACGACCCCATGACCTCCAACGCTGTGCGTAACTTCATAGCCCTGTTCTTGCCAGCGCTGGGCGACAAAGTCGGCCGTTTGGCGTTCTTGAAACGAGACTTCGGGGTGTTGATGCAAATGCACGTAGTCGGCTTGCAACGCACTATAATTCTGGTTGACCCACTGCTTGATCGCGTCTGACCGTTGCGACGGTTTGGATTGGGCCATTGCGGTAGCATGCATCGCGTTGGCGAACATGAACAGCACGATCCACCCACAGTAGTCTGCTTGAAATCGTCGATTATTAATCACGACAAGTCCCTTCTGGCACATGCACAAAATTTTGATCTTTGTAAGAACCTGTTCAAGCAGTCGCGGCTTGGCCGTGAATGTAGCCCGAGGAGGTGAGCTGGCGAATCTTTCCACCGTCCTTAGCCCACAGCCCAGTACGGCTTGTGAACGTGCCGCAGACAAGTGCCTGTTCGCCACCCAAGGCGGCCTGCACCGCTGCCAAGTCACTGGGTGCTATGGCTAATAGCAATTCAAAATCTTCGCCATCGCTCAGCGCGTGTTGTTCGGGAGTTTTACCGCTGAGTGCGGCCGCGCGTCGCGCCGCTTCCGTTACCGGGATTTGATCCAGTGCGAGGATGGCTCCGCAGTTTGAAGCGTCACACATTCGCAAGAGATCAACACTCAGTCCATCGCTGATATCCATGGCGGCATGCACGGGAACTTTGCCGCGCAATTGCCGAACGATATCAAACCGCGGCGCGAAATCCAGGTGCTTGCCTTCCAGACTTCCACCAAGCGGACCGGTGACGACAATTAGATCATCGGGCTGAGCGGAATGACGGGTCCAGAGTTGTTGCTCGACGACGTGACCGATGGCGGTAAGATGCAGTGCGAGTGGACCATTCCAACAGTTGGTGTCGCCGCCCGCCAATGCTACGTTCGATGTTTCGCACGCTTCGCAGACTCCTTCGTAGATCTCTGCGGCCAGCGCATCCGTGGTAATACCGCGTGGACTGAGCGGCAAGCAGAGTGAAAGAAAGACCGCATCGGGTTCAGCCGCCATGGCAGCCAAGTCACTGAGATTGACGTTGACCAATTTGCGTCCGATGCGACGCAGGTCGGTGTTCTCCAATTCAAAATGCACACCTTCAAGCAGGCTGTCGGTCGTGATGACTTGGTCAGCAGCGTCTCCATGTTGACACTGCACCGCCAGCACGGCTGCGTCATCACCGATCCCCAATTTGACCTGCGGCAACCGTTTCGCACGCATTTTTGCCCATGCCACAAAGGACTGTTCCATTCTGTTGTTCCTCTAGTTTTCTCTTAGCGTCGGCGAAATCAGATCGATGGAGTCGTACAGGTTAAGGTTGACGTGAGTGTCGTTGAGAGTTCTTGGGCAACCCGTCGAGCCCGACGCACGCACTGGGGAATACCAACCCCATCGTAGGCTGCACCGCATAATTTTAAGGTTGGGAAATCGGCGAGCGATTGCTGGAGCTCGTGCATGCGAGCGACATGTCCAACGAGGTATTGAGGCATCGATTCTTTCCAGCGGACAATCGCCTGCCAGTTCGCTCGTTTGCCGTGCCAACCGACGATTTCTCGAAGTTCTTTGGTGGCCATCTCCAATAGTTGTTCATCGCTCATGTCGACAACTTCAGGTCTGAGTGCGCCACCAAGAAAAACTCGCATCAAAATCTCATCGTCTGGCACTCGTCCCGGGTACTTGTTGCTCGTAAAGCTGATCGCCAGGCTGGCGCGCTTTTCTCGTTGGGGAACGATGAGTCCAAAGCCGTCGATGCGACCTGATACCTCTCGCTTGTTGACCACCATCGCGGCCACTGCGCTAGAGGCATACGGGACCGAGGCAACCAATTGCGACGCGCGCGGTAGGCACTTTTCAATCAAAGCCGCCGTCTTGGCCGCGGGCAGCGCGCAGACGAGGGCGTCAAAGTGCATGGGACCAGTATTGGTCGTAAGAGTCCATCCCGCTTGGTCAGCAAGCATCGAAATTCCGTGCACTGGTGTGTTAAGCTGGATGCAGCCGGGTGGCAGTTGGCTCGCAATGCCAGCGATCCAGGAGTTCATTCCTTTGCGGGGCGCAACAAACTGATCGTACCGAGCACCACTTGCCTTGCGAGCGGCTGCTGCGGCATCCAGCTTTCTTGCGCGGAGGTGACCGCGGATCAGCCCGCCACTAGTGCGTTCCATTTGCACAAATTGCGGCATGGTCGCCGCCATACTCAACGTACTTGGATCGGCTGTGAAAATACCACTGACGATCGGTTCGACCAAACTTTCAAACGCTTCTCGCCCAAGTCGTCGCACCGCAAAGGACTCCAACGACTCGTCTTCGTCTCCCTCTTTCCTGGCAATCCAAAGCTCCGCCAGCAATCGCATTTTGCCACGCCAAGAAAGCGTCTTGGTGGCCAGGATCGATCCGACACGGGTCGGTTGCATCAAGCTAAAACCTGCGGGAATAGGTAATACGCGACCACGATTGAGCACAAATGCTTGGCGGCCCCCTTCATTCGGACGGATGAGTTCGCCTTCAAGACCGCAATCACGAGACAGTTCCAACGCATCAGGAATCAATGTCGCAAAGTTATCGGCGCTGCGCTCAATCAAATATTTTCCATCGTGAATAGTCTCCAAGACCCCGCCTAAGCGATGAGACGCCTCGAAGACCTGGATTTCAAAGCCGGCTGTGCGCGACAGAGAATAGGCGGCGGCAAGTCCAGAGATGCCGCCCCCCAATACAGCAACACGGGGCACTATTAGGTTCCTGTCGCTTCGTCGATTTTTGCGGCCAAAATAAAGTCGTTCTCCGATAGGCCACCAATGGCGTGCGTCGTCAAATCCACTTTGACATGGCGATAGCCCGTCAAATGAAGGTCGGGGTGATGCTGATCTTCCTCGGCGATGACCGCAATCTTCTGTAGTAGTTCCATTGCCTTAACAAAATTTTTAAGCGTGAATTTACGCGAGATCAGTTTTTCGTCGTCCGACAGCTTCCAGTCGCCAAGGGCTGTCAATTGCTCGCGGGCTTGTTCTGCCGAAAACGCTGCGACACCACCTTCACATGGTAGGCATTTTTTGGCGGCCAGCGCCTGAGAACTTTGGATTGCCATTGGGGTGCTCCTCAAAAAGTATTAGGGCCCGCGCAAAAATAACTTTTACAAGTTTTATTAACGTGGATTGATCGTATAGTTCCACTCACCGTGGAATGTATCACGTTTTAATCGCAACGCTGCAAGCTCGGTATCGCTGACTTTAGTCTTTGTTGGATATTC
>JBGSUV010000164.1:0-12512 GCA_041753315.1 Pirellulaceae bacterium | reverse complement strand
CTGCGCGGAGGCTCCTGCCTCCCTTGGAAACTCTGCTGTCACCACTTGCTCGCTCCACGGCTCCGCGGCAGAGCAGGCAGAGCCCCGGCACGAGTGGGAAAGGGGGAATGGCGCTACGCGGTGTGAAGAGAGGCGGGAGCCGCTGCGCAGCGCGTTCCGAGGCAGAGCCCCGGAACGAGGGACTGACTCGTTCCAAGGCTCTGCGCGTCGCCCTCGCGTCGTTTGCTGCGGCGATCCCCAAGATGTCTGTTACACGGCGGGGGAGCGCTGCACTCTATCGGCGTAACCGGTTCAAACGTTGGATAAAGAACTGGGTTGCCAGCAGTTCTTCATGAAGTCCGTACAATAACGGTGCTCACAATCGTCGCTTTTCGATTATACTTCCCCGGAATTCAAGCTGCGTCTATGAACCAGTTGCACAGCAATTGCAAAAACTGGTCGCCAATAACCACAATTCATAAACATGTCAGAACAAGCAGCGTCAACCAGCACCGAACCTCGTCACTTTCAGTTGGAGGCCAAAGTTCTGCAGCGCGCGGTCGATGGTATCTTCGCCATCGGCACATTGTCATTGCTGCCTTTGCTTTGGCTGCACTGCCAAGATTTGTGGCTGCGTACCGATCTGAAGTTTTATCCGCTTCTGATTGTGGTGCCGTTTGTTTTTTTCGCCTGGAAAAAGAGCTTTGCACCGCCTCATAAGAATCCGCGACGAACTTATTGGGCGATCGGACTGTTGCTGGTAGCAGCCCTACTCGCCATTGTGGCTGGCAGTCAAATTCTTCCCTGGTTGGCGTGGTTCGCCTTCACTTTGGCTGCGATCGGTTGGATGATCGAGCGACTGGGGGGAAATCCCTGGTATCAGCCCGTTGCTTGGACGGCTCCGTGGTGGGTTTTCTTGTTACTGCCGATCAGCGATCGTGCAGACGTCGCCACCATTTTTCTACCCTGGGTCTCATCGTCTGCTAGTCATGCGTTGGATCTATTCAGCGTGCCACAATTATCGACCGGCAATGCCTTAGACTTGCGTTCCGGCTTGTTGCCGCTGGGTCCACTATTCAACGGGATTGGTGAACCTTATTTGTTGATCAGCCTGTTTGTGGTCATTTCGATGCTGACCAAGCGGAGCGCACTGATCAACTTACTGTCAATTATTAGTCTGCCCGCTTGGATCTGGATGGGTGCCGTTTGCCATGTAGTCGTCGGGGTTTTATTACTCGAAAATTTCGAATGGAATCTTTTTGGTGGCAGTCAGCAAATCGTAGCAAAACTGGTTGTGATGTTGCTTCAATTGTTGGCGATTTGGATGCTGCAAGTTGCGCTTAAAAATTTGTTCAGTCCGTTTATGACCTATTCCGAAGGGGTCGATGGATTCCATCGCTTTTTCAATCGCGTCGTGATGTGGCCTGCTAAAGATCCGTTGCGGATGAGAAAATCAAGTGATAGTAACGCTGAAAGCACATCTGAATTAATGGCGCGTACTTCGATCGGTATACTCGTCGTCACGATCGTCGGCTTCTTAATTGCTGGAGGTATCGGGATCAAACGCCTGCTTGATACGGGAAGCCTATCCATGATCGCTCAGCAAGAACAGCAAGCGACCAGCCTGAAAAATTCGCTCCAAGCTTCCGACCTGTCACCGCGAATCCAACAGATGGTCCAACGGAGTTTTGATCCAGAACCGCTAACTTCGTCGAATAATACCCGCGCCACTGCAGCCAAATGGACTTACGATTGGAATGGACTGCAAGTTGAATTGATCGCCACCTGGCCGCTACGCGGCTTTTATCCTGTCGAGTCGGAGGTGGCAGTAACAAGTGGTGGCAAAACTACGGAACGCGAGTCGTTCGAGAGTTCAGAATCAAATGGGCCAAATAACGTGCTTTTCGACGACCTCACGATGACCGATCCCTTGTTCGGCGAATCGTACTTGGGGTATGCGACGCTCGGCTTTGACCAACGGCCGATCGTTCGCACCGATTTACCGGTTACCTGGAGCGAAACGATTCCAAATTGGCTCAAAAAGCTACGTGTGCAACCGTCCGTGCTCAGTTTGCAACTGCAAGTCATCGGTACCGGAGAACTGACGGAAGAACAACGCAGTGAACTCAGACGAGTTCTGGAGAAAGCCGCAGAAGAGCTAGGGTCCAAAATGTAAAAAATGTGTGCGCTTTGTGTCGTGGAAGAAGCCCAATCTTAATCTTAATCTTAATCCTGATCTTAATCTTGATCGTCTCTGATTCCCTGTTGCGGTAATCGCTGCGCACCTCCGCACTTCGTCCGTGATTACCGCGTGGCCAAGTTCTTGCTAACCCGTCGTTGGAGCTCGGCGCTCAGTGACGCAACACACCAGCACGGGGGGAGTCTTTTTCTCCGCTAGGAACCAGCTCGGGCGAAAGTGCGAGAGGGGGGGATCAAGATCAAGATCAAGATTAAGATTATGATTATGATTATGACAACGCGCCGTCGCACACGCCCCTTTTGATCCATGCTCCGGTTTTTTCCATCCTTTTGGGTAACAGATTGTGAAAACGGCTTTGATCACCGGCGTGACGGGACAAGACGGAAGTTACCTGTCGGAGTTGTTGCTAGCTAAAGACTATACGGTGCATGGGCTGGTGCGACGCAGCAGTAACACAGTGCGTGCGCGACTGGAACATTTGACCGCTGACGAGTCGATCTATGGAAAACGCCTGTTCCTGCACTACGCCGACTTGGACGATGTCACCACAATTCGGCGGCTGATGCTCAAGCTAAAACCCGACGAAGTCTACAACTTGGCGGGCCAAAGCCACGTTGGTGCGAGCTTTGAAATCCCCGAGTCGACGTGCGAGTTCACGGCGATGGGGACACTGCGATTGCTCGAGATCCTTCGCGACTGCGATCCCATACCTCGGCTGTTGCATGTCAGCAGCAGCGAGATCTTTGGACAACCAGACGAATCCCCACAAGATGAACAAACTCCCATGCGGCCAGTGACACCGTATGGAGTGGCCAAGGCATTTGCCACCGACATGGTTCGCGTTTATCGCGAGAGCTTTGGTTTGTTTGGGTGCAATGCGATCTGTTACAACCACGAATCGCCGCGTCGCGGAGAGTCGTTTGTGACCAGGAAAATCACTCGCTCTGCCGTCCGCATCCAACAGGGAATACAAAGCGAACTGATGCTCGGGAACCTCGACGCACAACGCGACTGGGGATACGCACCCAACTATGTCGAAGCATTCTGGCGCATGTTGCAGAACGACAAAGCCTGCGACTTGGTCCTGGCCACCGGGAAAATGCATTCAGTCAAGGACTGGCTGCAAGTGGCCTTTGAGGCGGTGGGACTCGACTGGCATCCCTATGTCAAACTCGACCCGCGTTTCTTGCGCAAAGCGGATCCCAGTCGCTTACTCGGCGATTCCAGTCTTGCCAGGCAGACCATTGGCTGGGAGCCTACCGTATCCTTCGAAGAGATGGTGCGGGCCATGGTTGCCGCCGAAGCTGAAATGTAGAGCGATTGTCTCTGTTCGTTTTTTGACGATGGGGCAATGTTTGGGGAAACAATTGAGGACAATTGTTCTACAATGTTTGGGGCAACGATTGTGGACAATCGTTCTACGATTTGGGGAAACAATTGGGGACAATCGTTCTACACTCGGAAACGATTGGGGACAATCGTTCTAGACTCGGAAACGATTGGGGCAATTGTTCTACACTTGGAAACAGTTGGGGACAATTGGGGACAATTGGGGACAATCGTTCTACACTTTACATGGATTTTACTGCGATGAATGCGCCAGCAACGATCGAACGCGTGATCGACTTGATTGATCCAGACGGCAATATTCTGCTCAACATGAGCTACGATGAGGCCTATCGGCGTGTGCTGTCGGGTGATGCAGAACAGGTGGGGGCCATCGATGGCCAGTTTTCCATCGTGGCGCGCGAGGGCAAAACGGTACGGTTAGCCCGATCTATCGGCAGGCCGACGCGATATTTTTTGGCTAAGCGGGCTGCGGGTCCCTGTTTGATTGTGGCCGAGCGTATCGAACAGATTCGGCAGACATTGGAAAGCGAGGGGCTCGGTGACCAATTTCATCCGTCTTACACGCGGATGGTTCCCGCCCATCATGTGCTCGAACTGCAGTTGATAGGTTGTCCCGATCCCAATCCACGCTTGACCCGCTTCTTTGATCCGCCGCGTGAGCGGCTGCCCGCAGACATTAACGTGATTGGAGAGCAATACATCGGAGCGATGGCGGACGCTTGTTCCCAATGGCTGAATGCCATCGACGCGAAAGAGCCGATTGGTGTGATGTTCTCCGGCGGAATCGATAGCGGCTGCGTGCTTCTGGTGCTCTATCATCTGCTGCTGCGTCGCGGCGAAAATCCAGCGCGATTGAAAGCCTTTACTTTGTCGGTCGATGGCGACAGCTCCGATGCGCGACAAGCACTTGAATTCTTGGCTGCGAACCAACTCGAGATGTTGTTAGAAGTCGTCGATGTACCGGCGTCTGCCATTGATTGGCGCAAGACGGTGGGCGTGATCGAGGATTACAAGCCATTGGACGTGCAAGCTGCAGCGATGGGGCTGGCGTTATGTCAAGAAATTCGTGCGCGATATCCCGAGTGGGTTTGGCTCGTCGATGGCGATGGTGGCGACGAGAATTTAAAGGATTACCCCATAGAGGATAATCCGGAGCTCACGATCCGCAGCGTGCTCAACAACCAGATGTTGTACCAAGAGGGGTGGGGTGTGGGTGCCATCAAGCATTCGCAGATTTACAGTGGTGGTCAGAGTCGCGGCCATGTCCGCACATTTGCCCCCGCTGATGTCTGTAGTTTTCGCGGGTTCAGCCCTTTTGCATTGCCCAAGGTCATTGAGGTCGCCGAGGGCATTCCGTTCATCGAATTGACCAAGTGGCAGCATGAAGAGCTCTACGCTCTTAAGGGCAAGGTCGTCGCCGCTGGTGTTCGCTCCGTCACTGGGCTGGCCATGCCCACCTTTCCCAAGCAGCGGTTTCAGCGAGGTTCGGTAAATACTGCAAAATTCAATCAGCTCTTCCCGAGCGATGAGCAGGCTTACCGGTCTGAATTCCTGCGACAATTCGCCTAGTGCGTTACTGTTTTTGGCCAAAACAAACGGAAGAACTGGAACGCGCGTTGAAACTTCGTGTAGAAGCTGTGAACCACTCATGGATGCAGCGCCATGCAGCCGCTTTGGCGCAGACGGTGGGACGACCGCATGATGCGCGCTTCGGTATCGTTTTCGTCCGCGGTGCAGGTGCGCGGCTGTGGGATGTCGATGGCCACGAATTTTTCGATCTGACCTGCGGATTCTCCGCAGCAAACTTCGGCCATGGCTTTGCGTCTATCCTGCAAATCGCCAACTCCAGCTTGCAACAAATTGGCCATCTAACCAGTGACGCCCATCCCGCAAAAATCGAACTGGCCGAACAACTGGTCTCTATCTGTGGCTTCGCTTTAGCTGGCCGCGAACTCCAGTCGCAACGCTCCACAGGGGAAGCCAGCCGTTCGACGCCGATGGGCAAAGTGATCTTCAACGCGACGGGTGCTCGGGCGATCGAAACCGCTTGGAAAGCCGCTGTCGCGTTTCGCCCAGGAAAACTACTGGTCCTCTCGCCAGGTTTCCACGGTAAGTCGATCGCTACCTCGCAGATCAGCGCGACCACCTCGATCGAACCCAGCTTGGCGATCGATCAATTTGAACTGGAACCAGTCGAACGCTACCCCTACTGCGCTCGCTGTCCAAAAAATCTGGTCTACCCGAGTTGTAGCGTCGCTTGCGGCGAACGACTGTTTCAAAAACTGGAACAACAGGCTGCGGACTATTCAGCACTGCTGGTCGAACCAGCTCTCGGCGCACGCGGATACGTCTTTCCACCCGACGAGTTCTTTCTGCGATTGCGAGCCATTACACAGAATAACGGCGTGTTGATGATCGCCGACGAAATTCAAACTGGACTCGGTCGTTGTGGTGCTTGGCTCTTGTCGCACCGTCAAGCTTGGCAACCGGATTTGGTCGTCTTGGGCAAGAGTCTTGGCGGCGGGGTCACACCCATATCTGCTGTCGTCGGACGCGCGGAAGTATTGGATGCGATACCTTGCGGCGCCGAATCCGAGACCTTTGCCGCCACTCCCTTGGCGTGCGCAGTGGCACTGCAAGTCATCGCCGAACTCCGCATGGGACCGTGGATGGCGCGCGGTGAAGTGATCGGCGAGCAGTTGCGTCAGTGGTTTGACCAACATCCAAAGCGCACAGCCTGGGGGATCAATAAAGTCGAAGGGATCGGCTGCGTGTGCGCTCTTGAGTTGGAGTCAAAAGCCGCCGCCGCTGAGTTGGCGTCCACCCTGTTTCGCGCAGGAGTGCTCGTGCATTTGACCGGCCCCGAACAAACGCGGATCGTCCTTCTGCCACCGCTGACGATCAGCGACGACGAGCTATCGCGGGTATTTTTTCATTAAGCTTGCGACAACAGGTCTTTCGCTGGCTGCTTGCCTTCCGCTGCACTCATTTCATCTATCGCTCAGCTCAACCACCACGCATTGATTTCATCTATCGCTCACCGTTCCGGGCTCGCCCCGGCGGGAGCATGACTGACGGCTACCGGCGTTTTTATTCGCTCGTACATCCGTGCACCGGCTTTGCTATCCGTGCTGTCTCCTGAAAACTTGCTGACAACAGAGAGAGAGGGCCAGGGGGGGATTAAGATTAGTTAGGATCAAGATTAAGATCGCGAACATCAGTGCACCGGCTTTGCTATCCGTGCTATCAAGTCGAGTGCGCTGACGTGCGCAAGCAAGACGTTCAACGCGGTGGTTCTTCGGCTCTTCATTTCCTCGACGTTACGGTCGAGTGGCGATGTGGGTGGGTCGGCGGTAGATGGTTAAATTGCCTGGCCTGAGGAATCGAGGGGCGCTTTCAAGCTCTTGCACTCCGCTTAAATTCGCTCGCTGCTTAAGCGCGTCGTTGGCCTCGCCAACCACAATGATGATGCCTTCGGGATACTTGTTCAGGAATTGTTCAACTGCCTGCCAACTCGCGGGATCATTGACTGAACCGGTGACTTCGACA
Organism: Pirellulaceae bacterium; assembly: GCA_041753315.1. Lineage (GTDB taxonomy): Bacteria > Planctomycetota > Planctomycetia > Pirellulales > Pirellulaceae > Aureliella. The sequence goes on along the minus strand of JBGSUV010000164.1, from coordinate 5,434 downwards.
ATCTCCTGGTTCAAATAGTGGACCCAACTTGGTTCCATCCCACCGATCGACAGCCAATGTTCGGACTGAGTTTGAGATTGCACGTTGGCCAGCAGTCGTAGATCACTTCGATAAGTGTCGACCGATTTTGCACCAAAACCAAACAATATCACTTGAAAAACAGCGGCGCCGGCCAGCCATGTGGCAGGCACGCGCTCGGTTGTCCCGCGCAGTTCCCACCAAAATCCAAGTGCTCCCACGGCGACAATCATCCAACCGCCCATGGAAGTGCGGGCCAGCAGCGGCATCGACTCGCTGGCGCTAAGCCAACTGAGAACGCCAACGATTGCCAAGCCAACTACCATCGTCAAGCTATACGCCAGGCGTCTCCAGTTCAATGATGGGAGGGACCAGCGATCTTCAAACTGTTTCCAATACCCGCCGACCACAAGCGCCGCACCGGCGTAACATGGTGTTATGTAACTCGGGAGCTTGGTGCCGGCAATGGAAAACGCGACGATGTAGACAGCGATCCAAACCGATGCCAAGATCACCATCTGACGGTGAACGACGCTTTCGATCGCTGCTCGTCGAGCCCACATGGCGATGGGGATGAGCCACAGTGACCAGGGAAAGGTGCCGACCAGGAAAGCGATTGGATAGAAGAATATGGAACCGCCGTGGCCTTCCATCGAATTCATCGCTCTTCCGACATTATGCTCGAAGAAAAATCCGCGCAGGAAGGCACCGTTGGTTGCCTGACCCACCGCGACATACCAGGGTGCGGCGGCGACTAGTACGATGACCAGTCCTGGCAATGCCCGTAGTGACCAAATCGCACACAAGGTTCTCCATGGGTTAAATGAAATCCAAGCCTCGCGCCCCCACCACGCAACTTGCGACCCAAATGAGCTCCCAGCACTTCGGAATGTCGCCGGATCGTCCTGAAGTCGTCTGCAGATCATCCACCAGCCATGGACCACCGCTAGCGGTAATACGACACCCACGGGGCCCTTGGCCAGCGCGGCCAGCCCGAGCATCGTGTATCCAAACATTGCATGCAACCAGCGAGTCTTGGTGACACAGCCACTTGAAAAGGGTGGGGCAGGGGAGAGGCTACCTAATACCAGGCTGACAATTCCCAATGTGCTGAAGGCGATCAAGCAGGCGTCGGGCGTTGCGGCGCGGCCTGCCATCACGAATAAAAGACAGGTTGCCAGCACGCCGGCTGCCCAAAATCCATCTCGGTTAATCCCCCGCGCGGTTCCACTCAAGCGACTTGAGAGCACCGCGACGCTCAAGATGGTTAAGATGGCAGCCAGTGCGGAGGGAAGTCGTGCAGTAAACTCGGACTCTCCCAAGGCTAAATAACTGGCCATCTGGCCCCAGTACAATAGGATTGGCTTGTGGTCTCGCAATTCGCCGTTGAATGTGGGTACAATCCAATCGCCGCGAGCCAACATTTCATGGCTTGCCCGCGAGTTGCGAGGTTCGTCGCGATCCCAGAGTCGGGCTGATCCAAGCTGCGTGAAAAACACACTCGCGACGATCAGAATCAGAATACACGCGCGTGAGAATGACAGTTGTGGCATTTCGGCAGGTCTTTGGTATTGGCATCGGCGAAAGAACGGAGCTTGTATTGGTTCCCGCGCTCGCCGTGTGGTGAACTGAGGACCATTGCAAAGCAGTTGGTTGCTTCGCCGATTCTTAACAGTGAATACGTCCAGTTGGAGAGTATTCAATCCAACCCTTTACGAGCAATAGGAAACTGAACGCGTGGAAGATACCCCAGCACGCTATACCTCAGAAGGTTTTTTGATGGCGGGCCGCGACGCAAGAGTCGAGACGGTGATGCGTGCGCCACCGACGCGCGATCCAAAACGCATCCATCGCATTGCGATCTGGCTGGCCATTGCGACGGTGCTGTCGACATTCTGGGCAGGCGTGGGGGCTTGGGTACCCACCCATCCCTTTTTGCTGTCTATGGAAGAAGGCTCGTTGATGCCAATCCGCCAAGTGTTGCTGGCAAATTGGTGGGGCGGCTTACAGTTTTCACTAGGACTGATGGCGATTCTGGTCGCACACGAATTGGGGCACTACATTTTGACGATTCGATATGGAGTGCCCAGTACGCCGCCGTTGTTTATTCCATTTCCGTTTTATTCGCCGATCGGAACGATGGGAGCTGTGATCATGATGCAAAGTGGCACGGCAGACCGAAAGCAAATTTTTGACATTGGGCTTGCAGGCCCTTTGGCGGGATTGCTGGTTGCAATCCCGGTTATTATTTGTGGTTTGTTTTTTAACAGCCCAATTACTTACGCTCCCAACGCGGCTTTGGTCATGGGGCAACCGCTGTTGATTCAGTGGCTCGCGCAGATTTTTGTGCCGTCGCAGGCATCTGAGTTTGTGTCGTTAGCGAACACTCAGACGAGTCCCTTGTTGATGGCAGGTTGGGTAGGTTTGTTGGTCACAGGACTCAACATGATGCCACTCGGCCAGTTAGATGGAGGGCATGTGACGTTCGGATTGGTTGGACCGAAGTCGATTTACATTGCGATTGGGGCCATGGTATTGTCGGTTATTTACATGTTGACGACTGGGGTCATTTTATTTTGGCTGATGTTAGTTTTGGTGCTGTTGATGGGCTTGCGACATCCGCCGAGTAGTGACGACACGCGTTCGTTAGGGTTAGCGCGACAAGTGATTGGTTGGATGTCATTGGCATTACCGGTCCTGTGCATTCCCGCCAATCCGTTGACTCTGATGGGTTAACTCCCTACCAAACTTAAACTCGAACTCGAACTTAAACCTGAGCTCAAACTCAAACCTAAACGCAATCCGCTTGGTATGAACCTTGCAACAGTTCGAATGGTCTATGGTACGGCCCGTTACTTGGTAGTGGAGCTTGCTGACTAAAGCTCCCATTTCCTCACCGCTGAACTATAATTAGGATAGCTCTTAACCCCCACAATCCGAAGCTATCGTAACACGGAGACCACTATCCAAAGTGCATGAACACTATCGATCCGAAAGCGTGGCGTTGGAGCGCTGCGTCTTGGCAAGACTCATTGGACCGGCTGACACCTTTACCGAGAACCCGTTGGACGAGTTGACGGGCTTGGCCGAGACGGCAGGAACGGAAGTTATCGGTGGCGTGGTGCAGCGCCGCGAGACACCTGATCCAAAGTCGTTTTTGGGCAAAGGGAAAGTGGCCGAGTTGAAGCAGATGGTGGAAATGAACTCCGCCGACTTGGTCATTTTCGATAATGACTTATCTCCCAGTCAAACTCGCAATTTGGAGAAGGCGATTGGTGCGAAGGTGATCGACCGGACTGAGTTGATTCTTGACATCTTTGCGTCCAACGCGCGGACGCATGAAGCTCGCCTGGCTGTTGAGCTTGCTCAACTGGAATACTCACTGCCAAGGTTGAAACGACTTTGGACGCACCTTTCCCGTCAGACGATGGGCGTGGGCATGCGCGGTCCGGGTGAAAAGCAGCTTGAAGTCGACCGCCGTTTGGTTGAAAAGCGGATCCATGAATTAAAATTGGACCTGCAAAAGGTTGAGAAACGCAAGGAGCGCGAAGTGGCGGGGCGGCGAGACTATTTAACGGTCTCGCTCGTGGGATACACCAACGCTGGCAAGAGCACGTTGATGAACGTGTTGACCAAAGCCGATGTCGAGGCGGTCGATAAGCTCTTTGCCACGCTTGACACTCGCACTCGTCGTTGGACGTTGCCCAGTTGGGGTCCAGTGCTATTAAGCGACACTGTGGGATTCATTCGCGACTTACCGCACAAGCTGGTCGCCAGCTTTCGCGCCACGTTGGAAGAAGCTCGAGAAGCGGATTTGTTGTTGCATGTTGCCGATGCAAGCAATCCAGCCGTATTGGAACAGATCTCTGCCGTGTATGCTGTCTTACATGAGCTTGGCATTGATGAGAAGCAAACGTTGTTGGTGATCAACAAGATTGATGTCCCGGGTGCGGAGGAGCGGATGCAGGCGGTGCAGAATCGCTATCCATTTTCTGTCGGCATTAGTGCGAAGAGTGGAATGGGACTGGATGCGTTAAGCGCCCGTGTCAGCACGGCGCTAAGTGCTCATTTCGTAACTCTGAGCATTCGTTTGAATGTTTCCGATGGTCGCACGATGGCTTGGTTGGCCAAGGTGGGCGAGGTAATGAGCAAGCAATTTCATGATGACCATGTCGAGATCCATGCGCGCTTGCCTGCACGGCATGCTGGGCGGTTGGTCCGCGAAGGTCACTCAATAGTAGTATTGCGCGGCGAGTTACCCAAAGAGAAGCCTGAAGTTGAAAAATGGGAAGAAGAACTCCCCACGCCAGGGCTCATGAATCATTTATCGCACGAACCGGGCGAAGAAGTAGCCTGACATTCACCGCAGCCAATCGTTCGTTTAGCGCACCGAGCGACAAGCCAGATGTCCCCGCGCGCCGCTGACCAGGGTCTGTCCCCGCGCGCCGCTGACCAGGGTCTGTCCCCGCGCGTCACTAATGACCAGGGTCTGTCCCCGCGCGTCACTATTCATTAGAGCTGAACAGCTCCGAGTCTGGGGAGACGGTGCGAGGCCAGACCGGATACTCCAGTTCCCCTGCTTCATTGGGTTGCAACTGCACTGACTGCCTGCTTGTAAGGTACGTAAACTTAAACTCGAACTTAAAGTCACAGGGAGCGGGATTTTCGCGAGCGGCTACGGATTTAGGAAGGCGCTGGGTTATAGATGAGGGTTAAAAGTGAAGAACCATCCGATTGGGGGCAACTGACGTGTGGCCGCGAGGCCTCGGTCTGAGTTGTTCAGACAAGCAGTGTAAGCAGTCTGCTGCGGAGTCTCTTTTTATCCGCCAATTTATAACCCGCTTGTTTACTAAGGCTGCTTGTCGCCAATTCTGTGAGGGCCGCGGAAAACTGTTCAGTCATATCTACTGGACTACTGGTGCGCTCTGATCTACGAAAATCATCACAGACTTAGTCAATCTGTAAAAGCTAGCAACAGAATCGCCCCCGTGACTAGGGTCTGTCCCCGCACATGACGTTGACCAGGGTCGAGGACCAGGGTCTGTCCCCGCGCAATGACTGGGGTCTGTCCGGTCTGTCCCCGCGCATACCGGTGCCGCGAGACCAGGATACGTTTACCTAGGTCGCCCACCTCAGCTAAGCCACCACTCTTGTGTGGACTAACAGAACGGAGGCAGGCACACGGCGCTCTATAGGCATAGAACAATCAATTTCGAGCGATAGACCTGCGGTTATCCGAAGGTTTTCGACGACATGCGAAATTATTTGGAAAAAATTTTTTTCCATGCGTAAGTTTCGTCAATTTCCTCCGTCAGTACTTATTGGAGAGCTGAGTTCTTTCAATTGATTGAGGAGTAAAAACGTGTCGCGAGAAAACCGAAGGGATCAATTTCGTCCTGATGAAGTGGCCGTGGTG
>JBGSUV010000163.1:0-4704 GCA_041753315.1 Pirellulaceae bacterium | reverse complement strand
CAATTGGCTCGAACAGCGGTTCAGCCACAAAGGGAAATTGGAGATCGAAGAAATGCTCGTTGGACAACTACCGGACCTTCGTGAAACCCAATCTGGAAAAGATCTGATCGCCATCGGTAAAGCTGAAGGCAAAGCTGAAGGTAAAGTTGAAGGCAAAGTTGAGTGGCTTTTGAAGTTGCTGGAGATTCGTTTTGGTGAGGTTCCTGCGGCGTTGCGCGAGGGTATTCAAAAGGTCGATAGCGATGAACGGATCGATTTGCTGTACGAACTGGCGTTGAAAGTCTCGAAGCTCAGCGATTTCAAGCTTTAGGCAATTACCACGTGATAGATGGTGAATTAGGTCCGCTTGAACATCTTGTCCAACTGCTCTCTGCTGAAGAATAAAGCAGTGGGCCGACCGTGTGGACAGTGATGTGTGTCCTGATAGTGGTACCGCTGCTCGAGCAAGGCGGTTACTTCTTCGGCAGACAGGCGATCGCCTGCCTTTATGGCCGCCTTGCAGGCGATCATGTGAAGTAGTTCGTCGAGCAAATCACGGGCACTCGGCTCCTTACCCCCTGACATCAGTGGCTCAAGGACTTGCCGCAACACTTCGGCAGGTCGCATATTGGCAAGCATCGCCGGATAACTTGTCATCAGAATGGTATCACCACCGAAAGGTTCGATATCAATGCCAATTCTGGACAACATCTCTTTGGATTCGAGAGCAGCCGCAGCTTCAGATGGTGTCAAGTCGATTGGTTCGGGTACCAGCAAGCGTTGCGTTTCCAGGCTACGGTTCTCGGTCTTCTGCCGCAGTTGTTCATACAGAATTCTCTCGTGCAACGCATGTTGATCGACCACGACCATGCCTTGTTCATCCTGGGTAATCAGATAGCGATTATGTACTTGCAGCCCCAGATAACTGGCTGCAACCGGAGGCTGAGCGGCGGAGGGGTCAGCATGCGAGGCGTCGAGCCGCACGACATCTCCGTCTTCGAGCCACTCACCATCGGCGTTTGTGACCCCCCCTTTTTCAATATGAGGATCGACGAGCTCCCGATCGTTGGCAGACCAAGCGGTCGCACCAGCGGGCAAGGCATCGCTTCCCGTCGCGGGGCGTTCGACGATTGGACGTGCTGTCCCCAATCCCAGACCTCGACTCTCAGCAAAGGGACGAAACGGCGGAACATAGTCAGGCAAGTCCAGTCGCGGGCTGGTCGCAGAGTTGACATTCAGCATCCGGTCAGCGTGATCCTGCCAACGTCCGTCTTCGCGATTAGCGGGAGCGACTGAAGCTTCCGTCGTGCTTCCGGGAGCGAGTGACTCCTGTTGTCCGTTCAACTCGACTGGCTGCCGTAAGCCGACTGGAACTGGCCCCGGTACATGCCGAGCGCGAGCGGTCAAGTCGCTGGTCAAGAATTGGTGCCGTAGCGTCTGCAACAATTGGCTGTAAAGCTTGCCACCTTCGGCAAAACGCACTTCCATTTTTGTCGGGTGGACGTTCACGTCAACTTGTTTGGGTGGTATTTCTAGCCGCAGGAAGCAGACGGGAAAGCGTCCGACCATTAATAGCCCACGATAGGCTTCGCCCAGAGCGTGTTGCAGCGAGCGATCGCGAATATGCCGCCCGTTGAGGAACAGATATTGCATTCGATTGTTGCTGCGACTGACTGACGGATCCGCCACGTAACCGACCAATCTCGCCGTTTCCTGTTGACTTTCAACAGCGATGAGCGCGTCGGACACTTCGTCGCCGAAGAAAGCTCGAATGCGTTCTTTCCAGGAGTCGGTCGCAGGCAATTCGAACATCGTGCGATTGCCGCTGGTCATCGTCATGTGGACGTGTGGAAAAGCCAACGCGATGCGCGTAAAGGCCTCGGTGATGTGCCCCGCTTCTGTCGACGAAGTGCGCATGAACTTCAAACGCACTGGCGTGTTGAAGAACAGGTGCCGGACTTCTAGCGTTGTGCCTACGGGGCAGCCAACAGGTCTGATGGCCGTCGACTCGCCGCCTCGCACGTTCAATTCATATCCCGAATCCGACTCGGCGACGCGCGTGCGCAACATCAGATGGCTTACTTCCGCGATGGATGCCAGCGCTTCACCGCGAAATCCCAGCGTATGCACATCGAACAGGTCATCAGCCGTTTCGAGTTTACTGGTTGCGTGGCTAGCGACTGCCAAAGGGATTTGGTCAACGGGTATGCCACTGCCATTGTCGCTGATGCGAATCAGCTCGGTACCGCCCCCTTCGATGGACAATTCGACTCGTGTCGCACCTGCATCGATACTGTTTTCCAGCAACTCTTTGACCACGCTTGCAGGGCGTTCGATGACTTCACCGGCTGCGATCTTGTTGACCAGGCTGACTGGCAATTGCCGAATAGTGGGCATTGGCTCCGTTCCCTAGAGTGATAGCAGTGGCAGTGCGGCTGTGGGTCGACGCATGATGCGCGAACTTAATCCCCGTCATCTTGCTTGTATTTGTCCAATTTGCGGTAGAGTGTTCTCGCTCCGATGCTGAGAATTTTTGCCGCTTCCTCGCGATTTCCGGCTGTCATCTTGAGTGTTTCTTCGATTGCCCACCGCTCAATGTCATCCATTGTGCGGCCGATCAACGATGAATCACCAACCGATGGTAAGCTGGGTTCTGCGGTCGATCGTTCTGCTCCACTTGCCATCAGATCGTCGGCTTGGCTCAGTTCAGGGGGCAAGTCGTTCAAGTCCAGCGTGCCGTCGGTATCGAGTACCACCATGGTCTCGACAAAATTTCGCAGTTGCCGAATATTTCCGGGCCATTCGTAGCTATAAAATCGGCGAGTCACCGCGGGGGCAAAGCTGCATTGCGATTTGTTGTGACGCTTTTGAAACAATTTTCTAAAGTGATCCATGAGCGGCACTACATCCTCTGGGCGCTCGCGGAGAGCAGGCAGGTGCACCGTGACGATGTTGAGTCGGTAGTAAAGGTCGTTGCGAAAAGTCCCTTCGGCTACCATTTGTTCAAGTGGTCGATTGGTTGCGCTGATCAGTCGCACATTCACTTTGACCGCGCGGTTATCGCCAACTCGAGTGATCCGGTGTTCCTCCAGGACGCGCAGTAGTTTAATCTGCGTGCTCATCGGCATGTCGCCAACTTCGTCCAAGAATAACGTACCACCATCTGCATATTCAAATGCCCCCATGCGGTCGCTGGCCGCATCGGTGAATGCCCCTTTGACGTGACCAAACAGCTCGCTTTCGACAAGTTGTTCCGAAACGGCTCGGACATTCAGAGCCTTCATGCGTTTCGCCTTACGCGGGCTGTTTTGATGGATTGCCTGCGCGATCATCTCTTTGCCCGTACCGCTTTCGCCGGTGATCAGAACGGTGGCGTCGGTGGGGGCGATGCGCTTGATGCGGTCGATCACATCATGCATCTTGGGACTGGCAAAGATGATGCCTTCGAAACCAAAACGTTCGTCCAGTCGTTGGCGGAGTTCAGTGTTGGTTTGTTTGAGGTGAACCGCCTCGATCGCCTTGGCCGTTACGGCGCGCAGTCTGCCTGGCGTGATCGGCTTTTCCAAGAAGTTGAACGCACCCTCCTGCATCGCCTCGACCGCTTTGGTTACCGTAGCGTGCCCAGTAACCAAGACCACTTCGCAATCGGGCAACGAGCCTTTCGCCTTTTGCAGAATCTGCATGCCATCAATGTCGTTCATGACCAAGTCGCTGACGACGACCTGATACATATTTTGTTCGATTTGCTGGATTCCCTCGGGGCCGCTGGTCGCGACCGTACAGCGGTATCCGACTCTTTCCAGACTCTCCGTCATCGCCCGCGCGTGCGCGCGATCGTTGTCAACGATCAACACGGAGTATTCGCGCGGATCGATTCCCGATTCAGATTCTGGAGTGAGATTGTTGGGTTCAGCCATAAGTCTAGCGATCTATCGGGCTCGTCATTCGGATTTTCTACTGATATATTAGCGAAGTCCGAGAGGGGTGCGAGGTGCCCTTGACAATCAAATAGGGTCTATAAACGAAAACGAGCGACGGAATCGATGACACTTTGCTGTCGAGGGGTACGAGGGGCGACAACGGTCGAAGCCAATTCGCGGGATGCCATTCTACGGGCTACGCGTCAAATGCTAGCGCTAATGATCCGTCGCAACGAAATTGACTCAGCCGACATCGCCAGCGCCCAGTTTACCGTGACTCGCGACTTGGACGCTGAATTCCCAGCGCTGGCCGCACGGCAATTGCGATGGTTAGAAGTCCCCTTATTGTGCGGTTATGAGATTGAAGTGCCCGGTTCGCTCCCCATGTGCATCCGCGTCCTGCTCCACTGGAACACCACAAAATCGCAGCAGCATATCCACCACGTTTACATCCACGACGCGGTGCGGCTGCGGCCCGACCTCTCCAAGCTCCCGCCGGTTGACTGGGCCGAACTCGAGAACTGGATCGACGAACATTTGACCTAAACTCGGGGTGCCTAGTGCTGCGTCAATATTTAACTTTGAGGTACGTCGTAGTGGATCTTGCCAAAGATCCTTTTACTGCAGGACCTTTAGCAAGGTCCACAACCCTAATTTTTAACGTTGACGTAGCACTAGATGCCTTCACAGGTCGAGATTAGTCACTGGCCTTCATTCTAGTTCGAATTACTCCACCCCTGCCAGGACTCGACAGAGGCTGGAGCGTGTCGCCCGCACCCCTTTTCGAATTCCGCCACGTAGAGCA
>JBGSUV010000162.1:0-48435 GCA_041753315.1 Pirellulaceae bacterium | reverse complement strand
CTGTTCGTACCTATCGGGAAGTCGAACGTCGCGACAAGGCCGAACTAGCAAGACTCCGCAACGCCACTCGACGCCTGCGCAATTAAACGCCCGTGCGCCGCCCAGCCAAATTCCCATTCGATCGCTCTGTACGCTTACGTTTTAGCAGCGATCGAGCGACTGACATCCCCCCGCGCCTTTGGATTTCCCCAGCGGCGAATCATGGTCTCTACCGCTGGGGTGCCCGGAGGCATGTTACGACTGGCCAGACAATTCCCCGACGTCCGCATCGCTTTGAGTCTACACTCGGCTGCACCTGACTTGCGGCGAAGGCTTGTTCCGAAAGCAGTTGCCAACTTGTCGGTGCTCAAACAGACCATTGGTCAAGTCAACGCGTTGCAACCAACGCATCCCGTCTGGATTGAAGTGGTCCTTTTTGACGGGCTCAACGACTCCTTGGAACACGCGCGGCAGTTAATCAACTTCTGCAGCGATTTGCGCGTCGAAATCAATTTAATTCCGTACAACAAGGCTGCCGCCCCGGATATTTTTCGCCCTACACCGTGGTCGGTGCGTGAGGAGTTTGCGAAAGTGCTGCGCGAGGCTGGCATTCGCACATCAATTCGCAGTTCACTAGGGCAGGGCAGCAATGCAGCCTGCGGGCAGTTAAATGCTCTCCACGCGCACGACCGCATTTCCGAACAGTGAACCACCGCCGAGATCGGTAAGCCCCTGGCTGGTTAGCTCATTTAAGCTCTTTTTGTCGGGTGCCAGTTTCGGCCACCACTGACCTACGGCAACAAGAACACCTTGCCGCGCGTCGGTAGTGACAATCGCTTTACGAATGATGGAGCCTTGTCGACTGGTGATCCGAATACGTTGCCCACTATCAATGCGTTGCGCCGATGCATCGTCTGGATGCAGAAGTACGGTGGGTTCTCCTCCGGCTGCACGCAAGAGTTCTTCGATATTACCCATGCTCGTATTGATAATGTAGGGACCGGGCGGCGAGATCAAGCGCAGCGGGTACTCAGCACTTGGCACCTCCGTGAACTCCACTTGTCGAGGCGCTGGCGCAAAACGGATCTTGCCGTCTGGAAAATTGCTACCGTGGCGGTAGGGCCGGAAGTCTTCCGAAAATGCCAAGCGGATACTGCGCTCCTCCTTGAGCCGATCGAAGGTAATGCCAGCCAGCAGCGGATGATCTGAGTTCAAAAGGTCCGCGGCCAGTTCTTCGGTCGACATGCTGAGCACTTCGTCATCCAATCCAAGTCGCTTGGCAAGCTGCTGGAAGATCCAACTATTGGGCCGACATTGACCGCGCGGCGTCATGATCGGTTCAGCCCATTGCAAATAGTAGTGGCCGTAAGCCGTATACATGTCGGCGTGTTCCACAAAGGTCGTGGCCGGTAGCAATATATCAGCGTAATCGGCGGTATCGGTTTGGAAGTGCTCGAGTACTACCGTGAAGAGATCTTCGCGCGCCAGTCCCTGCAACACGGCAGTGGAATCGGGAGCAACCGCAGCAGGATTTGAATTGAAAACAAAGAGCGTCGAGATGGGGTGCGATGCGTTTGGCTGGAGCGTTTCCCCCAGTCGATTTTGGTTGACATGACGCCGATTTGGCTTGAGCAGATGCGCCCCTGCATATCGCGATTTATTAAGTGGAAAAGCGCCGCTGGTCGACAACGCGCCACCGCCGCCCAAGTGTTTCCAAGCGCCGGTCAGGGCTGGAAGCAACGTGATGGCCCGCATCGCGTTGCCGCCACCTTCGTTGCGGCTCATTCCATAGCCCACCTTGATGAACGTGGCAGGGTTATTGCCGATGTCCCGCGCTAGGCCGGCGATTTTTTCCGCTGGCAAGCCACAAAACGCTGCCGCACGGTCGATCGACCATTCGGCGCAGGCAGCGCGATAGTCGGTCAAATCGTTGGCAGCATTCGCCAAGTAGTCATCGTCTTGCAAGCCAAGTCGGAGTATTTCGCCGCCAACGGCCAACGCCAACGCAGCGTCGGTTCCGACGGCGATCTGCCAATGTTCATCGGCGAAGCGACTGGTTTCATTGCGATAGGGATCGATATGGAGAATCTTCGCGCCACGTTGACGCGCCTCTTTCAACCAGGGTACCAAGTGGCTATTGGAACGCAGAGCATTGATTCCCCACAAGATGATGAGCTTCGAATGGACCACATCTTCGGGCGGCGTTGAAAGTTTATCTGGCCCATAGTTGGCTTCCCAACCGGCTCCACCAGTTGCCGCACAGATCGTCCATTCCAGTTCAGATGCGCCCAGCGCGCGAAAGAAAGCCAACGGATGGTCGCGTTCGATCAGTCCCATTGTCCCAGCATAGCTATATGGCAAGACACTTTGCTCACCTTGCGCGGCAATGTTTGCGGAGACGCGCTCTGCAATTGTGTCGAGCGCCTCGTTCCAAGAGATCGGAGCGAACTCGCCTGCCCCTTTTCTTCCAGTTCGTTTTTGGGGTACGAGCAAACGATCCGCATGCTCTTGTCGTTGCGGGTACTTGCTCATCTTGACACAGGCAAAGCCGCGGGTGATGGGATGCTCGCTGGCCCCGTCCAGCTTTACCATGCGCCCATCCTCGATCGTGATGCGTACTGCACATGTATCGGGGCAGTCGAGTGGGCAAACGGATGGAAGTACTTTGGCAACTACCATATTTAACCTTTGCGAAATCGCTTGAGTGCTTCCTGGCGAGCCTTATCGCGTGAGCGGCGTTCCACGTGCCGAAGTTTGTCTTGCTTGGACTTGAGCTCGTCATCCAGCAATGCTTTGACGCGGTCCAAATAGTGCGCAAATTCGGTGGTTACGCATGCGATTTCACGATTGCCTGAAAGAACTTCGGTGTAGACGAGCAAGGCATTGACCAGGGCATAGGAGTGTACCATAACGCGGCCAATACCATCGGCGATTCGCGTGCAAGCATTCGTTTCGGCCTGTCGAATCTCTGCGACCAATAACATCAGCCATACATGGGGATCGTGCGTCATGTCGCGCAGCCCGGCGATGTAGTCTCCCAATCCCTTCACACGCACTCGTTGTAGACCGCGCGCGATCCATTTTCGATTCTCGTCGGCAGCCGTTACATAAGCTGCGATCATGGCGTTTGCGGCAGCCGGAGATTGTATCCGCACCAAAGCGTCGATGACTGAAGTAAACACCGGTTCGCGCGGGTCTTGCAAATGATTCTCGAGTACGGATTCTAGACCTTGTTCGGAGAACCTTATTAAACTTTGTAAGGTCAGTTGAAAGCTGACCGCTTGGGGTCCATCGTCGGGTGGTGGATTGGCAAAGACGCCGCTCAAGTTCATGTAGTTAGGGTGTTGTTGACGCAACGCTTCCAGTGCGTGGATTCCGTGATGCACGGCAACTGCGTCGTCTGGATCGCGGGACAGTCGATCGATCGATTCGTCCAACTGCCCGGCAAGATAGTCGGCTGCCGAGTCCAAGAGTTCGACGCGATGACGAACGGCTGGCAAATCAACTCGAAAGTACACCTTCGACTGGGCGACGGTTGATTCCAACAACTGCAAATGCGGTCGGAGCGCGCTGGCTGTCAGTTTGGTCAAGTGCTCGATGAGTTTCCCGGCACATCGCGTTTCGATCTCGGTCAACGCTCGTCCACGAACCATGGTCGTAGCCCGCTGGCAACATTCCTCGACCCTTTCCGCTGGAATGGGTAGATGCGACAGCATGGGAAATTCCGGAAACGACTCTCCGACACCCCGCTGGTCCCAGGCGGCAAACAGGGTCGCCACAATTTCGGGGTCCGACGCGTAGCCTTCGCTCAGCCAGTGCAAGGCAATGGTCCGAAGTTCAACGTCATCGGCGTTCAACAACTGAATGAGTTCGGCATTGGGGGAAGATATCATGGCGTGGCTCGTTACTGCGTGTCCGTACTACTGATCCTACATATTCGTCCCTAGGACAATGGTCCATAATACCCAGATCTGCAGCGATCGATAATCAGCCAAGCTTGTTAATTCTAGTTTTGTTCGCGCATCACAGGCCCCCGAAGCTTGTTTGTAATTCGTCGTCTCCTTGAATTCGTTGGACTCATCGCTCTCGAACAAGTTGAACACTGGGCTTCCAACGAACTGAAGGAGACCTCGTATTTCAAGCAAGAGGAGATTTACAAACAAGATCTACTACTTGGGAAATACTGTCCATCAACCGAACGGTCTATAATGGCGACTGGCGCGTCAAGCGATCAGCAGGCAAACTCGTTTATTTAGGCAATCCACATGAGTAGCAACCGTTTTTTGAATCCAATCCTGGCTTGTGTGGTGATCACGGGCCTTTGCCTCGGTCTTACTCCAACCAACGCCGATGAACCGTTGCGAATTGGCATGATTGGACTGGACACCTCGCATGTGATCGCCTTCGCCAAGCAGATTAATGCGGAATCGGCCACTGGCAATCTTGCAAAAATGAAGGTTGTGGCCGCTTACCCAGGCGGTAGCGATGACCTGGCCTCCAGTCGCGATCGCGTCGCGGGCTTCACCAAAGATATTCGAGATATGGGGATCGAAATTGTCGACAGCATCGACGAATTGCTCCCTAAAGTGGATGCGGTGTTGCTCGAAAGCGTCGATGGGCGGAAACACTTGGAGCAGGCCATTCCCGTTTTCCGAGCCGGCAAGCCGGTGTTCATCGACAAGCCACTGGCCGCGGATCTGGCCGATGCCATCGCGATCGACATGGCAGCCAAAAAGTATCAGGCCAAGTGGTTTAGTAGCTCTTCGTTGCGATTCAGCCCCAGCATCATCCGCTTTCGTGACGATGCGGAGCTGCGCGGTACAGTTGTCGGCGCTGCCGCTTGGAGCCCCTGCTCGTTAGATCCTACGCACAGCGATCTGTTTTGGTACGGCATCCATGGCGTCGAGTCGCTGTATACCGTGATGGGCGACGGTTGCCGGCAGGTCACCCGCATGAGCTCCGATGGGACGGACGTAGTCGTAGGGATGTGGGAAGGTGGACGCATCGGCACCTTTCGCGGAATTCGCCAAGGCAAGGCGGATTACGGCTTGGTTGTGTTCGGCGAGAAGACGATCGACTTGAGCGGTAAGTATCAGGGGTATGGCCCGTTGGTAGATCGCATCGCCGACTTTTTTCTTGGAGCCGAAGTGCCCGTGCCAACCGCTGAGACCATAGAGATGATGACTTTCATGCAAGCCGCGGACGCATCGAAACAAGCTGGTGGACAGCCAATCCTGCTGAGCGATGTCTATGCCGAAGCTCTGCAGGAAGCGGAAAAGCGGCTGGCGATCGTGGATAAGGAGTGAGTTGTGAGTTGTGGGGGATCGCAAGGTTTGCGGAATTTCCGCAAGTGACTGGTAGCTGGAACATCCGTGCTCCGGCTTTGCCATCCGTGCTATAAAATCGAGATATTCTTAACGTAGGAACGCAGCATTTTGGATTTTTAGCAAAATCCACCACGGAAGAATGAGCATGGCCATGAGAATTCGATGCAACTCGATGCTTGGAATCGTAACGGCAATTGCTCTGCTGCCTTCGCTCACCTTGCTCTCTTCACTGACTCTGCTCGCATCAACGGCGCTGGGACAATTGCCACAAGTCGACGATGGGCGATTGGGGGTCGACCGCATTGACCTGTCGAGCGGACAGCGCGTGTACGGGTTTGTGTTGCAACGCTCACTAGACGGCAGTGCGAGCGTGGCGGTGGAACGAGTGTGGTTGCAGACGACCCATCCGAAACTGGCCACCGAATGGTCGGACGCCCAAACGGCTGCACAACAAGCTGCACGCGAAGAGCTCTTAACGCGTCTGGACCAGTGGATCGCTGAACAGGCCGGGGCGGATCGCTTCCAGCGTTTTCTACAACTTGAGCGCGACAAGCTTGCCGCAACCAAGCCCGACGCCGATGAGAGCTTTTTCCTCACACGAGAACTTGCCAGCGACGAGATACGCAAGCTTACGATCCAGCCGCCCGATCGTCGCCACATCGCTGGGATTGCTTACCAACATCGCTTGGCGAACGTGGTAACCACTCCAACCGCCAGCCTGTTACGGCAGTTGTCCGAACGCAATGTTGATCCCACACAAGAGCAAGTTGACTTGACAGGCGATCTGCCGGTGATACACACGCAATCGCCTCGGCAATGGGCCGCGCGGCAGGCGCTCGTTGAATTCCACATGCTGGAACCGCTTGAATTCCAAGGAACTGGCACACAACTGTTCCGCAAGGGCAGCGACGTGGATGCCCAGGCGTTGGTGGGACAGTTGCTTGGTGGGAGCGGCGCGGATGCGATCAGTCGGCTTGGCGCCGAACTCGGTTTGCCAGAGTTTAAGCCACCTGCCGAGCGTGGCGATTGGTGGCACGCGGTGACGGCCGAAGCGGAGCGCGATGGCTTTCGCGGAGTGCTCATCACGCGGCTGGAGCAGAACTTGCTATCCACCAAAGTTGTTGTGAACGCCCACTTTTTTGCGATGGAAGCGCCAGGTAACTGGTTTTTGGTCAGGAGTTTTCAAGGGGAAAGCGATGCAAGCATGCAAGCGGGTGAACAACTTGAAAGACTTCGCGCTGATCCGCAAATCGCCTCACTCATCAACACGCTCGAGGGCCTGGGACTGGGTGCCAACACGCAACTCGATCGCGCTCTCCAACACGGTGCCGCCACGCAAGACGCCATGCAAGCGGTTCAATCTGCATTCAGTAAGTTCACCGAACAGCAGGTACGGTCACTAAGTGCCCTCCCTGTTCAATTACCGTAGCCGCATTTGCTAACTGTTCGAGCCCGCGCGAACAACGTCCAAATATTAAGTTGATAGAGACGCAAGTTGAATAACGTACCTGTATTCAAGTGCCTCGTCGGGGAGATCGAGGAAACACGAAGAACGTAAAACGCTTGTTGTCAAATACACCGTCGAAGACTTCAGTCAGAAACCCCTGCTGCGATTCTGGCAGTTCTCTGACTAACTCTTTAAACGTTTGCTTATCGAGCATCTGCATTTCGGTTGCGTGCCGATCCAACTCGGACTTGGCGGTCTCTCGCACCTTCTGCAACTCATCCGCCGTGAGTTGAAGGTAGGTTACGAATTCCGCTTTGTCGAGCCAAAACATGGGTTGCGACACAAACGACTCGTTCGCGACCTTTCGCATGAGGGATCCCAACTGCTGGTCGGCAAGTAGCTCTGTCAATGTCTGGTACGTAGCTTTTTCCTGGGCTTCCTGCAGTGCAGAAAAACTCTTGAAGCCGCCTGGCCGCATATTGTTCAGTGAGAACCGCTCTTGCAGTTGGGATTGGGCTTGAGCAAGACTTGCAATTTCCGTTGGGGTTAACTTCGCGTCGCGCTGCCAGTCGGCGTTCGCCACAGCCAGACCTAATGCATGCGACGCATACTCCAAGTGATGTAAGGGTATGCCGTTTTGCTCCGCTTGAGGAGCAGGTTGAACTCCGTCAACGAATTCACTCCCTGCAAAGTCTACAAAACGCTGTTGTGCCTGTGCGGGAAGGACCTCGACGATTCTGCGCGAAACCAATTCGTTGGACTCCAAGTCTTTTTTTTGGAGGCTTTCGTTCCTGACCTCAAGCTTGTCCCACAACTTCTTAGATTCCTCTGCATCGAGCTTTAGCAACCCTAAAATCTCTAGGTCATAAAATGGAGAACAACCGGTTTTAAAACGAACTCGCATCATGGTTGGTCTGAGTTGAGCCATCTGCTCTTCATTCAAAATCAGCGCAAGCTCAGCCTCGACGATATCGTCGAACTCCAAGTACAACTCTTGGGCCGATAACCTAATGCCAGCTTGTGATAGCTGACTCCTCTCAAGAGCAATCATTTCTGAGACGCGACTGCGCATCTCCTTGATTTGTTGGTTTTGCCCGGGCGAGATCTCAAACACAAGCCGCAGGTCAGCGCTACGGACGATATCTTGGGAGATTTCCCAATAATTTGAGCTTGGCAACACCACCGTGTGGTTAGCTCCCGCAATCTGCCATGCGAACAACGCCCACACCAACCAACCTGAACAGTAAGTCGACATACCAACCCCTCCCGTTTGATCCACGCGAAAACGTTGTTCGTTAAAACTCGTAAGTTCGTTGAGTGCTCATCCAATTGAGCGTCCATAACACGTCACCGCGCCAGGGATACCCCAATTCTAGCGGATTCAAGCTTGCTCGAATATCAACCAGATACTAAGTGTCCAAACACATCGATGACAAAACTTGCTTAACAAAAACTCGAAAACGAAACTCGAAAACGATATTATCTAAACTGTTCCCAACGGTCGATTTGTGCGGAATCTATAGTTTATTGTCTTTCCCCAGCACAAGGGCTTCGCCGATGCTATGGTTTCGTCGCATTGGGTTTATTCTCTCCCCCGTCTTATTTGTCTGTGTTTCAGAATTTTTAGTAGCGCAAGAAATATCGCCTGCGGACGAGTCTGAAACGTCGACCGTGTTGAGCACTTTCGTTGTAAAGACTTCTAATCCGGACGCTGAGATTGCATTACCAACGCTCGTTGAAGGCCAAATGGTCTATTTTAACCTTCCTATCCAGAACGGTGCAGGACAAGTTGTTCGT
The DNA here is from genome assembly GCA_041753315.1 of Pirellulaceae bacterium. Lineage (GTDB taxonomy): Bacteria > Planctomycetota > Planctomycetia > Pirellulales > Pirellulaceae > Aureliella. The sequence goes on along the minus strand of JBGSUV010000162.1, from coordinate 39,885 downwards.
GATATCAAAGCGACGGTTTCCTGCCGTTGCGTGTCGGTCAAAGCGCCTTCAGAGTTGGTGATGCAGCCAGGTGAGACGACCTATTTGCGGATTGGCATTCGCGCCCCGAAAGATGCGGTGCGTGAACAAGTGACTTTAACGGGAGTTGTTGGTGATAGCAAAGACGTCGAACAACTCAAACGTTTTGAAATAGGACAACTTCGCCTTGGCGGAATTAGCCTTCCACCTATTCGCCCGCAGGACAATTGGATTGAGTTGAACGACAGTGGCAAAGGAACTGTGCTTTTGCTCCGCGCTGTTCCTGAGATACGACTGACAGACATTGAAAAGGTCGAGCTTAAGTCAGATCAACTCAAAATCGACCGAATCGAAGAGGTTGAAGATGGCTATCAGGTTACGTTTGGACTGAAAGAAGAGGCGACTATTCCGGATCGCAACGTTGCCGCATTAATCGTCGGGCCGTTCGCGTATGCAAACGAGCCAGATCAACAAATGGAAGAATTGCTCAAATTTACAACACGTGCTCGTCTCGAAGTCGCCCCTGCTTCAATTCGCCTTGAGAATTACATTGGCAGTCGACAATCGACTGGATATTTTTCGCGGATCATCGTCAAGAAACTGACGCAACAGCGTGGAACGGTGGAAGCTTTATTGATTGCGAATGAAGACAACCGAGTGCTTGTCATTGACCCCGATACCGCCTCGAACCAAGTTCGAATCGGGAGCAGCGATGCCTATCGTTTGAATATTTCTGCGACCGTTTACCCTCCATTCGACCAGTTTTTGCAAGATGATAAATGCTTTCTCATCTTTCATGTGCGCGAGTACCCGGTTGATTTAACTATTCCATTTGATGAATTCAAACGCCGCTACAACGTTTTCCCCGTTTTTATTCCTTAGTTTCGTAAAAAGTGGAATCGCTCAAATGTTACAAAAATTAAGTCTATTCGCCTTAATGATTCTCTTAACGGATCCGTGTTTCTCACAACCAGGTGGTCCTGGAGGACAGGAAACTATTTACATTAAAATCAATCCACAATCGATTTGCGTAGACCCGGAAGAAAACCCAGAAGATGAGTACTGCCCCGACGATCTCGAAGCCATTGCTTTATTCGTCGACGGAGTATCGCCTGGTTACCCCGGAACGTCCTGCAACTTCAGTCAACAGTGTGTTGCAAGGAGTGTACCCTATCCTGCCGGCCTACCTCAAAAAGTATGCACGGGAGAAGAAATTGGAGATGAAACTGGAGTCGATGTTGAAATTGTTATTATTAACTCCGGTGCAGCAACGGCAGTCCCAAAATACCACAACATTGAGCCAGGAATTATCGGACGTAGACTTGATGAAATTGACACCATCAATTGTTTTAAGACATCGGAATGTAAATGCGTCCAGCGACCAGTAGGCCCTGTGTTCGACTGTGCACGCGGTGAGGTCAGAATGTACTTTTTGGCACGTTACCAGATCAATCAAACGTTCGAGTGTACTATAGAACCACCTGTTGAATAGGACGCTCCCATGCACATTCTGAAAATTGCACTCTGCGTGCTAGTCTCCGTCAGCAGTGGCTACGGTGTGGCCGGCGATCCAAAGGAGGAAGCGCAGGCCAAAATCGATAAATTCTTGGAGGAAGCCAATAAAATCGACCAAGAGTTTCAGGTAACGGTCAGAGTTATTAAGGTCAAACATCATAGAGACAAACCAGATTCAGATCCTAGTTACACCGAGAAGATATTTCGAAAGGTCAAATCAACTGTTAAGGGCACGCCCATCATTCGGTTCGACATATGCGAGACCAACCCGTTTGATCCTGGCAGTATGTCCATGCTCGAACATAATTTGATTTTGCCTGACAAAGTGTTCTACAGTTGGGATACGAAAGTCGGTGCAGCCGTGAAGCAGTTTGAGAATATTCGCGAGGCACGTACCGACATGCACTACCAGTTCACCCCGTACCTAGGAGCGGTGACCTGTTCGTTACAGCTCGATGCGGCACAACAGGAAGCCGACTGGCGCGCGTGCCACGTATTCAAAACAGAGTACCTTGATAATCGAAAATGGCGAGCCTACTTAGTCCATGAGTCTGGTTTATCGGTAGCTGTTGTCACATTTGCCCGTGAACCCGAATGGCTAATCGAGTCAACAAAGACATATTCGAAAAAAGGTAACCCGGTCAATTACCTTGACATTAAGGTGGAGCAATTGTCGGAATTTGCACATTATACCACCACGCGCATCGCCTGGGAAAAAAGCGGGGAGGATCGCTGGGTACCAAGTCGAGTCATTAGATGGGCTAACCATGATCTGTTCAAACTCGACTACGATCGATACGAAACCGATATTGAAGTCCAGTTCAACGACTGGCGATTCGACAAGAAAATTCAAACCGAACTGCTCGACCCGGATCTTTTTAAGCCCGAACGAATTATGTTGAACACAAATTTTGCCGAGTTGGAGCAGACCTTCTTACGGGCGCCCCGACCCGATCGAGCACCTTGACCTTTACGGCAGCCCGAACGGTGACGCAAACTTCCGTCACCGGTGCGGTCTCCTCTTTCGCATCGCAACCTGCATTTCCCTTCTCTTGGCGGAGTGGCTGGACGGATTGCTTTCTCGCTCCCTGGCTTGGCTCTGCAGGCTTTGCGCCCTGGGTGGCTGCGGATAAGATCAAGGGCTGGATTGCGTTGTTCAACAATCCGCGTTTTTGCTCCCGTCTGGCTCGCCTGTTTTGATGGATTTTTATGACCAAACATATATTCGTGACGGGTGGTGTGGTTAGCTCCATTGGAAAGGGGCTGACCAGCGCCTCCATCGGCATGCTGCTGGAAGCTCGCGGGCTGCGAGTTCGCATGCAAAAACTCGACCCGTACATCAACGTCGATCCCGGCACAATGAGCCCCTACCAGCACGGCGAAGTCTATGTGCTCGACGACGGTAGCGAAACGGATTTGGACCTGGGCCACTACGAACGCTTTACCGAAGGTCCGTTGACGCGCGATTCAAACTACACCACGGGGCAGATTTACCTCTCGGTGATCGAAAAAGAACGCAAGGGTCAGTTTCTGGGAAAAACCGTCCAGGTCATTCCGCACATCACCGACGAAATCAAGAGTGTGATTCGCAAAGTGGGTGAACATGATGTGGACGTCGTCATCACCGAAATCGGTGGCACGGTGGGAGATATCGAGAGCCTGCCCTTCCTGGAGGCCATTCGCCAATACCCGCTGATCGCTGGACAAGAGAACTGTCTCTTTATTCACTTGACGCTCGTTCCCTACTTAAAAGCAGCCGGGGAACTCAAAACCAAGCCAACGCAACATTCCGTCGGACAACTAAGGCAAATCGGTATTCAACCCGACATCCTCATCTGCCGCTGCGAACAACCCATTTCACGCGAAGAGCGCGAAAAGATCGCTCTCTTCTGCAACTTGAAGCCGCAGGCCGTCATCGAAGAACGCGACAAAGATTTTTCGATTTACGAAGTGCCACTGAGCTTGGTGACCAACGGTCTTGATGAATTGATTGTTCAGCGTCTTGGCCTGACCGCGGGCTCGCCGAACCTTGATCCCATCAACGAAATTTTGCATCGGTTGCGCAATCCGCAACATGAAATTAGCATCGCGGTGGTTGGGAAATACGCCGAGCACAAGGATGCTTACAAATCGATCTATGAATCGCTCGATCATGCGGGCATTCATCATCATGCTCAAATCCGAATTGGGCGAATTCAAAGTGCCGATATTGAAAATGAGGGTCCCGAGTGCCTGTTGACTGGCTACGATGGCATCCTCGTTCCAGGCGGCTTTGGGGAACGCGGCATCGAAGGCAAAGTGCAAGCGATTCGTTATGCGCGCGAAAAAGGAATTCCATTCTTCGGAATATGCTTGGGCATGCAGTGCGCGGTGATCGAGTATGGTCGCAACGTGATTGGACTGGCCAACGCGCACTCGACCGAGTTTGATAAGAACACGCCGCATCCGGTGATCTGCCTCCTGAACGAACAACTTGAGATCACCCAAATGGGCGGCACCATGCGACTGGGAAGCCAGCCCGGCAAGTTGATCGAAGGTTCGATGTCGCATGCACTTTACGGGCGTGAAAACATCGACGAACGCCACCGCCATCGCTATGAATTCAACAATACCTATCGTCAGCAGTACGAAGCCCATGGCTTCCGCTTTGCGGCGACCAGTCCCGATGGAGGATTGGTGGAGATCATCGAAATCCCAGACCATCCCTGGTTCTTGGCGGTTCAGTTCCATCCGGAGTTTAAATCCAAGCCGACCAAAGCGCATCCTTTGTTTGCCGGATTTATTGAAGCGGCCATCGCGCGTCGCACTCGCCGCCAAAAAAAAACTGCGGCTGATGTCGTTGCGGGATAACCGGATAACCATGCATTAGTCACAAACCCGCCTGCGTCTCTTCCGGTACAATGCACTGGATGAACACCGCAGACAACTCCGATTCCGAAGAACCGTTTGCCGAACAGGCTCCTGAGAGAGCGCGAGAGGAACGCATCCAGTCGCCCCATGATCGGTTGATCAATCAAACTCTGCAACAAATCGAAGCCGCCCGAACTCTCTTGACAAATCACCTGCCGAGAGAAGTTGTCGAGCATTTGAAACTGGATACACTGGCTGCGGTGGACACAAGCTTCATCGACCAAAATCTCAGGCGTCGATTTGCCGATCGACTCTTCTCCGTGGAAGTTTCCGACGAGATCGTCCAGAGCGTCGGAATGAAGACGAACTATGTCTACATCTTCGTGTTGATTGATCACAAGAGCACCGACGATCAAAAGACGGTGGTCCAGATGCTCGGTTATATCGTCCGCATCTGGGAAAACGCTTTGGCCAATGACCAGCCACTGGTCCCGATCCTCCCGTGGGTGATCTACAACGGGGTTGGCCCATGGCGTTCCAGTCGCAGCTTGGCGGAACTGATTCCGGTTCCCGATAGTTGGAAGCGTTACGTGCCAGCCTTGGAACTGGCCATTCTGGATGTCGGCCGCATGGATGACGCTGCGATGGTTGGCCATCCGATTTTGCAAGTCACCTTGACGCTGCTAAAATATGGGCGAGAGACGAGTCTGGGGGGAGTGCTCCGCGTGTTGTTCGAGATGCTCTCGCATGTCATGAGCCCGCAACAGGCGGGGAATCTGCTAGATACGATTAGGGTGTATGTAATGTCGGTCAATCCGATTGTGGGAGAAGAGAAGATGAGCGAATTAGTTTCTGAGTTCTGGCCTGTCCAACCCGAGCCCGGTTCGGTAGCCGATCAGTTGATCAAGAAGGGTGAAGCGAGAGGCGAGGCGAGAGGCGAGGCAAGAGGCGAGGCAAGAGCCACCGCGAACACGATTCGGATACTTCAATCGCTGCTTGGCATTCCGGAATCGACCAACGATGAGCTGAAGGGCCAAAGTTTAGAAAAGTTGCAAGCAATGATCGAAGCCCTGCGAAAACAGATCAGTAGCCAGCCTCGGGAATGACGTGGGGAAAGCGCTTGGGGACTTAGCCAGTAGACCAACTGGCACAAACCCGCCTGCGTCTCTTCCGGTACAATGCACTGGATGAACACCGCTGACAACTCCGATTCCGAAGATCCGTTTGCCGAACAGGCTCCTGAGAGGGCGCGAGAGGAACGCATCCAGTCGCCCCATGTATGTAATGTCGGTCAATCCGATTGTGGGAGAAGAGAAGATGAGCGAATTAGTTTCTGAATTCTGGCCTGTCCAACCCGAGCCCGGTTCGGTAGCCGACCAGTTGATCAAGAAGGGTGAAGCAAGAGGCGAAGCGAGAGGGATAACACTTGGCGAGGCTCGAGAAAAGGGGAACACGATTCGGATACTTCAATCGCTACTTGGCCTTCCGGAATCGTCCAACGAAGAACTGATGGGGCAAAGTTTAGAAAAGTTGCAAGCAATGTTCGAAGCCCCGCGAAAGCAGATCAGTAATCGACCTGATGAATGAACATGCTCTGGGTGCACATTCAGCGACTATGATGTGAATCGCATGTTGTCTAAGGTGAACCGCAGTCGCACCGTAAACCCCGAACAAAGGCTACTCAAGATGCCCATGCACGACTGGTCTCGCGTTCAAGCGGGGATCTACCATAACTTTCACTATCTTTGGTTGTCAGCGATCACGAATCGTCTGAACGCCGGTTTATTGCCCCGAGGGATGATCGCCATGGCCGAACAGGTTGTGGGAGGCCCGGAGCCGGATGTGGTCACGCTGCAACAGAACGACATCCTGTTTGGTGCTGGCAGAGGTACGGTGGCAACCATGTCGGAGACGCTGCCCAAACCAAAAACTGAGTTTGTCATTCCGGTCGAAAGCGAACGTTATGCGGCCAAGGCCAATCGCGTGGTCATACGACATTCGCTCGGTAAGGTCGTGGCCGTGGTTGAAGTGGTCTCCCCAGGCAATAAAGAGTCGCGGCATGCGCTGCGGTCGTTCGTTGAGAAAACGGTCGACCTATTGTATGACGGTATCAACTTACTAATCATCGATCCATTTCCGCCGGGACCGCGCGATCCGCAAGGGATCCACAAAGCAATCTGGGATGAGATTACGGACGAACCGTTTCAGTTTCCGGACGATCGCACACTAACACTCGCAGCCTATCAAGTAGCGCCGATCAAGACCGCTTATGTCGAACCGTATTCTGTGGGAATGTCAATTCCCGACATGCCTCTATTTCTGCACAATGACTTTTATATCAACGTTCCTTTGGAAGCGACCTATATGGACACTTGGAATGTCCTGCCACAATTGCTCCGGGAGCTTGTGTTATAGCCTTCGCATTTATAACCCAGTCGAAAATGGTCCGCGGCCCACGGCTGATGTAGTTGCTGGATGACCGTAGGCTTGCAGTTTAAACAGGGCGAGCTTCCCACTTGCATGTTGACCTAACGGTACTGACTACCGAATTCATTCCTCTGCCCACATTCCTTTGCCTGCCACTGCCTTACATTTCACTCTGTGTCCTCTGTGACTTTGTGTTTCCATGTTCGAACGGTGGCTCGTATGGGGTTGGGTTAAAAATATGGGGTTAAAAATAAAGACCCTTCCGCGTAGGATGCACTGGTGTTGGCGCCGCCTGACTTTGGTCATATTTGAAGTGATTGTCGGCAACCGATTCCGCGGGGCTCGGTTTCCCATTTTTGACCGCTCATTTATAACCAAATCGATACTGGCCCGCGGCTAGCGCCGGCGGCTGACTTTGAACTGAAGGAAAACGGGTCGATGAAAACTGCTGTGTCCCACCCGCCTACGCTGCTTTCGCGACGGCAATCCATTCTTCTGGCAACCAGCTTCATGGGCTCGGCCGGACGACTCGGAGTCAAACCGGCGTGGGCCGCTCCTATGCCTATGCCGGCACCAGCTCCAGAGCCAAACTCGGCCGCCGATCCGTTTCCGCCGCGACAGGATCTGGATGAGTTGTACGATGCCGAAGTGGATCAGGCGGTCCGCGGTGGATTGACCTTTCTCATGTCGATCCAGAATGATGACGGAACATTCCCGTCCGATCAGGGCAGGTGGGTCGGTGTCTGTTCGCTCGTCGGCTTGGCGCTGCTCAGTCGCGGTGTGCGATCAGGTGTTGGTGAGGCGGGAGATTCGTTGCGGCGAATTGGCAAGTATGTGTTGTCACAAGTCCAAGCCAGTGGCTTCTTATCCGGTAGAGAGACGAGCCATGGACCGATGTACGACCACGGCTTCGGCACCCTGTTCCTAGCCGAGTTGTTCGGGACGGATCCGGCGCTGGAGGTGCGTCCCAAACTATCGTCAGCAGTGCGACTAATTATCAATACGCAAAACGACGAAGGGGGCTGGCGATACAACCCCAAGCCGGAAGAAGCGGATTTGTCCGTCACGGTTTCTCAAATGATGGCGCTCCGAGCCGCGAGGAATGCTGGAATTAGTGTCCCCAAAGAGACCATTGACCGCGCCGTCGAATATGTGCGACGTAGCCAAAACGCAGACGGTGGCTTTATGTATCTGATCACGGGTGGTGAAAGTCGCTTTCCGCTCACCGCCGCCGCAGTTGTTGCCCTGCACAGCGCTGGCATTTACGACGGTCCAGAAATCATTGCCGCCATCGAATACTTGGACTCAAACGCCGCTAGCAATAATTCGCCTGAACGCAATTCGTTCTTCTACTACGCACACTACTACTCTGTGCAAGCTTACGGCCACCAAGGAGGTGAGGCGTGGGACAAATGGTATCGAGGGCTAAAGCGCAGTCTACTCGCCCTACGGAATCCAAAAGGAGGCTGGTCCGACTTTAATAGTGTAGAATATGGGACGGCCATGGCCTGTATGATCCTCAACATGCCACGGACGGTACTCCCCATCTTTCAGCGATAACGGAATTAGGGTGCCTTATGAACAAGCAGACCATTTTCTGTGTGTGTTTTTCGGTTGGCTTGTTCAGTTCGTTAGCGATCGGGCAACAACAATTTGAGTTATCAGCTCCCCAGCTTGGCGTTCACTCACAAGCCGTCTTGACCGAGGACCTGCTGCAGGTGACGAGTTCCACTGGCGAGATTACTCGGTACCGACGCGAACCGCGATTTGACTCAGCCGATGGCGATTGGCTGGGCTACTTCGATCGCAGTGCACGACAAGTACTGCGCTGGCCGGTATCCAACCACGGAAATATGCAGATCGGAACGCTACGCGGAGCTATACGAGGTGGAGCTCAACAAGATAGCTCGGCGGTTGAGTATCGAACCAGTCAAATGACAATTCAAGCGACGGGACTTCCTGCGGATCGTTCTTCTCAACGCCCTGCTTTACCTTCCGAAACGCTAGTACTTCCGCCGGACATGGCTGGTCATCGCGAGTTGGATCCGCTGGGCGATTTCCGGCGCAGCGACTTGTTCGACGCGATAACTCAGCGAGCCCAGGAGCAACAAGCGGCGGAGATGTTGCAGTTGGCGGCATTCGACCAAGGCAACTCGCCTTGGCTGTTGGCGCGCGAGTCGGGTAGTGAACTACGAGCCGTGCAAGCAGGCTCCAAGCTGGCCAACGATTGGTGGGTTGCTCCCGCTGGTGCTGGCTATGTGAGGCTGGAGACCTATAGTCGCGGTCGCGTGTATGCCGTCAGCACCACCAATGGACGCACACTCGCGCTACAACCACTTTCTCAAGATGCAAAACAACTGTGGAAAGTACACGCCGGACGTGGGCAGCAGAACTATCTCCTCGAGAACGCATTTTTTCCAGGCCGCTGCCTGACTCACCTGGGCAACGGTCAACTGGCTTTGCAGGTAATGAACTTCGCCCCACCACAATTATGGGTGCCCATCACGGCTCCCGTGCTTCCCACTTTTGATCCATTCTGGCGATCGGTGAGTCGCGAGGTTCACGCCAATCCGCAGCTTCCTCCCGCTCAAATCGACTTGGTTAACAGCCATCGTTATGCACTGTTGGTACTGCTGGGTGATGTGCGACTTGGCAACAGCTTTGAGACCATTCGCATCGAACCCAATAGTAGCAAGACAGTTTCGCTCGATCGCGATGCTGGGGCAACCATCGTTGAGACGATTGAAATTCGTTCGACGGCCGGGGTGTGGGATCGACAGCAGTTGGTAACGGCAGTCCCTGCCTCCGCTTATTACGATATCAGCGTCTATGAAGAGCATCTGCAGTCAATTGCCATCGATCGAACAGGCAAGAGCCCAAATCCGATCGAGGATATCAACTATGTGCCCAAGAGTGTTGGGTGGTTTCCGCTACCCGGTGGAACTGAACTACCGTCACGAGCAACGATCGATGTATTCCGCCGTGGTAAAGAGGCCAACAATCCGGGTGCCGTTCGTCGACTTGATCCGAAGCAATTTGACGATCCACCAGCTGAACGCCCGATCGATGCGATTCTCAAGGAATTTCAATCGGCGCCACGACGGAGTTTTTAAGTTGCTCACCGTTTTAATACGCAGCATACGGACCTCTGCCAGTGGCAAGTTGAATTGCGCCGTCTGCTGGGCCTGTTGCTGCGGTTGGCTCCTGAGCTGTCTTGCGGCTCCGGGGGTCGCTCAGCAATTGCACCGCGCATCGTCGATTACGCCCTTGGCGGAACTGCAGACCATCACGCCCACTGGCTGGCAGTTTTCCAAGATCGATCAGCCCATTGCCCGATCGCAAGTGGTTCGCTGGGGCAGTTGGCCCGGCATCTTAAAGCAGCAAGCAGTGTGGCTGAATGATGGCAGTTGGCTCGTCGGCGAAATTGAACTCGGGGGTGGTTCCACGCTCAAAATTGATAGCGATTGGCTCGATATTCCGGCGATCGAGCTATCGACCGTGCGTGGCATTGTGGTGAATCCTCCAGCCTCATTTTCCAGGTGGGTTGAATTGCAGCGGCAGATGATGGCTGCCGATGGTGGGCAAGATGTGGTGTGGTTATTAAATCGACAACGGGTCGCGGGTGTTATCCGTTGGCCCAGCGATGCCAGTAATGCCGAGCAGTTTACGCTGGATGCTCAAGCCCAAATCACTTCGATCGACTTTTCGAGTGTGGCTGCGATCGTGTTCAGTCCGACATTGGCTGGACCGCTTCCCGCTGCCGCTGGTCACACGCTTGGATTGTCCGACGGCACATTGCTGCGACTCAATTCACTGGACGTAGCTGGCGAAGGTGCGGTTTCGATGCAACTGATGTCGAACCTGCGAGTCGATAGTCTAGATCCGCCTGCGGGATTCGCAAACGCCGTCCGTTATATCGCCGAAGCCGTTCCAGGCGTTACCTACTTGAGCGACTTGCAGCCGGCCAATTATCGCAACGCGACGGAAACTAAGCTCAATTGGGAGCTGGGGCGCGACGTGGACGTGCAGCGCCGACCGTTAAATTTGAATCATGGGATCGTTTCCAAGGGACTCGCGTTGCACAGTTCATCCCAGGTCGCTTATCGCTGGGATGGGAGTCCCGCGCGATTGCTTTCCCAAGTTGTCTTGGCGCCCCCGCATCCACAGTCGCTGGAAACGCTTGGAAGCGTGGTTTGCCAAGTGCTCGTCGCCCGCGGAGGCAAGCTGGAGACGGTCAAAGAATTCAAGCTATCCCGCAGCACCGTGGGTTCCGCCGCAGAACAAGCAAACCAGCCTGTGCAGTCGTCGCCGATCGGAGAGTTGGTGGACATCGATCTAACTGGAGCCAAGTTGGTCGTGCTGATCGTCGAAAAAGGGGATTATGGCCAATATGGCGATCAGGTGTTTTGGCTCGACGCACGCATCAAGTAGGTCACTCGCGGCACGAGCGACCTACCTGGTCGCTCCCGGCAGGAGCGACCTACTTGCGGCACGAGTGCGTAATTGGTCACTCTCGGCGAGAGTGACCTACGAGAGTGACCTACTCGTCCGTAACACATCCTTCTGAGGCACTCTTTACATTCTTGATGTACTTGTAGAGCGTTCCGCGAGTCGCTTTTAATGGTGGAGCTTGCCAATTTGCGCGACGTCTCTGGAGCTCTTCTTCAGACACGCTCATGTCGAGTCGATTGCTGTTGGCGTCGATGGTTACTTGATCACCGTCTTGAACCAGAGCGATGGGGCCACCAACCTGTGCTTCTGGCGTAATGTGTCCGACGATAAATCCGTGGGATCCACCAGAAAAACGACCGTCGGTCAGCAAAGCTACGTCTTTGCCAAGTCCAGCGCCCATGATGGCCGAAGTTGGTGTTAGCATCTCAGGCATCCCGGGGCCACCTTGAGGACCTTCGTAGCGGATGATGATGACATCTCCTTTGACGATTTTTTTCTGTTCCAAGGCAGCCAGCATGAGCTCTTCGCTATCAAAGCACTTGGCGGTGCCCGAAAACACGAGCCCCTCTTTACCGGTGATCTTGGCAACAGCGCCTTCTGGTGCCAAATTGCCGCGCAAGATTTGGATGTGCCCCGTTTCTTTAATCGGTTTTTCGATCGTTTGAATGATCGTTTGACCTTCTTTGAGCGGCGGGACAGATTGGAGATTTTCACCAAGGGTCTTACCGGTCACGGTCATGCAATTGCCATTGAGAAATCCTTTTTCGAGCAAGTACTTCATGGCGGCAGGGGTACCTCCGACCGAATGCAGATCCTCTTGAACAAACTTTCCGCTTGGCTTGAGGTCCGCGATGAACGGTACGCGGTCGCTCACCGCTTGGAAGTCATCGATGGTCAAGTTGATGCCGACGCTGCGGGCCATGGCGATTAAGTGCAGGACCGCGTTGGTTGAACCGCCCAGCGCAATCACGACCACCATCGCATTTTCGAAGGCCTCGCGCGTCATGATGTCGCGCGGCTTAATGTCCTGTTCGAGCAGATGCAAGATCGCTGCTCCCGCCTGATGGCACTCGACGATTTTGGCTGGATCTTCGGCCGGGATCGAACCGCTGTAGGGGAGACTCATCCCCAGCGCCTCGATTGCGGATGCCATGGTGTTGGCGGTGTACATGCCTCCGCAGGCACCGGCGCCGGGACATGAACGCCGCACGATCTCTTCTCGTTCTTCATCGCTGATTTCACCCGAAAGATACTGACCGTAGCACTGGAACGCGGAGACGATATCCAACGACTGTCCGTTCCACTTGCCGGGCCGAATGGTCCCGCCGTAGACCATCAATGCGGGACGGTTGAGACGTCCCATGGCGATCAAACAACCCGGCATGTTCTTGTCGCAACCGGGTAGAGCGATCAGTGCATCGTACCACTGCGCGCCCATGATGGTTTCCATCGAATCGGCAATAAGATCGCGAGACTGGAGTGAATAGCTCATCCCGTCCGTTCCCATCGAAATCCCGTCGCTGACGCCGATTGTATTGAACCGCATTCCGACCAAACCAGCTTGGGTAACTCCTTCCTTGACCGCTTCTGAGAGCTTGTTCAAGTGCATGTTGCACGAATTGCCTTCGTACCAGACGCTTCCGATCCCCACCTGAGCTTTGTTCATGTCTTCTGGAGTTAAGCCAGTCGCGTAGAGCATCGCTTGCGAAGCTCCCTGGCTTTTGGGTTGGGTAATGCGACTGCTAAATTTGTTGATTTGGGTCATGTTAAGATGCTATTTCGCGTGGCAAATTGGGGGTTTTTAAGGATGGCGGGTTATCATCGTTAAGTCGATCGATCACCAGTCTACTTATCCAGGGCCAGAGTGTGTAGGATGGCTTGTCGAGAACCGCCATGGTAATTGTGCGGCATATGATCAATTTGAACTATTTCTTACTGTCTCCGATAGAATTCATGAAAATCAAACTTGTCTTTGCAATGATCGTTGCGTTGTTCAACTGCCACCTGTGCATCGCAGATGAGCGAGCTGCGGAGGAAGAGTTCACTCCCATCTTTGATGGCAAGACACTCGACGGCTGGGAAGGGAATCTTGAATATTTTCGCGTCGAGGCGGGAGCCATTGTGGCTGGACGCATGGACAAGGAGATTCCCCACAACGAGTTCCTCTGCAGCCGACAAGCATATGGCGACTTCGAATTGCGTTTCGAGGTTAAGCTCAAAGGCACCGGCAACAATGCTGGTGTTCAATTCCGATCTCAGCGAGTTCCCGGCAGTACTGAAGTTTCGGGATATCAGTGTGATGTCGGAGCAGCCTTTGATCGATCCATTTGGGGTGCGTTGTACGATGAATCGCGACGGCGCGAGATGTTGGCCGAAGCGCCGCGCGAGCAGCTGCCGAAGTGGGTCAAGGAGGGTGACTGGAACGAGCTGCGCGTGATCGCCAAAGGTGAGCACATTCAGATCTATCTCAACGACCATCTAACGGTTGACTACGAGGAAAAAGCTGACGACATCGCCACCACGGGTATCATCGGCCTGCAGATTCACTCCGGTCCGCCGACCGAAGCTTGGTATCGCAATATTCGTATCAAAGTCCTCGATAAGAAATCTGAGTAATGCATCAACGTTTTGTCTATTTCGATCTCGGCAATGTACTTGTAACGTTTGATCACGAAATTGGCGTCTCGCAACTGTCTGCTTTGGCAGAGCGCTCGACGGAGCTGGTGCGAGCTACAGTGTTCGAATCCGACTTGCAAACGCGTTTCGAAACCGGCTTGGTCACGGGCAGTGAATTTACTGACGAAGTGAACAAAAAGCTGGGTACCCAACTCGAAACTGTTGATGTCATGGAGGCGATCAGTGCCATTTTCCAACCCAATCTGCCGATCCTCGCAGCGCTTGAGAAATTGCGACAATCCCAGATCCCGATGGGAGTCCTCTCCAATACGTGTGACGCGCATTGGCTGTGGCTTCAGGCCCGCAAGTGGCCGATGCTGGGCGATTGGTTTGTGCAAACGATATTAAGCTATGAAGTGCGTGGGATGAAACCTGATGCAAGCATCTATGAGGCCAGCGAGCGGCAGGCGGGTTGTTCCGGCTCGGCAATTTTCTTCACTGACGATCGCGCTGACAATATCGCAGCGGCTGCAAATCGGGGTTGGGTTACCCATCGTTTCGAAACGAAAAGTGCCAGGGCCGTCGACGACCTGATGTTAAGCCTAGACCGTTGGTTGGCGACTTCCCCTGTTGAATTATCCTCCGCTCCTTAAGCTCGTAACAACCGCCATCATGTCTAGTGCACCACTGCGCGTCACGCCCGAAGTTCCTAATCGTCCCGTTGCCGTCATTGACATCGGTGCGACCAGTATTCGCATGGCCATTGCGGAGATCGACGAAAATGGTCAGGTCCATCCGCTGGAAAGCCTTTCACAAGCAGTGACTTTGGGAAAGGACACTTTCACCCTTCGCCGAATCAAGAAGACGTCGATCGAAGATTGTGTGCGCGTATTGAAAAGCTACCGCCGCCTGCTGCTCGAATACGGCATCACGCGGCCTGACCAAATGCGCGTGGTAGCAACCAGCGCGGTTCGCGAAGCCATCAACCGATTAGCTTTTCTTGACCGCGTGTACATTGCCACCGGCATGGAAATCGAACCACTTGATGAAGCAGAGGTGAATCGGATTACCTACATGGGAATCCAACCGCAATTGCAAGCGGATCCGCGATTGGCTTCGAGTCGTTCGGTGGTGGTGGAGGTTGGTGGAGGTAGTACCGAGGTCCTGGTGGTCCAATCTGGCAACGTGCTCTTTTCGCATACCTACCGTTTAGGCTCGTTGCGACTGCTCGAACAGCTAGAAAAGTTTGATGCGCCGCCTGCCAAACAGCGGGCCATTATGGAGAATCAGATTCTGCGTGTCGTCGCCCAGATCCGTGAACATGTGGGTGGAGATATGCCACTGGATATGATTGCCAGCGGCGGCGATATGCGTTTTGCCGTCGGGCACTTGACCGAAAACTGGGATCCGTCAGAACTAGCTTACCTGTCGGTCGAGGAGCTCAATGATTTTACTAGGCGCATCCTCATCATGAGCGAGGATGAGATCGTGCAGCGGTACGGCATTTCCTTCCAGGATGCGGAGACGGTTGGTCCGGCTTTATTGAGCTACGTCCTGTTGGCTCGCAGTTTTGACCAAACCAAGATTGCTGTATCCGATACCAACTTGCGCGATGGCTTGCTGCAAGACATGGCTATCCGAGATGTATGGACCGCCAATTTTCGCAGTCAGATTATTCGTTCCGCCATTTCTCTCGGAAGGAGATTCGACTTTGACGAAAAACATGCGCGGCATGTCGCCACGCTCAGCCGGACCATTTTCTCTGATTTACAAGCGGAACATCAACTCGATCCGAAAATGGAGCTAATTCTCTATCTGGCTGCTTTGTTGCACGAAGTTGGGCTGTACATCAATACGCGCAGCAACCACAAACATGCGATGTACATCATCAGGCACAGTGAGTTGTTCGGACTCAGTCGCAAAGACGTGCTCTTGATTGCCCTCGTCGCCCGCTACCATCGCCGCAGTAGCCCGCAGCCACAGCACGAAGGTTACTCGATGCTCGACCGGAGTGATCGAGTTGCCGTGTCCAAGTTGGCCGCGATCCTGCGCATCGCCATTGCCCTGGATGACTCGCGGAGCCAACGAATCAATGACGTGCATTGTCGAGTTGACAGGAAGCGGTTGATTATCACCGTCAATGGTGTCGAAGACGTGTCACTGGAGCAACTGGCCATGCGTCAGAGCGGTTCGCTGTTTGAAGAAACGTATGGCCTCCCGCCACAAATCCGCTCGGTGCGACGGTCCCATTAAGTCTCTAAACTTTCCAGTGCCGAGCTTGCCATGCTTTCGAAGCGCTCGTCGTCGATCAAATCTAGCGGAGCATAGTTGGGGTGCCGCGACTCTTTATATGGATCGTTCAGTTTGGTGTTATAACAGCAGATCAATGACCAACGTGGTTCGGGGCTGGTATTCTGATCTGAACGGTGGAGTAGATTGCCATGAAAAAAGATGGCATCCCCCGGCTCCATTTCGACATGCACAAGCGGCAGGCGGTGCAGGGCGGCTTCCACCCGCTCGGGATCGGCCCCCGTCTGCCCCCCCACTTTCATGTGGTTCATCCGACCAAACAGATGCGAGCCGGGAATGACCTGTAAACAGCCATTTGCCCGGGTCGCTCGGTCGACGGCGATGAAACAACTGCCCATCGTTGGATATAGACAGCCGTAGTCGTACCAATAGCCGTAATCTTGATGCCATTCCCAAGCGCCACCGATATATGGTTCTTTGAGCATCATCTTGTGGTGATAGTGATAGACTTCATCTCCTAAAAGAGCCGACATGTTTTCGGCGACGCGCCGGGAACGCACGACCGCAGCATACAAGTTGTCTCCAAGGTCGTTGCTGAGCGACAGCGTGGTGGTCCCACCTTGGGCATCGGCGCGAGATGTCGCGCGGGCCGTCACCTGCTGGTCGGCCCGAGCATAGCGATTGAGCAAGTTGATTTCGGTTGGCTTGAATAGCTGCGAAACCAGAATGTAGCCTTCGCGGTTAAATCGCTCGCGATGCTCGGCGTCTACTCGAAAATTACTCATCATGCGTCCTTTCTACAGGATGTATCACAGGCGATATTTTTTGCTTCCCAAGCAGCTCGTCAAGTTTTGTCCGGGACAACTGTTCATTGTAACTTGCATCCGATTTGGGCGAAGCGCTATCGAGCGTCCGCGTTGTTGGAGAGCATCGCGGGGTTCGTCGGACTTGGCGAAATGCTTGGTTTTGCAGTCGGGCAAGACCATGTCGGCGATGACAGACTCGCAAGTTGACTGCTGCTCTGGTAAGCTAGACCCCCCAAAGCCGATGCTAAAGTGCTTTGCCCTTCCACTCATTATGACGAGTCCTACAGTGTGCCGATGTTCGCCACTTTCCTGGTTATGCCTGATCCTTTTTGCTTGTCCGGGCTTTGCGCAGGAGCAACCGCAGCCACCTGCTGGCTTGCGATTTAACAGTTTTGGTCGCGCGATGCATGGTCGTTTGCAGCCAGGGGGATGGTGTGTCGTATCAGCGACCGTGATGAATACAAGTGAGCGACCATTGACTGCGCGAACGGTGGCGACGCTCAGTGGTTTCCCTGACATCCAGAATGCACGCACGCTGACAATTTTTCCTAAATCGACCGAATCATTTGATCTGTATGTACAAGTTCCGAAAGTGGTGGAACTGGAAACGACTAAAGAGTTGGAGGTTTCGCTCTATCAGGTCAATAACGATGGGGAAGTGTTGTTGGATGTGAAGGGGGTGCCCATGCGAAACACCCTGCGCTTGCAGGTCGAACAATCGCTCAATCGCTCGTTCACGAGCCTAAACAATGAGCCATTCGAACAGTTTCCGTGGGAATGGCCGTTCAAAGAACCCTATCATAATTACGAAATTGTGGTCTCCAGCCGAGTCCTATCGGGCAACAATCGCAGTACCGTTGGCTATGAGAATCTATTGGTTCCGCTGACTCGCATGGATTGGAAAGACGTTGGCTTGATGACAATTTCCGATACGCGTTTTTTCGAAGATGCCACGTCGGTAGAAGCACTGAACCAGTTTATCAATGATGGTGGACGCGCATGGATCATGCTCGACAAAATACCATGCCATTTGATTCAACCACTACTAGGTCTGGGGAACTCGTGCGAGGAAGTGGATCAAGTTGAAATGAACCGATTTTCGGTCAAGTCGCATTCGGCGGCGGTGAGCTTCGCTGAGGACGAACTCTTGGTCGACAAAGACGATCCCGTAGTCTTCAAACGAGTGGCGCAAGTTGGTGGTATAGTCACGCATTCGATCGATGGCTGGCCTGCCGCCATCTCCATGAAAATTGGTTATGGTGAGGTCTTGCTGACCACTTTGGCAAGCGCTGGTTGGCTGCGGCCTGGTTCGGAGTCGGATGATCCGCAACTGTCCACAAGCTTTCGAATGGCTCCTTGGGGATTGCCGTTTGCCCTGGAAGTCCATGAGAGTCGTCTGGCACAACCGATTCCCGAATCGGTTGGCTATCCGTTGGAACTGGTTGGCAATCCGGTTCTTCCGCGAACGCTTGTCGGTCTGATCCTATTAGGTTTTATCGTCGTCTTGGTGGGTGCTGGTGTCGTCTTCTTGCGGTTAGGGGAATTGAGCAGACTCGGTTACGTTGCTCCACTGCTGTCTGCCGTGGCTGGTGGTGGTCTTTTGCTTGGATCGACTTGGATTCGCCGCGATATTCCGGAGACACTTTCGCGACTGCAGTTGATTCAAGTTACGCAGGATGGTCGCACGGCGATGGTTCGCGAACAATCTGCGGTTCATCTGGATGCAAGTGTGGCAATGAAGCTCGTGGGCAATGTAGACGGCTACGTGATCACCGACCCAACCTTGCAAAGTGGAATAAAGCGCTTCGATGTCGGTGACATTCAGAATTGGGAGTTGTCCAATATAGCGTGGCCCCCGGGCTCGTGGCGTTATCAAACGACACAGCTCATTGAAACGCCACGGTTGAAAGCAACAGGTACGCTGGACGAGGCTGGACTGACCATTAACTTGCCTTCGGAGCTCCCGACGATTGAGGATCCAGTAATTGGCTTTGCCCCCGGAGTGCCGATGATTGGCAAACTCGATGGTCAGAGCGTTACTGCTGATGGGAGGTTGATGGCGGAAGGAGATCGCTGGATCGATGGTACGTTGATTAGCGATGAGCAACGGAGGCGAATCGATGTCTACCAACAATTCTTCAGTGGCGACGATCGCCATTTGCCCCCTCGCAACACTCTCTTTGGCTGGTCGACTCCTTGGGACGGTGCAAGGTGGGATTACAACGAGTTGACCGAAGTCGGTTCCTCATTAGTTGGAATCCCACTCCGCTTGCTGCGACCACCCGTTGGCAAGACCATTCTCGTTCCCGCCGGATTGATTCAACTTCGAAAGGACAGCCGTGAAGCAGGGCAAACTTCCGCTTACAATGCCAAGTCAGGAAAATGGTCGACCGACTTGAGTTTGGGGATCGATGCGCACTTACAATTTGTTCTTCCGCCCGAAGTGCTTCCCTTCCAAGCCCGGGAGCTGAACTTGGAACTGAACATCAAAGCTCCACATCGAATCGTCCGCCTGGTTTGCCGTTCCGCAAACGGAGAACCGATCGAGATCGTCGCCTTGGATGGTCCGTCGGTACCTTGGAAGGGAACGATCACGGACCCCAGCATACTTGCCGATGCCCTCGATGGTGCGGTAGACATAACGCTTGAGATCAGCGAACGGACCGACATTGCGCCTGGCGAGAGTTCAAGTAGCCATGTAACGTGGGCTATCGACGCCTTTCGCGCCAGCGCTATCGGCACACGCCTTTCGGAAGCCGAGCAACTACTGACTCAGTGAGCCGAGCTGGCGTTCGTTGGCACTCGTTCCCCTTTTTTCCTTGACAACATTTCCAATTGCTATTTTTATTTCTTAAACCACTTGTGATTAAACCATGGCAACTAGCACCGCTCCCGTTGTTATCACCGAGAAACTTTGCAAGAGCTACGGTGATTTCGCTGCTCTTCGCGATTTGACGATCCACGTTGAACGTGGCCAGATACTTGGTTTTATCGGTCCCAATGGTGCTGGAAAGACGACGACGATCAAGATCCTGGTCGGTCTCTCTCGAGCTACTTCCGGGACGGCGACGATTGCGGGTGTCAACTGCAGCGAAAATGCGGCCAAGATCAAACAACTGGTCGGCTACATGCCGGACCGCTTCGGCTCCTACGACAACATGCGAGTCCGCGAGTACCTTGACTTCTTTGGAGCTGTGTTTGGAATTCCTGGTGCACAACGACGTAAAAGAATCGACGAAGTACTTGACGTCACCAACGCCACGTACATGCAAGATAAGTTTGTCGAGAGCCTGAGTCATGGTATGCAGCAACGAGTGGGTATCGCGCGCACGCTCCTGCATAACCCCGAAGTGTTGATCCTCGACGAACCCGCCAATGGGCTTGATCCCAGCGCGAGAATCGAGATGCGCGAGATACTCCTGCGGCTTGCCTCCGAAGGAAAAACGCTGATTGTCACTAGCCACATTTTGCCGGAACTATCGCGCATCTGCGATACCGTGGCTATTGTTACAGGCGGTCGATTGCGAGCGTTCGGAAAGCTGGATGATGTCATGCGAGATCTTTGTCCGGTGCGCAGTTACGAAGTGCAGTTGGTGCGCGATGAGGAGCTGGATGCGGCGGTTTCGTTATTGAACGGGGTGTTACCCGAAGCTAAAGTGACGGTCAGTCGCACGGAACGGATGCTCCGCTTTCCTACCGCTGACACCGAAGAAACGCTCGCCCGCGTGCTGAGTAGCTTGGTCAATGGTGGTATCCACATTGCGCAGTTTCGCGAGGTCGTGGGCGATCTCGAAGATGCCTTTCTCTCGGTGGCCTCCGACAAGCAACTTGTGGAGCCACAGGCGGTGGCCTCATGATGGCTTTGCTTGGACTGGAAAATCCCATATTAAGTCGCGAGTTACTCGATCGGCTCCGTTCCTGGAAAACGATGGCAGCTCTCTTCACCGTTGCCCTCGTCAGTTGCATTTTGGTGCTGCTGCGGTGGCCCACCGATGCGACGGTGGATGTGGTTAGCCAGGGAGCGGTATTGGTATTTCGGCCATTGGCGTTTGCCTTAACGTTGGCTGTCATGATGCTGGTACCCGCTTTTCCTGCAACTTCACTGGTGGCAGAGCGACGCAAAGGGACGTTGGCGCTCTTGCTCAACTCTCCGCTTAGCGCCGGAAAGATCTATGCGGGCAAGCTACTTAGCAATGTTGTGCTCGCTTTGATCTTGATCTCGGTAAGTCTTCCGGCCATCGGAGCCTGCTTCGCGATGGGAGGTATTTCTTTGGTCGATCACGTTGGTCCGCTGTTGCTGGTTTTGGTAGCCATGGCCATACAGTATTCCGCAGTTGGTTTATGGATCAGCGTTCGCGCGACATCATCGGATGCTAGCCTTCGCTCGACGTATGTGGCGATCTTAGTGCTGGCGGTGTTGTCGGTGGGGCCACTTGTTTTGACTGGCACTTTGTCTGGAATTCAAGCCACACTTGCACAGTGGCTGACTGCTATTTCGCCGATCTCCGCGCTGCAACAGATTACCAGTTCTCAGGCAGCAGTCGCAGATCTCGGGATCCATACGGGTTGGGTTGAGTTCCTGATTGCCAGCGTGTTGATCACCGTCGGTCTAGCCGTGGTGACCGTCCGAAAGCTGGATCCCATATTGCTCGATCGGGCTCGCCCGGCCGGTCGCGTGACCAGTAACCAGGAGGCCTCCTTGGCCAGACGCATAACCTATTTGGTTGACCCTGAAAAGCGCAAGTCGGGGATCCCTTGGTGGCTCAATCCAATCATGGTCAAGGAGTTTCGAACTCGCAAGTTCGGTCGGCTACATTGGCTGTTGCGGCTAGTCGCGGTCTGCGCCATCGTCTCGTTATTATTGACGGTCGTGGCCGCTACGGGAACGGTGAGCTGGGGGGTAGAGCGTATTGCGGGACCGTTGGTGCTCATGCAGATTTCATTGATGTTGTTGGTTGGGCCGAGCTTAGGTGCAAACTTAATTGCCGCAGAGGTGGAGAGTGGCGGCTGGCAGTTGCTGCGCGTCTCACCGATTTCAACCTTGCGGATCTTGTCGGGCAAGTTGATGAGTGTGATCTGGACGATGCTCTTGGTTTTGCTCGCCACTTTGCCAGGCTATCTGGTCATGAGTTACATACAGCCGGCGCTGGGAGGCCAGGTCGGAAACGTGGTCATTTCGCTTTTGTTGGCGGTGGCAATGGTGGTGTCGATCAGTGCGTGTGTGAGCGCATTTTGCAGGACAACCGCTGTAGCTACGGCTACCAGCTACGGTCTACTGCTCTGCTTGTTTGCTGGCACTTTGTTGATTTGGCTTTCGCGGGGCAGGCCCTTTGGACCGCTCTTTGTCGAACGCGCGTTGACACTGAACCCGGCAGCTTTGGCCTTAAGTGAAATGCAATCACCCGGCTTTGAGCAGTACAACTTGACTCCAGCCGGCTGGTGGGTCAGTGGTGGAGTATCGCTGGTGTGCTTGGCAATTCTCTGCTTTCGGACGTGGTGGATCACGCGCCCCGATTGAGCAGCCGCTTGATCTGTATTTGATTTAACCTGTTTGGCAACAAGAAGCAAATTTGCTTCGCAAACACCAACCCTAAATTATTATTCACCAGCTTTTGGTTTTTCGCATGGCATCCATGATTCGAGCTTACTTGCTACTTCTAACCTGCATCGTAGCGGCAGGCCCGTATGTAACGCTTGTCGCCCAAGAGCCCGTCCCGCTTATCCATCGCTGGATCACTGAACCGAACTTGGATTGCTTTTACATCAATCGCGAAAAGAAGGAAATATTTGTCGATTTAACTCGTTTAAAATCGTCGGTCGACGCTTTTCAACTCTCCGAAGCTCGCAACATTGCGCAGTCTGACGATCAAATCCAAGACAAGTACAAGGCGGATGCTATTGGGGTCATCATGCAAACACTGCGCGGGAAAGCGGCCAAGCAACCCGTTCGACAAGCCTTGGTGTCAGCACTACTCAAATTGACTGACGGCAACGAATTGGAAGAACTCTGGAAACTAACCAGTCAGGACGAAGCCCTCCGTCCGTTTGTCGAAAATGCGTTGATCGACTGGGAACATGCTGCAGCCAAAGCGGTGTGGTTGACGCGTTTGGAAAATGACAGCGAAGCCGAAGTCGACTTGCATCTGGCCATTCGCGGTGTCGCTTCGATCAAAGCTCAAGAAGCTCGCGAAGCTCTCATCAAACTGATTCAAAGCGATGCTCTCGGGTTACCGACCAAGATGATCGCAACTCGCTCACTGGGCGCCATTTCGAACGCGGGGCTTGAACCGTTGGCCAGCGAGTTGTTAGGGTCGCAAAGGTTTGCGAAAGAACAGCTTGCCGCTCAACTGCTCGTGAATCACCCCAGCGATGCAGCTCGCGAACTAATGCTCCAAATCTCACAGACGAATTTTGAACCGGCACATGTCATCGCTTACCGCTGGATCGCGGAATACGCACCTGAGCTTGCCCGTGAACTGGCCGAATCGATGTTACAACATGTCGCAAACGAAATACGATTGCAGGCTGTCAACGTCTTACACCGCTTCGATGATGCGGTCAGTCTGCAATTGCAAGGCAGGCTGTTGAAAGATCGTAACGTGATCATTCGACGAACCGTGCGAGATCATCTGATTGAGAAATCGCAAATCGAATCATTAGAGGAAACGATTGATGAAATTTTGACGGAGCATTTGAAGGGAGAGCATTTTGAAGGGGCCGAGCAAGCGATCGTGGTCGTTGAAGCGTTAGGCAAGAAGGAGCGCTGTCCGCGTTTGGTCGAATTGCTCGATTATCCGCGGCCCGAGGTAGCCATTCGCGCCGCTTGGGCATTGCAACAGTTGGTTCATGCGCCCGAAGACCTCGCAGGCATCTTGGTGCACTGTCAACGCTGGACTGAGCGCATCGAAGTCGATCCAGGTCAGCAGGTGGCCGAAACTGACGTGATTCGTCTGGCTTTTGCTTTTCAAGCGCTGGGGCATAACGCCTATATGCCGGCTGACCAAATGCTGAGGATCTACATTCCGAAAAATGGCCAGAAGATGCGCACGAACACTCGCATCGCCGCCATTTGGGCATTGGGGGAAATCTGGCGAGGACGCCATGATTCGGAGCTAGAACAACCCATTGCCGAACGCATGTTGGATCCCGCTGTCATTGACGCCGAAGCGGAAACGGTCAAATACGCCTCAGCAATTACGTTGGGCAAGATTGGCAATCCGATCAGCATCCCGCAGCTTGAATCCGTACCCGAAAAAATGCCTGCCCCTATCGGCCATGCTGTCAAATGGTCGCTTGAGCAATTTAGTCGTTGAGTTGAAACAGGCGACGCAATGCATCCAACAGGGTCGCATGATGTGTCGTGTCAGCATTTTCTCGCAACGACTGCAGCGGTGGGTGCAACAATTTATTGACCAAGCGATCGAAGCTGACTTCGATGTCCTTCTGTGATTGCTCGTCGATGCCCCGAGTCTGAAGTTTGGTCAAGAGTCGCGCATATTCGTCGTTTTTGATCTGCTGAGCCTGTTCGCGCAGTTGTTTGATCGTATGCCCACTACCGTGGTGAATGCTCTCGGTCAGAAATCGCTGAGTCTCTTGTTCAACGATTTTGGCTGCTTTTGGCCATTGTTCTTGTCGCAACACGATATTGCGGTCACAGACTTGTTGGAGGTCATCGACTGTGAATAAATAAACATCGGGTAGATCCGCGATCCCCGCCTCAAAATCGCGAGGTACGGCCAGATCGAGGATCAACACCGCTTTGGAACCGCGTGATCGAATCGCTTTGAATTGCTCAATTCGTACGATGGGCTGAGTTGAACTGGTGGTCGATATGATCAAATCCGACTCTGCGAGCGACTTGTCCAAATGTTCCCATGCTTCAACCTTCGCTGCAAAAGGCTGAGCCAACTCGACGGCTCGCTCTCGATTGCGATTGATGATGCGGATGTTCTCTGCCCCGGCGTCGCGGAGGTAACGTAGCGTCTCGGTTCCCATATCTCCGGCACCGATCAGCAAAATCCGCTTGTCATCAAATCTTTCGAAAAATTCCGAAGCGATTTCGCTCACCGCCACACTGGGAACGCTGATCCGCCGCTTGTGTATTTCTGTTTCGTTTGACACGCGTCGTGCAACGACCGTCGCGCGTTGAAATGCGCGATGCATAATGGCTGAAGCCGTTGCGCTGCCACATGCCAGTTCGTACGCTGCTTTCACTTGCGCAAGAATCTGAGCCTCACCCACGATCATGCTGTCCAGGCTGGCTGCGACCATAAACAGATGTTTGATTGTCTCGGCGCCTGAACTGGCTGTTACTTGGTCTTTGAGTTCCGCGTACGAGTAACCGTGATAGTCGGTTAAAAATGTTCCAAGTGCATCCGCATCGGGTAGGTTTTCTGCGTTGTTTGAAGCGCAGTACAACTCGACGCGGTTGCAGGTACTCAACAGGACCGATTCGGTGTCAGGGAATTTGGCTTGAAAGCGTTGTAACGCGTCGCGCACTTGTTCCGTTGAAAACGATAGCTTTTCGCGCACATCCAACGGCGTGCGGTGATGACTCCAACTTACCATGGACCAATGCATTAGTTGTTCACCTCCGAAACCATCACTTCAATTTTTTTCGATGGTTGGGAAGGCTGGCCATGGGATGATAGGAGGACGAATCCTAACACGACCACTAAGAACACGAAGTTCGCGATCGCTAGATATGCACTTCGTCTGCCTCCTAACGAGCCAGATGAAGACATCTCCAATGCGGCCGCGACAAGTGACCAAACAAAGAGTGCAAACGTAATCAGAATACTACTGCTAAACCAGGCGATTTGGCCTTCGCGATTGAAGTTCAGAACCACTCCGGAAAGTAGTCCAATTCCCAGTCCGGTGACGCTGGCAAATATGCTCAAGCGATTCATCGACTGCAAGAACTCCAACGCAGGCAAACGGAAGCGTTTGCTTGCCCGCAACTTCGATTTCAATCGAAACGACTGGAGCAAATACATCAAGCCAAACGCCAAGCCCAGGCAAATGAACATCGTACCCACCAGCAAACTTACGCCGTGGATCGCTCGCCACAACGTTATGGTTGTCTCCCGTTCGAAAGGCTCGGTATGTCGCACCAGACTTCCCATGCCGATCAAGCTCAACACCAATGGGACCAAAAATAGTCCGATCGAACCATGCGGGTTACGGATGATGAAAATTAGACAAGCGAAAGCCAAACCCCATGCGCCCAGGATTGACCATTGAAACCAGTTCGACAGCAACTGTGGCTGCGTACCGTCGCTGGGTGGTAAGGAGAATTGATAGAACAAGAAAATGCTGTGTGCTACCAAACCCGCTGACATCATTCCAATCAGTATCAGGGGCCTGGCGGGAATCTTGAAAACAAACTTGGATGCTTCAACTACGAGCACAATCAGGTAGCTCAGCAAAAAGCATGAGACAGATACTCCGGAAAGCACAACATGTTCCCCTTCAAATTCATTGAAGTTCAAAAAAAGAAGCCAGTGTCTACGACAACTGGCTTACATCGGTTGCTGGCTAGTCAGTGGGCCACTGCGACAAGTTCGAGTGGAGATCAATCCCACTCTTCTTCTTCGTCTTCCTCTTCTTCCTCATCCCAGTCGTCGTCTTCGTCGTCATCCTCATCTTCATCGTCATCCCAGTCGTCGTCCTCTTCGTCGTCGACTTCCTCCCACTCGCTCTCCTCGGCGCCATCGACCTCTTCTACTTCTGCGTCTTCTTCTTCTTCATCTTCATCGTCTTCGACTTCCGCGATGTCATCGTCCTCTTCGTCGTCGTCATCCCAGTCGTCATCGTCGTCGTCGTCATCAAAATCATCGTCGTCATCCAAGTCATCTTCGTCATCGATTGCCGACGCTGGAATGACCACTGGGTCCAACAGCTCAACTTCCATGCTCGACATGGTATTTTCTTTGAGAAGTGCTATGGCAGAAAAACTCATCTTCACCGTGGACTCCTTTTCTTCCGAGTCAGTGCCGCTAATTGTGATGGCCTAGGGGATTTGGGATAACTTCGGTTGGAACATCGTCCAAACTTTCGTTTGAATCGACATCATTCACCCAATCTATCCGGGGTAAGCGATCGGCAGATCGTAAACCAAACATTTGCAAAAAACGACGGGTTGTCCCGTAAAGGTATGGTCGGCCCAGTTCTTCACTGCGGCCACTAATTCGTACTAAGTCCAGTTCCATGAGCTGTTTGAGTACTTCGCTACAGCCCACACCCCGAATTGCTTCGATATTCGCCCGCAAAACAGGTTGTCGGTAAGCAACAATTGCCAATGTCTCCATTGCCGATTGTCCAAGTCTCATTTCGCCAGGAACGTAATCTAATCTACGCAACCACTGCGCAAAGTGGGAGCGGGTCATAATAGCAAATCCGCCCGCTGATTCTTCGATCCGATACGGTCGACCGTCGCTATCATAATTTAGGTTCAGTTTGCGGATTAGTGTACGCGCTTCAGTCGCGTCCGCCAAGCCAGCCAACTTAGCCGCTTTTCTACTCGAAATTCCTTCTGGGGAAAGTAGTAGCACCGCTTCCAGTCGCCGAATTTTCTCTAGCTCGTCGATTTCCTCATCAACGAACCCTAATTTCGGCGG
This sequence comes from Pirellulaceae bacterium, assembly GCA_041753315.1. Classification (GTDB taxonomy): domain Bacteria; phylum Planctomycetota; class Planctomycetia; order Pirellulales; family Pirellulaceae; genus Aureliella. The sequence continues at coordinate 12,332 of JBGSUV010000162.1, read as the reverse complement.
TCGTTCAGGAGCGACCAGAAATCGAAAGTACTTACCGGCACATAGATTAGCACCCCCCCAAATGTGCTTTCTGCCTAACCTTGGTCGACTGGAGTTCAATTCCCTGTGCATGAGCGACTAACTTCCTTCGAATGTCAATGTAGTATGTGCATTCCTGACGAGTGCTTACAATAGGTCAAGCATCGTTGTTCGTCGCGAGCAGCGCTCAGTGTCGAACAATTGTCTCAATCGTTTACATGCGTGCCGAACGATTGTCTCAATCGTTTACAAAGCCAGTGTCAAACCATTGTTTCAATCGTTTACAAAGCGATTGGGGACAATCGCTCAACACTCACAGTTTAGCCATTCAATGAACTCTGCTACCACGCCAACCACTGCAAATTCGCTCGATTCGCAGGCTTCAGCGGATACGGTCAAACCGTCAGGCACTTCGACTTCGTCTCAAGGACGCCCACCAGTCGTTCGGACCTGGGGAGTTTGGTGGCAGAAGGCTCGATGGCCAACCCTTATCGTAAGCACCATTGTTTTACTTGTGTGCGCAGTCGCTTATTCTCTTAACACCACGGTATTTGGAACCGAAATCAACTCCCATACATGGGAAGTAAGACAGTTTTCGTTTCGCCAAGATCCCTTTTCAAAGACGCAGCTGACCAACATTCGCTATCAGTCGTCGCTAATAGCCAGCGGGGCTTGGTCATCTACGACTGGCCTGGCCTCGGTCCCTGACCCAGCCATTAAAAGTTTCTTGTCCGCAAAACCCATCCAGCCAGAGCGGTGGGATTTAGTTCGCTTGTACGATCGCTACGATACCGTGGGGCGTGGTGCTATTCTGCTGCGATTGGTGAACACTACTGTAAACGGTTCCAAGCGATTTTGGATCGATTGGACGAGCAGCGAACCAACAAAGGCTGCTATCCTCTGGCCCGCCGCCCAACAACTTGTGGATCTCGGACTCTACGTGAGCTTGCCAGAGCTATTTGATCTGGCCGCTATTGAGAAAGATAATACCAAATTCCAAGAGAGAATCAGTTCGTTGATGCAAGCTGTCTTGCTTGAACATGCACAGCAGAACTTAACTGCTGGCGACGGCAAGTTCGCCATCGACGTTGCCAAGCTGGGCCTAACCTATGGAGACCATCCGGCGTTGCAGGCTATGGTCGAACAGAAGTAAAGATGGCTCCACCTTTGGGTATTTATCTCGACAATAATGCTACTACGCAGCTCGACCCGCTCGTTGCCGCCTGTCTGAACGACCTCTCGTCGAGGTTTATTGCCAATTCCGCCAGCCAACATCGACCCGGAAGGCAGTCTCTTGCGCTTCTTGAGCAAGCCAAAACCGACATTTTGCTTGCCGCCGGAGCACCTGCCGCTGGTATGAATACCGCTAACGTGGTCCTGACCAGCGGTGGCACGGAGGCTAATAACCTTGCGATACATGGCTTTACGCGTTTACGTCCGGGCACAGTTATCGTTGGTTCGACCGAGCATCCGAGCGTTATCGAAGCTGCCAAGCGAGCGAACGACGGAAACCATCCCTTCCGATTATTGCCGGTCAATCAGCAGGGCCGTTATGATTTGGAAACGCTCGAAAATTGGCTCGTAAGCCAACCAGTGTCGCTGGTCAGTTTGATGTTGGGCAACAACGAAACGGGAGTCGTTCAAGATTTGCGGCAAATTTGCAACCTGTGTTCTGCCAGAGGCGTCCCAGTACATAGCGATGTAGTGCAAGCTTTCGGCAAAATTCCACTGAATATGTCAGACATAGGCTTGTCCGCGTTGACTATTACCGCTCACAAACTTCATGGACCGGTCGGCATCGGGGCTCTAATTGCACTTCGCGAATTTCAGCTCGAGCCGACCATGGTGGGTGGCGGCCAACAGTTGGGGATGCGAGCGGGAACAGAGCCGGTCGCCCTGGCGGTTGCTTTGGCAAAATCGCTTGAATTGATTCAAAGTTGTCGTGATCGTGGCGTTTACAGTGAGTTGTCCGTTCGCCGCGACCGCTTTGAACAAGCTCTGACCGCAGTCGAGCCAATCCACGTTATTTCTCGCGATGTTGCTCGACTCCCGCATACCACCAACATTGCGTTTTTGGGTGTGGAACGACAGGCCCTACATATGGCTCTCGATCTGGCTGGCGTGTACTGCAGTGCTGGATCAGCCTGTGCGAGTGGCAGTAGTCGCCCGTCACCCATCCTGCTGGCCATGGGTCTACCTGATGAGATTGTCAACAGTGCTTTGCGATTCAGCTTGTCCAAATTTACCACCGACATGGAAATCGATGCCGCTGTCGAGATCATCACTCGCGTTGTCCGCAAACTTCGCCAAAGTACGTGATCGACTCGGCAGATTTTCCTGCCAGGTTACAGCCGATGAGCGCCGACACTTTGCCCCAGCAAGCTACTCGTCGGCCCAATCGCAAGTAGAATAGCGGTTTTACGAGTTCCATCGTTCTCCTAAGAGCAGCCGTGGCAGCCAAACCCGCCAAAGCAACCGGTAATACTTCGGTCACCCGAATTGCGCTCGAACGCCCCGCTTCGATCCGCCGACTGCTGCCTGCCCTAACCGACGGTTGGACACTACCAGACTACATCGTTGGTTCTGAGAACGAGCGACTTCGATATCTATTTGACGACAAGTCGATTCAGACGCTGGCGGCGTTGTCACCGATCGTACTGTATGGTGACAAACATCTGGGTAAGACACCATTGGCGATCACTTTGGCAGTCCGATGGTCGCGATTCACCAAGTTGCGACCGCTTTGTTTCACTACGGGCAACGCTTTTTTCACCGATTTTAGCGCTGCGATCGAAATAGACGACATCGATTCCTTTCGCCATCGTCATCGCGATTGCAAGATGCTGGTTATCGACGACATCGATCCCCTGGCCACCAAGCCATCTGCGCAGGATGAACTCGCTTCGACCCTCGACTACCACGCCAACGAGTCGCAGCCGGTTATCTTGACCGCCAGTCGTTTGCCTGCTTCGTTGAAAGGGCTAAAACCTGCTCTTATCAGTCGCCTTTCCTCTGGATTTTCTATCGGTTTAGCGAAACCGGCGCCGGAGACTCGCGACGAATTGGTACGCCTGCTGGTGCGCGCAGCCGACTGTGAACTACCTGAAGACGAACTGGTCTCACTTGCTGCGCAGCTTACCCAAGCTGGTTCACTAAGCGCTTTTGAACTGCGATGTATCGTTACGTTGGCTCAACAAAACCGATCCGCGTCGAACTCTATCGATTTGGCTATAGTCGCTCAATTGGCTCGTCAGCTATTAAAGGGTGAAGCTCCTTCCATCTTGGCAATCGCTAAGGTAGTGGCCCGCAAGATGCGTGTTAAGTTGGTCGACATGCGGGGATCGACGCGCCAAGCAAATATTGTTCGCGCTCGCGGCTTGGCCATTCTGTTGTCTCGCCGGTTGACACCCGCTAGTCTCCAGCAGATTGGCGAGTTTTTTGGTGGCCGCGACCATTCGACGATTCTGCACGCCTGCCGCAAGGCTGAGGGTTTACTCGACAGCGACACGGAACTCGCCAACTTTGCCCGCGACATTCAAACCGAAATCCTCCCATGATTGATATGTGGAATATCTGTTGGTTTCCCGTTTATGGCTGTCGACTAAATTCCCCCTTTGTGAAATCGCTATAGCCGGTTCTCGCTAAGTGCGATTTTCTCTACAGTCTACTGACTTGGCTTGACGGGCTGTCGCCACCTTTTCCTATGTCAATTGTGTGTTATCTTCGTACCCTAACCCTCGACTGCGAAACAGCTTGCAGTGTCGATTGGCGATGTGGATAAGTCACTTTCTCGCTTCCTTCCTACTACTACTATTTATTAAATGCTATTAGAAGAATGTTCGTGGAATGCGTGACCAAACAAAATTACACCGCTGGGTCTACGAGGCTCTGAGAGGCTTTCGCTAGTAGCGATCTGGTTGTACAACAACCACTTATTACAGAACGACTGGAGTCAAGATGAAGATATCGTGCGATAGAGAAAAGATGGCGAGTGCCTTTCAATTGGCGGGAAGTGTCGCACTGAGTCGAAGTCCCAAAGAGGTGCTGCAGAACGTCAAGATCGAAGCCCAAGAAGACCGGGTGACGCTCATGGCCACCGATATGGAAACAGGTATTCGCATCGATGTCGAAGGTGTAGACGTACAAACACCCGGCAAGGCGTTGCTGCACGTGGGTCGCGTAGGCTTGATTTTGCGGGAAAGCAGCGATGACCAACTCTATTTCGAATCCGACGGTACTTCGACGATCATCAAAGGGCTGCACTCGGAGTTTAATCTACCCAGTGCAAATCCCGACGAATTCCCGACGGTCGTAGGCTTTGACGAAGAGAAATACCACGAGCTTCCAGCCAGGCTCTTTCGCGAGATGGTGCGACGAACGACCTTTGCTACCGATCCGGATAGTTCAAGATTTGCGCTCGGCGGCGTCCTGCTTGAACTGAACGGCGAAGATGTGTTGGCTGTCGGCACCGATGGCCGTCGCCTGGCACGCATGGTCGGTACGGGCAAAAGCGTCGGAGGACATGAAACGACTAGCAATACGACCATCATCCCCACCCGTTCACTGTCACTCATGGAACGCTCGATAGGTGACAAAGAAGAGGTTGTTCACATAGCCGCTCGCGGCAATGACGTGTTGCTTAGAACAAGCCGTTGCACTATTTACTCGCGACTGGTCGAAGGACGATATCCCAATTGGCGACAGGTCATACCCAAACGCGATAATTCGGTATCGATTGATATGACGGTCGGTCCGTTTTACAACGTCATCCGCCAGGCAGCGATCGTGGCCGACCAGGAGACTCGGGGCCTCGACCTTGAATTTGGCCACGGTACGCTCTTGCTCACAGCCAAGACGGCAGACTTGGGACGAAGCCGTGTCGAACTACCCATCGACTACGACGGCGATTCGATCAAGGTGAAGCTCGACTATCGCTTCATTAGTGATTTCCTCAAAGTCTTGGACCCGGATACAAAGTTCAAGATGGACGTGGTGTCATCAACAGCCCCAGCATTGATGACTACCGACGATGGCTATGCGTACGTAGTGATGCCGATGGCCCTTGATGCGTAAAGCGTTCGCTATTTCCAATATCCCCACGTCTTAGCGTCGACTCTTTGAAGCAACCAGAGATCGACTGATTGGTTTTGGAGCCCAAGATGAGTATCACTCAATTCATGGAGCGGAACTACCGCCACTTCAACGCCCGCGAAACGCTGGCAGCCGCCAAGAGCTATAAGCAATTTGTTGACAATGGCGGGAAAATGCTCGTCTCGCTCGCCGGAGCCATGAGTACAGCGGAGTTGGGGATATCGCTGGCAGAAATGATTCGGCAAGACAAAGTCCATGCGATTAGCTGCACCGCAGCCAATCTGGAAGAGGATCTGTTCAACTTGTTTGCACACGATGACTACCGGGTCATTCAAGACTGGCGAGCATTGAGCGCACAAGACGAAGTCAGATTGCAGTCCGAGGGCTACAATCGGGTGACCGATACTTGCATCCCAGAAACGGTTATGAAACACATGCAGTCGCGTTTGACGAAGTACTGGCAGGAGCAAGCAGAAAAAGGGGAAGGCAAGTTTCCATACGAGTACTTCTATCGCGTGCTGGAGGAAGCCGATCTCAAGCAGCACTATCAGGTCCCCATCGAAGATAGCTGGGTTTTTGCCGCCAAAGAAAAGGGACTTCCCATCGTATCTCCTGGTACCGAAGATAGCACGCTGGGAAATATGTTCACCGCACGTGTGATGGACGGAACCGTCAAGTCACATTCAGCGCTAAAGAGTGGAACGCAACAACTGCAGCTGCTCGCCGAATGGTATCGCGAGGAGAGTAAGACGAGCCCAATTGGCTTCTTTCAAATCGGCGGCGGGATAGCAGGTGACTTTGCGATTTGTGCTGTCCCGATGTTGATCCAGGACTTGGACGAAGATATCCCGCTCTGGGCATACTTCGCGCAAATCTCCGATGCGGTGACCAGCTATGGCGGCTATTCGGGTGCAGTCCCCAACGAAAAAATCACTTGGACCAAACTGAGCATCGACAGTCCCAAGTTCATGATCCAGAGTGACGCCACCATCGTCGCTCCGTTGATCTTTGCCTACGTTCTCGGACAATAAGCTCCCGTAGTGGAGCTTGCTAAAGCTCCGCAGCACTGCGATTTAACCAAAGAAAAACTAACCGCTGCTGGAACTATCGGAAATCATCCGATTGCGAAGCGCTTGCAGTCCCCGTTTTAGTAGCCCAGCGGCCGCCATTTCTGTTTTGTCCATCAGCTCAGCGATCTCCCTCAGCGATTTCCCTTCAACGTAACGCAACCGCAACGCTTCCTGCTGCGTATCGGGCAGTTCCTCTAAACAATTGGCCAAAAACACGGCCGCTTCGTCACGCATCAGACGCTGGCTGGGCGAAGTGGTTTCCGATGGAGCAATATCGGTGAGCGCAGGACGGCTATCGGTAGGACTATTGGACACTTCGCGTCCAGCAGAGCGCTTTTGGGTGTAAATATGCCGCTGATGCGCCGAGGCGATGTTGTTGCGAAGGATGTGCCTCAGCCAACCAAGCAACTCCTCAATTTGGTGGCCACGAAACGCGGGCAGATCGCGTTGCGCCTCCATAAAGGTGATTTGCACCACATCCGCTTCGTCCAGCCTGCCACGCAGCCGATTGTCGAGGTAACGTTTGGCCAGTACCGTCAAATAGGCTCGGTAATCTTCGAGCAAAGCACCAAAAGACTCTTTGTTTCCGGCGAGAGCTTGTTCGAGCAGTTGTTGGTGACGGCTACGGTTCACAATCGGTGTTCAATGACGGGATATTCAATGACTGGGTAGTGTAAAGAAACGCAAGGAATGCACGCGGTCAGGTCCAAATTAGACGGGCAACGGTCGTATCTCCCATTTCCTAGTCTAGTCGAAATACAGAACCACCGCAGCATTGTTAATTCACCCGCGACCACCCCGCCAGCTCAGGCTATAATAGTCGTCACCATCGCCATCGTGCACCACGGCTAACTCACCCATTTAGGCTCAGAACGACATGTACCTCCGCATGGCCAAACGATTGCTCTTGGAAACCGACAAGCGACTTCTCTGGAAGTTGATGTACCAAGCGGGCTGGAAAGGCTTTCGAAGTGTGCGGAAACACCGACAGCGAATCAAGCGGGGCGAATTCTTTCCACCGTTTCTCTACATTTCGATCATCAACAGTTGCAATCTCCGCTGCCAAGGCTGCTGGGTAGATGTGACGGCCAAACAAGTAAAAATCGATATCAAGGCACTGAACAGCACGGTCAATCAGGCCAAAGCGATGGGGAATGCTTTCTTTGGCATTTTGGGTGGCGAGCCGTTTATGCATAAAGAACTGCTCGATTTCCTTGAAGGACAACCGGATGTCTACTTTCAAGTCTTCACCAACGGCCATTTTATAACGGATGAAGTCGCCAAACGTCTCAGAAAGATGGGCAACGTAACTCCGCTCATCAGCGTCGAAGGAACAGAGATCGTCAGCGACGAAAGACGCGGTAAGAGCGATGTCTATAGTCATACGATGCAAGGCATACAAAATTGCCTCAACAACAAAGTGCTGACTGGGGTCTGTACGAGCATTTGTAAAACCAATATCGACGACCTACTGGCCGATCGCTGGGTCGATCGCTTGATCGAGATGGGCGTTATGTACTGCTGGTTCCACGTCTATCGACCGATGGGGCCGGAGCCAATGCCTGAACTAGCACTTGAACCCGAACAATTGCGGCGAGTGAGGCAGTTTGTGGTCGATACGCGTGCCACGAAACCCATTGTTGTCATTGATGCTTACCACGATGGGGAAGGGCGCGCGCTCTGCCCAGCTGTCACCGGCTTCACTCATCACGTCGGTCCCGCAGGTGACATCGAGCCCTGTCCGATCATCCAGTTGGCGACGGAGAGTATCCACGACGATCGACCACTCAAAGATACGTTCAACAACAGCGAGTTTTTAAGGGACTTTCGCAACATGGCTGCGGAACACACCAGAGGCTGTGTCGTTCTCGAACGACCCGATCTCTTGATAGAACTAGCCAAGAAACACAACGCCCGCGATACCACCCAACGCAAACGCTCCATCGCCGAACTAGAAGCAACCATTCCACGGCGTTCACAATACGTGCCCGGCGGCGAAATCCCTGAACGCAGTTGGGCCGTTCGCTTGGCCAAGTGGATGGCGTTTAACGATTTTGGCGTTTACGGACAGCACTTTAAGGCAGAGAACTGGATCGACCCAGAAGCGGATCCCAACTCCGCATCAGCCGCCGCAACTCCAACGGACTCGGACAAGCAACGGCAGCCAATGTAGAACAATTGTCCCCAATTGTTTCGTTCCTTGCGATGATTGCCTTAAGCTGGGTACGAGCAATTGTTCCACGACAGTCTTGGGCTGGTGGTTACGCACTCCTGATATGCGTTATTTGCATAGTATCTATACTTATTATGCATTGGACTTATGGATGGATATCGGCAATAGTAGCAGGGTGAGTGGACTCCCCTTGTCCTTCTCATGAGTTCATGTTCCCGCCCCTGATAGTAGGAGATTAGTATGACGAAGCAGAATTGTCTCGTCCGGCTCATGGCGACTTGTGCAGTGTTGTGCTGCACGACGGCAGCCTTCGGACAAACCGCAGCGAGTGAGACGAAGAACCCCGATCCCGCGGCCGCCACCACAGCCGACGGCCAAAATCCAGCCGGGATTGAAAAATGCCCTGTCATTGGTGGAGCCATGCGACCGGCCTCTCAGCGAAATACGGCCGCCGGTGGCCTGGCCACCCGCGACTGGTGGCCCGAACAGTTGAACCTCAGCATACTTCATCAGAATTCGCCCAAGGGCAATCCGATGGGAGAGGACTTCGACTACGCCAAGGAGTTCCAGTCGCTGGACCTGAACGCCATCAAACAAGAAATCAAAGAATTGATGACCACGTCGCAAGAGTGGTGGCCAGCCGACTACGGTCACTACGGACCATTGTTCATTCGTATGGCTTGGCACAGTGCAGGCACCTATCGTGTCTCTGACGGTCGCGGTGGGGCAAGCTATGGTACACAACGCTTTGCACCGCTGAACAGTTGGCCAGACAATGCTAATCTCGACAAGGCGCGACGCTTGCTCTGGCCAATCAAGCAGAAGTACGGCCGCAAGATCTCGTGGGCCGACTTGATGGTCCTGACCGGCAACTGCGCTTTGGAGTCCATGGGCTTCAAAACATTTGGATTCGCCGGGGGACGAGCCGATGTGTGGGAACCACAAGAAGATATCTACTGGGGTCCAGAAAGTGAATGGCTTGGTGACATGCGGTACACGGGAGAGCGCGATCTCGAGAATCCGCTAGCAGCTGTACAGATGGGTTTAATCTACGTCAATCCAGAAGGACCCAACGGCAAACCAGATCCGCTGGCGGCCGCCCATGATATTCGCGAAACTTTTGCGCGTATGGCCATGAATGACGAAGAAACCGTAGCGCTAATCGCAGGCGGGCACACTTTTGGTAAAGCGCACGGCGCAGCAACACCCGTCGGCCATGTGGGTCCAGAACCAGAAGGAGCCGGTATCGAAGAACAAGGCCTTGGCTGGAAGAACACGTACGGAAAAGGCAACGCAGGCGATACGATCACCAGTGGTCTAGAAGGAGCCTGGACGAGCGCTCCCGCACGATGGTCGCATATGTACCTTTCCAACCTCTACACTTACGAATGGGAACTGACGAAGAGTCCCGCCGGAGCGCACCAATGGGTACCCAAAGATGGAGCAGGTGACGGGTCCGTACCCGATGCACACGATCCTTCGAAGGGCCATCAACCCATCATGTTCACAACGGACCTTGCTCTGAAATTGGACCCAGAGTACGGGAAGATCTCGAAGCGGTTTTTCGAGAATCCAAAAGAGTTCGAGGTAGCTTTCGCCAAGGCTTGGTACAAGCTCACCCACCGAGACATGGGACCCGCCTCGCGTTGCTTGGGTCCCGAAGTGCCCGAAGCGCAATTGTGGCAAGACCCGGTCCCCGCAGCCAACTACCCACAGATCAATCAACAAGATATCGCTGCCTTGAAGGGGAAGATTCGCGTTGCCGGACTTTCCGTCTCCCAATTGGTATCGACCGCTTGGGCGTCTGCATCCACCTACCGAGGAAGTGACAAGCGAGGCGGAGCCAACGGTGCTCGCATTCGCTTGGCGCCGCAAAAAGATTGGGAAGTCAACAATCCAACCGAACTTGCCAAGGTCCTATCCGCTTTGGAAAAGATCCAACAAGATTTCAATCAATCGCAGACAGATGACAAACGCGTTTCTCTTGCAGATCTCATTGTCTTGGGTGGATGTACAGCAGTCGAAGCAGCCGCGCATCGGGCAGGCTACCAAGTGCAAGTGCCATTTTCGCCAGGACGAACCGATGCCACGCAAGATATGACCGACGTCGAGTCGTTTGCGGTGCTCGAGCCTAAAACGGATGGTTTCCGTAACTTCTTTGGACACGCGCACGATCGACCAGCAGAAGAGCTGCTAGTTGATCGCGCTCAAATGTTAACACTTTCTGCACCTGAGATGACTGTGCTCATTGGTGGCCTGCGGGTGCTCAATACCAACGTCGGCTTTCCTGGGTTGGGAGTATTCACCAAGCAGCCCGAGAAGTTAACCAACGACTTCTTTGTTAACCTATTGGACATGAACGTTCAATGGAAAAAATCGTCGATGTGCGAACACTTCTTCGAGGGCCACGACATGACCAATGGCGACGTTAAATGGACAGGCTCACGCGTGGACCTTATATTTGGCTCGAACTCGCAACTCCGCGCGATCGCGGAAGTTTACGCAGGTGAAGATGCGAAGGAGAAATTTGTCACAGACTTTGTTTCAGCGTGGAGTAAAGTTATGAATCTAGACCGCTTCGACCTCGAACCTGCTCAACGACTTCTCTCGAAGCCAGTTGCCATACGTCAACGCTAGCTCAATAAGTTGTCAATGATCGGTAGCTCGACACGCAAGGTGTCGGGCTGCCGACGATTTGTCGCAGCAATTCTTCTGCCGCCGCCTGGACTTGGCTCGATTGTTTCATTGCGGCCCTGGCGGCCTTCGGCTGCAGCGACTTGTTCGAGTTCCAGTTGGGAGCTCGCCGTTGCCAAATAGCAGTTGGCTAGCCCCTCGGACACCTGTTCTATAAGCTGCTCCGGAGCTAGGTATCCCGGAGTTCCCATTAGTTCGCCGGTCTCGGTGTAACTTGAACTGAGGCACCGGTTGAGGCGGGATGATTTACTAAGAGGATATTTCCCGGCTTTAAGTCGCGGTGCACCACGGAGACTTGATGTGCGGCTTCAATTCCCAGAGCCGTTTGCCGGGCAATATACCATCGCGATGTAGGGGCCACGACGCGAATCACCCGTGTCATATACCGGTACAATGTGGGGACTGTTAACACTTGCGATCAACTCTGCTTCCCGACGAAATCTTGGTAAAGCGCCTCGATCGACGGCACGACTTGTAATCAGCTTGAGGGCGACGATGCGTTGCAGTCGGCTGTCCAAGGCCTTGTACACGACCCCCATACCGCCAGCCCCGAGTCGCGACTGGATGGCATATCGACTGGCAACGATGTCCATTGATTCTTCATTGCCATCGATTTCTATGGCAGGCTCGCACGGTTCGCATCCACCCTGGCCCTCGACGGGACCAGCAGATGATCCAGTTCCCATTGAATGGCAATTGCACTCGCCAAGTGTTCAAAGCGGCGTTGATATTCTTCCATTGTCGGTCGCTCAACCGCCGATTCTCGCAAAAAAACCTCTTGGCAGATGAGTGATAGTTGGTGTTCGTCCGTTAGTGTAGTCGGCGAAGTGTTAATCAGCTCCTCAATGGTCAATGGCGATTTCTGCCGCCAGTACCACTCTTGTTTACCTAGTAGCGATGCAATTTCCAATCGATGGATCTGTATTTAACCTCACATAGGGCAATCGTTTCCGCCAATGCTGGCATTTTATCTCAAACTCATTTCAAATTGCACCTCCTCGCAGGACAGGCGTTTCGCTTGCCCCAGCCATCTCCGCTCCCGGGACAGGCAGCTCGTTCCCCCCGCATTTCCGTACAGGACATGCGCAGTTCCCCCGTTACTTTCGCTCTTTGCTGGACAGGCGCCGCAATTCGCCCTCCGCGCGGCCGCCTGTCCTCGCGCATTCCCCAGGACAGGCGCCGCGATCCCCCCGGGTGCGCGTTGCAGGACAGACGCCGCGGTGCTCCGTTGCAGGACAGGCGCGGCGCGAGCCCATTCCGCACTGCCTGTCCTGCGGAGCCAACGG
>JBGSUV010000161.1:0-2008 GCA_041753315.1 Pirellulaceae bacterium | reverse complement strand
CGTGCTAAGCGATAAAGTCAGTGAATTGCGTTTCTACGTTGCCGCTCAAGTCCGCTCGAACCAAGTGATGTTCTCACAGTTCCACACGGATTGGCCTCCAGTGTTCACTCACGCAACTGGCGAGTATTGAGGCGACGAACGACCGCGTTGACCGATGCCGCGGCGAAAGATTTTCCATTGGCAAAGCGCTAGCCACCGCGGCTTCGGTCCAACGCCTGGTTCCTGGCTTTTTTGAGAAGCTGCTAGTGAAGCTTGGAGTATAGCCGATTCGACGTCTGACCAGCAAGCAGTTTTGCGAATGTGTTGGCAATTCGATTTATTCTCCATTGCGAGCTTCCAGACGTTCATTGTTTTGCATGAGTGAATCCATTGGAGCTCAATGTTCCAGCGCAAGCTGAATCATCAATCAATGCGGAGCTTTTGCATTGGAGACGGTTTTAACACCATGGAGTGAACGCCACCGAAGCACTGCGGTCTGGACTCACGTCGACGCGTCGCGACATCTTGAGTCGCTGCTTCAACAATTCGAAGTCAAACGGCTCGCATCAAAAACAAATTCGTTACCACATTTGACCCGACAACAAACGCCGTCACTGTTTGCCAGGAACGTTCGACATCACCGCGGTCGCCGAGGGTGATTGTTTAGCAAGTTGGACCGGCTCGGCGACTCCGGTGCATGTCATGGTTCGTGGCCTTTTTGTCGCGCTGGGGAACCTGCCATTGGTGCTTGGAGTATAACCGATTCCTGCCGGTCCATGCAACGTTCTGCTCGCGCTGGTCGAGTTCTGGCGGGCATTCTGGTGGGTGCTTTCGCTGCGCGCCGTTGTCACGCTGTGGAACAATAGAGGGAACCCACCAGTGGAGTACGGAGCGTGCTAAGCGATAAAGTCAGTGAATTGCGTTTCTACGTTGCCGCTCAAGTCCGCTCGAACCAAGTGATGTTCTCACAGCTCCACACGGATTGGCCTCCAGCGTTCACTCACGCAACTGGCAAGTATTGAGGCGACGAACGCTAACGATCAGCCAGCCCGAGCAAGAGACTCAACGAAAGTTAAAAAAGGGCTGATCGAGGGCTTGGCTGCATCGTTTTGTTCGCCGATAATTGTAGTGGCTCAAGTTTCCAGCAGCAATCAAGTAGGTACAAACATGCCGACGACAGCAGACGATGCAAAGTTAATGTACGAAACGGAATTGAAGGAATCATTAGAACGCGACTTTCTCGGGCAACATGTCGCAATCGTGAGCCAATCCCGACGCCATTTTGTAAGGCCTACGTTTTTGGAGGCAGCCTTAGCGGCTCGTGAGGCGGAACCCGACCAAATACCGTTTGTGATTCGAATCGGACGCGATGCAGCCTTTCATATCGGGGCAGTGTCATTTTGAGGGCATGGATCGACGAAGAGAATCGGGCAATGGTGGAAGTCCAAGTCGCCAACCATGCTAGGGGACAGCGAAAGTCAATTCAGGCTTGGATTGACACGGCTTTCGACGGTCATCTCGTTATGTCCAAATCTGAAATCGAAAGATTAGGTCTTGGGGTTTTAGCTGACACTGACGCAGTGCTCGCAGACGGGTCCAAAGCTCGATTACGTTGTTACTACTGTATTGTCGAATGGATGGAGCAGATCGTCCCCGTGCAAGTAGTTGAAAATGTCGGCGGGCTCCCACTGATAGGGACTGCTTTGCTGTCAAATGTCGATCTGCGAATCAACTATAGGGACAGAGTCTGCACGCTGTCTTAAAGACGAACGTTCGACATCACCGCGGTCGCCGAGGGTGATTGTTTAGCAAGTTGGACCGGCTCGGCGACTCCGGTGCATGTCATGGTTCGTGGCCTATGTCGCGCTGGGGAACCTGCCATTGGTGTTTGGAGTATAACCGATTCCTGCCGGTCCCTGCAACGTTCTGGTCGCGATGGTCGAGTTCTGGCGGGCTCGCCGTTGGTTGCTCTCGCCGCGCGCCGTTGTCACGGTGTGGAACAATAAAGGGAACCCACCAGTGGAGTACG
>JBGSUV010000160.1:0-42019 GCA_041753315.1 Pirellulaceae bacterium | reverse complement strand
TCAAAGCCAAAGGCATGCTGCTGCACGAGCCGTTTCGATCGCGGAGCGATCGACGACAGTGGCGGAGTGGATTCGCCAAACGCGTATCCGCCCGGGTAATTAGTTACAATGCGATTGTCGTAACGCTTGCGACGTATTAGTTGCTGTCATCCGTCAAGGCAGGATCGTGTGTAATGCGGAGAAGTCCCATTTTTCAATTGGTTTTGTTGGTTTCATCGTTTGTCTTCAACAATTCGCTTGTGGTAGCAGACGATTCTGGCCCGCGCATTCTGTTGCGATCGTCTTGGCAAACGATCAACATCGGCGACATCGGCCACACTCCAGGGGTGTTGGCACTGCTCGAAAAGTATCTGCCCGAAGCGGAAGTTCGGCTCTGGCCTGGCGATGTTAGCCATGGTGTCCGCGAGATGCTTGAAGCACGGTTTCCCAAGCTTGTGATACTTGATTCAAGCGACATGATTCTTAATGCGTTCGAGGAATGCGACTTTCTACTTCACGGCTCCGGACCTTATTTGGTCGCTTCTGATTCCATCGAAAAGTGGGTCCAAGCCACAGGTAAACCGTATGGCATCTTCGGTATCACGCTTCCGCCGGAACGAGCTGGTGAACGAGAAGTCAATTTACTGAGCGAAGCAGAGTTTGTATTCTTTCGAGATTCGGTCTCATTGGAGCTCGCCAAGCGCAAAGGTGTTATTTGCCCGATCATGGAATTTGGCCCGGACGGAGCATTTGGTGTGGATCTGCGAAACGACGCGAAAGCCGAGCAGTTCCTAGTCGAGCATGACCTAAAGCAGGGAGAATTCTTATGTTGCATTCCTCGGTACCGACATACACCTCACTGGCTGATTCCACGAAAGAGCAAGGCAATTGACCGGAAAACGCATGATGTCAACCAGCAATGGAAAGAGCACGACCACGCACCGCTTCGTGAAGCCATCATCAAAGTGGTTCGAGAAACGTCGTTGAAGGTGCTGATCTGTCCCGAAGACGAAACGCAAATGATACTCGGCAAGGAGATGATTTTTGACAAACTACCCAAAGACGTTCAACACAAGGTGGTTTGGCGTTCCGATTTTTGGTTGACGGACGAGGCGCTAAGCGTCTATGTCAACAGCGTTGGGCTTTTTGGCAATGAAATGCACAGCCCCATCATGTGTATCGGTAATGGTGTCCCAGCGATCGTTTGCCGCTGGGAATCCCAAACCAGCAAAGGCATCATGTGGCGAGATATCGGTCTCGGCGATTGGTTGTTTGACTTCGATCAGGAAAACGAAGTACGAGCCATGCCCGACGCCGTGCTCAGCTTGGCACAGAGCCGAGAAGCATCTCGCCAGCGAGCCAACGAAGCTCGCGAATTAGTGAACCAGAAATTTGCTCACATGATGACGGTCCTAGCAAATGGCTTACAAGACAGTCGCATGGAAAAATGAAAGACCTCGTGCTGCATCAACATTTAATTTGGGGGTAAGTCGTAGTGGATCTTGCAAAAAAAGATCCCTTTGCTGCAGGGAACTTTGGTAAGGTCCACTACCCTAAACTTTTTAATGCCGACAGACGTACCAACCGTCAGTTCGTATGCTCCGCTGAGGGCGGGAAGCTGAAAGTAACCGGAGTGGTTTCCACGAGGTAGTCAACTTGGAAATTCATGCATCTCACCCCGGGTCCAGTTTTGATGCGTCATTGTTGCTGGCGGCACGATCTCTTGTGAAACCATAGTCTCGCTCCACCACAGCTATTCTGGTTCTAAAAGCGCTGTACCAATCGCTTCTTCCTTTGTTCCTCGCGACCGTATGTTGAACGTGGTCACGCCATTTCTGAATGGACGAAAGGTCTCGCCAGTAAGAAACCGTGATGCCGACTTCGTCTCGGGCGCTTTCAATCCCTAGAAATCCATCTTGCTCACTCGCCAGCCTGACCATCAACTCCGCCATTTCCTGATAGCCATTGTCGCCCGCGGTACGTTCACTGGTAAAGATGACGGCATAGTATGGTGGGTTGGGTGTATCGGCGATCATGAAAACGTCTCTTTGAAAAACGAACTGTTGATGCGTTGAGTCACTGTCCTATCCTCCGATCTTACAAAAGCACGTATTCGAGACGCCGGATTTGCTTTGATCAAAAAAGTCGATTACAGAACAACGAGGCGTGAACGAGGGGCGTATGATGGACAGTTCAATCACTCAAATTGCGGTAATAGAACGTCGTGCTGCACGGTGTTCCATCGGGCATGAATGCGTAGTTGGGGATGTCACCCACTCGCACCCAATCGAGACGTTCGTAGAGTCGAGCAGCGTCTCCGTCTGTAACAGTATCCAATACAAGCAGTGTTTTGCCACAATCGCGAGCCATCGATTCCGCTGCCCGCATCAGGTCGGCTCCCAGCCCTTTTCGTCGTGCACGGCGATGGACCAACATCTTCGCCAGGTCGGCCCGATGTGGCTGGTTCTCCGGGAGACTGAGTAGCAGTTGGACGGTGCCGCAAATTCCGAGTTCATCCCTGGCGACAAGCAAGGCCCGCTCGCCCGCCGCCAATGCTTGTGCAACACGGCTCCAGAATTCGACGGCTCGGTCGCGAGTGAAGGGACACATGAAGCCGACTGACGCTCCGCCCTCGACGCAATCCATAAGCACGTCGCACAGACCACGAATGTGCTCGTTCGTGAGTTCTTTCAATCGCTCGATGAGTTGATGCTTCATCACGTCTTTCTCCTGGAAGAAACTTCCGTCACTGAAGCCACCAGGTAACGAGCAGGCTTGCGTGTCGGATTCTCAAAGGCGTTGCCCCCCTCGATTTTTAAGGCGAGGCAATCTCCCGGCTTGAGGCGATGACACCGATTCTCGTAAGTTATTTCGATGGTTCCCTCGAGCATAAAGAACTGGTGATAGATCGCCACGTCGCGCCCATGGCTCTCGAAGACAACTCGGGCTTTCGCCGGAAACTCGATCTCCACGAGTTGCAGCGGCTGAGACACATGCGGAGGCGACAAATTTCTCCGGACATACCCCGTCTCTGGATCACGCCATTCCGATTGACAAGCACGCCGCTGTATGGGTTCACTCGCCATTTCGCTCTCAGCAGCCGCTTCGAACAACGTCGCCAGAGTTACATTCAGCCCGACAGCAAGTCTTTCAAGAGTTACCGCTGTGGGACTGCATTCTGCACGTTCAATGAGCGACAACATCGACCGACTGACGCCGGTTTTGGCTGCTAAAGCATCCAGAGATAATCCCGTCGCCGCCCGCAACCGCCGGACCTGACTCGCAATTCTCTGATTTATATCGCCTGTCGTATCCATCATAATGGACACAATTGTCCATGCCAGGAATGCCTTGTCAAGACATCCGTGTGAATACGTTTTGAAAAATCGTAATGGCTGGTTCAGCCTATGATAAAAATGACTATTTGCACAAAGTCAGCTGGCAATACCCGGGACAGTGACCTCTCAATAGAAGTCACTGTCGAAAACAGGTTTTAGTGAGTTTAAATCGTGACCTAGACTGTCGCGTCGCTTTCTCATGGTGGAACGTTGCAGTCGGCTGATTACTCGTTTTCGGTCGTCGCGTCGGGTTGGCGACCAACCTCACGATAGGCTCAGCATGCAGAAATTCAGCAACATTGTTCTAATCCTTACAGGCGTCACAGCCGTCGTTTCACTCTGTTGCCCGATGCTAGTCGTGCTCGGCTTTCTGGCACTTATTATTCCGGGCGTGCTACTTCTCACGGCACCAACCCTGTTCGTTTACTTGGCGACCACGCTTGGCCTTCAGCGAATATTGCCAAAAAAGTACGGCTGGGGTTCTTTTCCGATCGCGATCGTGCTGGCCGGTGGACTTGGTTGGTTGGTTATGCTGCCGCTACGATCATCAGCGATTGCTGAGTTCCGGGAGGAGCTTATTCCGGACATTCTTCCTGATCAATCAATCACATTGAGCGGAAATGTGTACGTCGAGAATGGCGTGCTCCACCGCTCTCCCGAATGCGACTACTTATGCACGATGCTCTTGGATTTGCCGGGCGTCGCAAGCGTCACGATCGAAAACACTACGAATAAGGGCAAAGCGAATCATGCGGTTGCTGCATTCGCCTTGGTCCGCCCCGGTGCTGACGCGGAACCGGGAGTGTTTCCGTCGAACCCTGGTCAATTGATTCGCAAGCATCCAGGGCTTATGCGAGAGGTGAAAGTCCGTGAACTACACGAGGTTGAAAAATCATTCGAAGCCGATTGGGCGATTCGACTCGCCGGTACGGAGCGGATTGTTGTGGTTGAGCCAACTCCCGCCGAAGAAGCTGACTGGATCCTGCGTCTTGTTTCAACTCGTAGCAAAGAAAGTCCGCGAATCGAACGAGTCGAGATTGCACGTGCGGGCAACGACGTTCAATACCGCAGGAGTCACGTTCGGCACTTTGTTCCTGGCCAAATCTTCTACTTTGGATTCGACGTCCAGGCGGGTGCGGGCACGATCTCCGGTGCATCGTTTGGTCTCGGCGGAAGTACTTGGAAGTCATCGGGCCAGCGGTTCGGCTTGGAGCCGAAGTTGTTGGAAGCGATCGAGATGCCGCGTCTTGCCGATCTCGATCACACCCGCGAGCGATTGCGTGCAGAAGTCCAGCTTGCGATCGACGACCCCGACGCAAGTCCTGCGAGGCTCGAATTGGCGCGACGCTGGCTGTCGCTCTTTTTCTTTGACGCGACCAAGGACGACTATGCTTTGATCGCCCGCGTCGTCGGGGACGAGCGTGTCAAGGACCTCGCCGATCCAATCGAGAATATCTTCTCGAAAGGCAAGACGCCAATCGAACTTAGGACGGCCTATGCACGACGGATCACGTTCGATGATGCGACGAATCAAGAGCGATTGATGTTGGCGAAGGCGCTTACGTCGATGCCGTCGGGCACTTTTGCGAATCCCGATCCCTCGCACCTCGCCATTTGGACTCGTCCAGAACTCTACGAACAAGCCGGGCCGTTTCTATCAAGGCTGGCTGACCTCGGAGCCCAACGTGCGATGCCCATGCTCAACGACGCACTGGATCACGTTATGTCCAAAGATAACTGGAATCAACGACGCACCATGGTCGAGGGCATTCGAGAAGCCTACGCGTTACTCGGACCAGCAGCGAAACAGGATGCCGCAAAGATCAGCAGCCTGATTTTACAGCGCCCTTCGCCGATCACGTCCGGTTTTAATGATGTGCAAGCATGGAGACTGACTTTGGCACGGATGGGAGTTACTGTCGATGCGTTGCCGTTCTTTCCTCAGTCAAGCCAGCAGCAAATCGACCGTATCAAGTCTGAAATTCGCGATCGGTTGCAACGAGTGCAAGCAGAAATCTGAAGACCATCGATCTGAGAGACGCCACCACTGGTCCCAGCTGCTGGTCGTCGAGCTCAACTGCGTTGATCAAACCGCCGCCTCCATACTAGCTGAAATTGGTCGACATTGGAAAACATCGTAATCCCCCTCGTTCGGCCGCTCAAGCATGGGGCACCAAAGCTCCAAGGCTTGCCAACCACAAGCCTTCTCCGTTTGCCCTCCGGTTAAAACTGCGAATGCAAATGCAGCCTACACGACCGACACCGCCGACGAAGAGGTGCAGGCCCTCGGCAAGGCGGAACTTGAACGTTGCAATAAGCATTCGGTTCAACAGTCGTGGTGAGTCGGTTCGATTCGCGCAATATTTGTTGGAACTGCTATTCGTGGGCTAAGCTTGATCGGATAGAATTTTAGTGATGTACCGAATTATTGCGATTTTGCTGATGCCATTTTTTGTAGTGGGCAACTCTCTTGCTCACTCACATGGGTCTACTGCGCACCAATCGCCAAACCCAGGTAGAGCTCATTTCCACTTGGTAGGTGCGCACCACCAAGCTCACGAACATGACGATCATGGGCACTCGCATCACGGTCATAGCCATGACCACGAGAGTGACGATTCCAAACCCGCGTCTGCAGAACAACCGATCGACCACGACTCGGATGCTGTCTATATCGCCGCACTGGATTTTATGGTCACCCCTTCCGATCGCACTTTAATCGAAACGGTTTCGATCAGCGATTTTGAAACGGTCGACGACTATTTCGCTGCAATTCGCCCGTCACCACGGCGCGATTATCCTCATCTTGCGACGAACACTGAGCTACCGCTCTATCTACGTCATGCCGCGCTAAGGCTTTGATTCGTCTCGACGGAAATCGCTTGCTTTCCCTCGTTGCGTACTTTCTTTCCAAGCCGTTTTTTTACATGCTGCTCAGCTCGTTAAGTCGTCGCTTGACGCCGTGCAGCTTCATCCAATGAAGTTCAGCCAATCATGTGTTTCCACCGCGTGCTCGCACCAACGTGCGTGCTTTTAATTCTCTTTGTACCGCAATCGGTCGGCTGCAACTCGCGAGAACCTGCTAGAGAACCTGCCTCACAGTCCGCGGATAAGCCGGCAGAGAAATCCGCACTACAGATCCTCGAGTTGGGGGAGCAGGCAAGGAAGAACTTGAACTTGGTGGTCAAAGCAGTTCGACCGACCGACTACTGGCGAACGCTCACAATTCCAGGTGTCGTCGCCGATCGGCCTGGCGTCTCAGATCGCGGCGTAACCTCACCGGCAGTGGGTGTCGTCGCCGAGATTCATGCATTTCCGGGCGACACAGTACGGCCTGGGCAACGCTTGGTAACGTTGCGTCTGTTCAGTGAATACTTGCAAGCCACACAAACACAGCTCTTCAAAGCATCTCAAGAGTTAATGCTCGTCCAGGAACAAATCGAGCGGCTGAGCGCAGTGGCCAATTCCGGAGCGGTTTCAGGTTCACGATTGATCGAACAACGCAATGAACTGCAGCGCCAGCAGACGTTGATTCA
This sequence comes from Pirellulaceae bacterium, assembly GCA_041753315.1. Lineage (GTDB taxonomy): Bacteria > Planctomycetota > Planctomycetia > Pirellulales > Pirellulaceae > Aureliella. The sequence goes on along the minus strand of JBGSUV010000160.1, from coordinate 35,166 downwards.
AGCTTCCAAGCAAGAGCTTCTCAATCGTGGCTTGACCCCCGAACAAATCGCCTTGGTTACTGATGGTGCGTTTATCTCAACGATCGACGTTACCGCTCCTCCTCCGCGCGCCCATGAGACGGTGCTGGATGGGTTGGTAAAGCCTGAAATTCAAACCGTTGGTTTCAATGCAGCCACTGAAATTGGTTACGAAATGCATTCGCTGGGTGTGGAACTTGGGCAAACCGTTCAAGCGGGCGACTTGCTTGCCAACTTAGCCAATCACCAGTCGTTATACGTCATCGGTCATGCATTCAAACGTGAAGCCGGTTTACTCGAACAAGCAGCCCAAAACAAAGTTCCACTGGGACTTGAGTTCGCTGAGGACTCCAGTGAGTTCTGGCCAGCCATTGATCAGCAGTTCCAGATTCGTCATCTCTCTAACACAATCGACACAGCCACCCGGACCTTTGACTTCTTTGTACCACTGACCAATCAGTCGCGGACCTACGAGAAAGATGGCATGACCTTCTTGGTGTGGCGGTTCCGACCTGGACAACGCACGCGAATTGAAGTTCCCGTTGAGAAGTTTACCAATGTGTTTGTTCTGCCTTCAGAAGGCGTTGTTCGCGAGGGAGCAGACGCTTACGTCTATCGACAGAACGGTGATTTGTTCAATCAGATTGCCGTTCACATTCTCTACGAAGATCGCACGCATGTGATTCTTGCAAATGATCAAAGTATTACACCAGGAACCTACTTAGCTCAGAACTCCGCAGCTTCGTTACGGCGAGTACTTAAAGCCCAATCGGCAGGCGGTCAGCAACCAGGTCTTCACGTTCACGCGGACGGAACCGTGCATGCTGCACACTAAATGACTTACGATTTTAGATTGGCGATTGCCGATGTCGGAAATCATCAATCGGATATTTACTTTGGATCAGAATGAATTCAAGAAACGAACGAAACAGTTTGGATTGCGAGTCACTACTTGATGAAGCCAATCAACTCACAGCCATTATGGTAGCTACGCGAAAATCAGCACAAGAAAGAAGGGAATGACGATGTGCGATTTTCGATTGTCGATAGTTTTTCAACTCGGCAATCGCCAATCGTAAGTCGCAAATAACACATGCTTGATACTGTTATTCGCTTATCACTAAGGTTTCGCACCTTGGTTCTCATAGCTAGCCTCGTGGTGCTCGTCTATGGATCGTACTTAACAACCACGATGTCTATCGACGTTTTTCCAGACTTGGATCGGCCGCGAGTCGTGATCATCACCGAAGCTCCCGGCCTTGCCACAGAGGAAGTCGAGACACTGGTAACGCAGCCGATCGAGATTGCATTGATGGGGGCCAATGGCGTCCAAGCGGTCCGCAGTCAAACAACCGCCGGCCTAAATGTTCTATACGTCGAATTCGGTTGGTCCACCGATATACGCGCCGCTCGTCAAACAGTCAGCGAACGCTTATTAACTCTCGAGGGCATATTGCCAGCGGGTGTCATTCCTCAAATGACTCCGCCTTCGTCCATCATGGGACAAATCGTGGTGGCCGGCATCTATCGGCAGACTGGTCCAAGCGGTGGGAGCCTCGCGCCTATTGGACAGACGAAGCTGATGGCCGAGTTGCTCACTGCCAATAGCACGGAAAAGGGGGCAGACCCCGATAGCCGGAACGGCCCTTCGGGTGCTTTGCACTATCGAGGTCTGACCCCTTTTCCTGAGCCATCGCTGAAGCTCTGGCGAGTGGTTGATCGCCGCAAGCCGGAATCTTGGGAATCGGTCCCTTTTGAATTTGTTGAACCCCTCCTTGGTCATGGCGACGAAGCAAACCGCCGCTATCGCGCGACGCTCAAGATTGCCTCCGGTATCCACGAGATTCAATTTGAAACGGAAGCCAAGCAACTGCTGGAGCTACGGACGATTGCCGATTGGGTGATTCGTCCGCGAATATTGAAAGTGAACGGAGTCGCCGAGGTCTTCATGCAAGGCGGTGATCGCAAGCAATACCAAGTACTCCTTGATCCAACTGCGCTACTCGAGTACGACGTTACTGTACAAGAAGTTGAGCGAGCACTGAGTGAAAGCAATATCAACGCTAGCGGTGGCTTTGCCATCAAGGGCGAATCCGAGCGACCGATCCGCATTCTCGGGAGGCTCGGAACGGGTGGTCGCAGTGTGATCGACGAGCTACTCAAGATCCCAGTCGCCAAGTCATCGAAGCGAAGCATCCTGCTCGAACAAGTTGCCTCGGTCGTTGAGGGCTCCGAACTTAAGCGTGGAGATGGTAGCGTCAACGGTCAAAGCGGCATTGTTTTCACTGTGGTGAAGCAGCCACACGTCGACACACGCAAGTCAACCGATAACGCGGCAACTGCTTTTGCTGAGGTAGAAGCCTCGCTGCCCACCGACATCGTGATCAACTCCGAGCTATTCAGACTAAAGAACTTCATCGATCGCGGTGTCTTTAATGTTGCCGAAGCATTGGCCATTGGCGCAGCGTTGGTGGTCATCGTGCTGTTCCTATTCTTGCTCAATTTCCGAACCACATTCATTACGCTCACCGCGATCCCCATGTCGCTAGTGATGACCACGCTCGTCTTTCGCTTCATTGGATGGATTAGCGGTAGCGAACTCTCGATTAACGTGATGACGCTCGGAGGAATTGCCGTCGCGATGGGCGAGCTGGTCGATGATGCGATTGTTGACGTCGAGAATATTTTCCGCAGGTTGAAGGAAAACAACCGACTCGCTCAACCTCTACCCGCCATCGATGTCGTTTATCACGCCAGCAAAGAGATTCGCAGTTCGATTCTGTTTGGCACGATTGTCGTGATCCTCGTCTTCCTTCCTCTGTTCGCACTTTCGGGTGTTGAAGGACGGTTGTTCACACCTCTGGGCTTCGCCTACATCGTCTCGATCCTATCCTCGTTCGCGGTCTCGTTAACAGTGACTCCGGTTCTTTCGTACTACCTGCTTCCGTCGTCGAAAGCGACTCACCTTGAGCAGGATGGCCCCGTCCTGCGTGCGCTCAAGTGGATGGTGAGTCCGCTGATTCGGCTCAGCATGAGAATTCCAAGTTTACTTTTAATCGCCACCTGGGTCATCGTCGCTGTTGCTGGTTGGCAACTCGCACAGCTTGGACGGAATTTCCTTCCCGCTTTCGACGAAGGCAGCGTTCAAGTCAACGTAACACTTCCCCCAGGTTCTTCGCTGCAAGCCTCAAATCAAGTCTCCAAGAGTATTGATGGCGTCTTTAAGTCGATGCAAAAGAATTCCACGAACCCCGATGGCGCGATACTGAATTTCGTACGACGTACAGGACGTGCTCAGATGGACGAGCACGCTTCGCCGGTGAACTTCGGCGAGTACATCCTCAGCATGAACCCGGATGCCGACGAAAACCGCGATGTGATGGTCGCTGAACTGCGCGAACGGATTAGCAACGAAGTGCCAGGTGTTGATATCGAGGTCGAGCAGCCACTCGCGCACTTGATCAGCCATATGGTATCAGGCGTTTATGCACAAATTGCGATCAAGATCCACGGCGACGACTTGGACACGCTGTTGACTCTGGCAGAGCAAGTCAAAACTTCGATCGCCGACATCCCTGGCCTCACTCCTCCGATCGTCGAGCCGATCCAGATGACGCCTGAGTTGCATATACAGCTTCGTGGCGATGACTTGGCGATGCACGGTCTTACCAGGCAATATGTAGCTTCGGTACTTCAGACAGCACTACAAGGCCAAGTGGTTTCTCAGGTACTCGATGGCCAGCGACGGTTCGATCTACTTGTCCGGCTCGAAGAAGCGTACCGCACTGACTACGCGAACTTGGGCCGGCTGCGCATCGATCTACCTCACCAAGAAGGTCCGTCGGAACGCGGGCAGATTGAGTTGCGGGAAGTTGCGACGATCTATGAAGGTGTGGGCCCTAACTCGGTCAATCGCGAGAACGCCCACCGACGCATCGTCATTCGCTGCAACACCGAAGGACGAGACTTGGCCAGCGCGGTTGCCGAGATCCAACAACGCGTGGATGGGCAAGTTGCAATGCCAGTCGGCTACTACGTTGAGTATGGCGGGCAGTTCGAGAGCCAGCAGAACGCGACTCGATTGATCATGATTTTGGCCGGACTGTCAGCAATAGCCATGTTCGGTGTCTTGATGATCCTCTTCCCTTCGGTTCGGATCGTCATGCAAATTCTCAACGCCTTGCCCACTGCCTTCATCGGCGGTGTGTTTGCATTGGTGATCACACAGCAGACGCTGACAGTGGCAAGTCTTGTCGGTTTTATATCGCTCGGTGGCATTGCAGTTCGCAATGGCATTCTCTTGGTCACTCACTACTTCCACCTTATGAAAGAAGAAGGGGAAATTTTCTCGCAGGCAATGATCTTGCGGGGCAGCCTCGAGAGACTGGCACCGGTGTTGATGACCGCGCTGACTGCCGGCATCGGCTTGATACCGCTGGTGATTGGTGGCCAGGAACCGGGGCGAGAAATTCTCTACCCGGTTGCAACGGTCATTCTTGGCGGGCTAATCACTTCGACGTTTTGTGAATTCTTGATTCACCCTGGTTTGTTTTGGAAATTCAGCGGTCAGGACGCCAAACGAATGGTGGACGCTGATGAGTCACCTTCAATTTGAGGAAGTTTATGATGAAGCGTTTTGCTATTTCATTGGCATTGGCATTGGCAGCAGTTATTGGTCTCGTTGGTTGCAACAAGCCATCCGAGCCATCAGGCACAGCATCGACTAAGGCCGTAGACGATCATGGTCACGACCATGGCGCCGAAGGCCACGATCACAGTGTAGAGGGACATGGGCATGGAGTCGGTCCGCATGAAGGCACCGTCGCCGATTGGGGCGGAGGCAAATATCACGTTGAGTTCACAGTGGACCACGATAAGCAACAAGCAACCGTTTATGTTTTTGGCAGCGATGAAAAGACGCCAACTCCAATCGATGCTACGTCGATCGAACTCAGCATCAAGGATCCTGAGATGCAGTTAACGTTGCAAGCGTCACCGCAGGAGAGCGATACGGTGGGTAAAGCTTCGCGATTCGTTGGCACTCACGAGAAACTGGGGGTTGTCCAGGAGTACGCCGGTACCGTGACGGGTGTCGTCGACGGCACGCCCTATTCTGGCGACTTCAAGGAAGAAGACCACGGCGAACATGGCCGCTAGGATTGGGCACGCGATTAAAGTTCACACTGGAGTTCACTATGCTTTACGCCTGCAATATCGGCAGCGGCGATCGGCACTTTCGCGTCGCCCAATCGGGAATCGATACCGACAAACCAGAGAAAGCGATGGCCTACCAAATTTGATCGTTCTGTTTGTGCTTCAGAACGAGTCGGTTCGGCTCAAAATCAACCGCCGAGTCTATCAGGGTGGCGGCCAATCAATCATCTCCGCCGACGATCGAGAGTTGCGCACCCGGAGAACGGAAAATGTATCTTTTTCTCCGATTTGTAGTTACTTCAAGGGAAAAGATGACAGGCGGCTTGGCCCACGCGCAATCTTTTGGCGTTCAGGAACACCGCTTGCAGTCCGTTGCATATCACCGTGTTTACCATGGATCGTATCACCAACAAACGATAGGAGTCTTCCATGACAATGGTTTTTGAAAGTGTCCAAACAACAGGTATTGCTCAGATATCGTATTTGGTTGGAGACGATAGCAGCCAGACCGCTGCTGTGATCGATCCGCGACCGGCGGTCGAAACCTACATGGAGTTGAGCCGCAAGTACGGGGTGACGATTAGCCACATTTTTGAAACGCATATCCATGCCGACTTCATGAGTGGAGCTCGGGAACTGCAGCGGCGGGTCGGGTCGGCCACGATTTTCGCCAGCGGCGAGGGTCAAGCAAATTACGACTTTCAAGTTAAGAAGATCCAGGCTGGGGATCGCTTCGAGTTCGGTTCAGTACTCCTCACTGCACGCCACACGCCCGGCCATACCCCGGAACACATGTCGTATGAACTTGCTGAGAAAGGCCGATGTGAAGATCCCTGGGGAGTTCTTTCTGGTGACTCGCTGTTTGTCAGTTCAGCGGGGCGGCCAGACCTGCTGGGCGAGGAAGAGACCGAAGAACTCACCAAGCAACTGTTCCACACCCTTCGTGACTATTATTTGAAACTTGATGATGGTGTCATCATCTATCCCTGCCATGGTGCGGGTTCGGCATGCGGGCCGACATTGGCGAACGTCCGATGAGTACGATCGGATACGAACGACGGACGAATGATTTTCTGCAGCATGGAGATTTTGAAGCATTCAAAGATTTTGTCGAAGCAGGCGCACCGCCGGTACCGCACCATTATCCGATTCTCAAGAAGATCAATGCCAAAGGACCAGAGTTGATCGGGACGGCCCCGACAATTGCAGGTTTGCCGCCGGAAGAATTTCAAAAAGTGTTCCAAAAAGGTCAATCGCAGCTCGTCGATACTCGGCAGATGCTGGCCTTTGGAGGCGGACACATTTCAGGTGCGATCAATATCGGCGACCGGCCGGAGTTGTCGGTATGGGCAGGCGATATGCTCTCCTATGAGAAGCCCATTCTGCTTGTTCTCGAAGATGAGACGCAACTTGATTGGATCGTTTGGCACTTTGCCTACGTGGGCCTGACAAACTTTGCCGGTTACCTGGCTGGTGGCATGAAGGCATGGGAGAACAAGGGCCTGCCGCTGGCGACGTTGCCGCAGGTTTCGGTCCAGCAGCTTTCGAAGGAAAAAAGCAAGTTCCAGATCCTGGACGTGCGCTCTCCGAGCGAGTTCGAAAGCGGGCGAATCGGTGGAGCGAAACATAAGTTCGTAGCTGAAATGCGAGATGGGGTCGACGGAGACCTTAGCCTTGATCCTGACAAGCCAGTTGCGGTGTATTGCGGCAGTGGATATCGGGCCAGCATCGCCGCGAGCCTGATGAAACGAAGTGGTTTCAAGGAAGTTTGTAACGTCCCCGGCAGCATGCAGGCTTGGAAGAACGTTGGTTTAACAGTGGAGAAGTAGTGACGCAGTTGTCGCCTTGATACTGAGAGACGTGGAAGTACTTGGTCGTCCTGCAACAGCGACTAATCAAAATCTAATAAGGAAACACGTCACCGCCAAAGGGCCATTGGAGCCGAAGCAATTACAGATAGTGCCCATCACGAAGGAGACCAATTGATGAAAATCCAGACATGCCTCCTTGCGACGGTACTTCTGTGGCCTGCAACAATCATGCAAGCTGCGGATGCTCTACCATCACCCTATCCTTATTCGGAACCTGCTTGGTCGCCATATGTCGTCGGGTTTCTGATCGGGTTCTTGGTGCTCTCGACGCTATGGCTGGCGGGCAAGAAGATCGGTGCCTCCAGCGCTTATTCGGACGCTGCGGGAATGATAGGCCGACTCGTAGCGCCTCGGCACATTGCTTCTCTGCCTTATTACCAGAAAAGCAAACCGATGATCGGCTGGACGCTGACCATCGTATTGGGTGCTATTTTAGGATCGTTTATTGCAGCGTGGACCGGCGGTGAACTGACCGGCTCCTACCTGCAGGAGATGTGGGTTGACCGTTTTGGCGCCGACAGCAGCCTGCTTCGAGCCTTTGTCGCATTGCTTGGCGGGGCGTTGATGGCGTATGGAGCGCGGATGGCGGGAGGCTGCACAAGTGGGCACGGGATCAGCGGCACATTGCAGCTCGCCGTCAGTTCCTGGATCGCCGTGATCTGCTTCTTTATTGGCGGGATTGCCGCCGCCATGTTGATTTACCGCATTTGAACTGACTGAAGGAGAACGTATGAAAACCGTATCGAACCCACGTTCGGTCGAAACTGAGAACGTGCACAAAGACCGTTCTGTTCAAATGCGAGATACGGATTCGAAACAGTCGACTTCGGAGAATTGGAACTGGTTGGGGGCCTCTCCCGGTAAACTCGCTGCAGGCTTGGTGTTCGGGGTGATCTTTGGATTTCTGCTGCAGAAAGGTGGCGTTGCGAAGTTTGATATTCTTATCGGCGTGTTGCTGCTGGAAAACTTCGTTGTTGTGAAGGTGATGTTGACCGCGATCATCGTCGGGATGATTGGAAGCTATGGACTGAGGCGAATGGGTGTTATTGAACTTCAGATCAATGAGACGAAGTATGGTGCGAATGTCATTGGCGGTCTGATCTTTGGTGTCGGCTTCGGCTTGTTGGCATATTGCCCTGGCACCAATGCAGCAGCGGTTGGTCAAGGAAATCTCGATGCGTTAGTTGGCGTTGTCGGTTTGCTTTTTGGTTCCTATATTTATGCCCTCAATTCGAAATTTGGCAGCGGAACTGTGAGCCGCTGGGGCAAGCGAGGAAAGCTCACACTTCCGGAAGTCTTCGGCATCTCGCCCGGGCTATTTATCGCCATCGCTGCGCCGGTTCTGATTGGAATGCTTATACTCTTGGAAATAGCTGGTTACTGAAGATGTAGGGTGTCAGCGTAAACGGCTTACCCTCTGACACTACGGACTGAACCAGGAACAAATTTCCGTGGTGGCACAATCATCGTCGCGGTCACTTGCTCCGGCGACGCCTACTCTATTCGTTTCAGGCTAGGGCGATCCACGGCGGCCTCGATCTGCTCAATCGCTTTCCTTACGGCACTCGCCTTTTGTTTGCTGAGTTTTCTTGGAAAGTCCGTTTCGCCTTGGTCGAAACTAGTGGCCGTTTGACGAAGTTGCGGGATGACGCGCTGAGCTTCTACACCGTAAGTGACGAGAATTTCCAGAATCTCAGGTGTCCGTTCTTCACTTGCCCACGGATTTTGCGCGCGTAGGTAGTCGGTGCAAGCTTGTATCCCTTCTTCAATGTGATGCGAGGCGAGGATTTTGAGACCATTCAGTCGAACTCCATCGGCGAACATTTCGCCGGTGGGTGCGGGTTTTTCGACCGCCTCAAGAATCGCGGGCAAAAGTGGCTGTAGTTCTTCATGGCGAAGGCATTGATAGACAGAGCTGATTTCTGTACGCGCGCAGCCATCCTGATTTTGCAGTCCGCGAGCGATAGCTGTGCGTAGTTGATCGCGATCGACACCATCCAGAGACTTTGTACTGGTGAGCATCCTGCTGAATACGGCCGAGGAAATGAATCGCTGCTCCATGCCACGCGGGTCTTTGGACGATTGACCATGGGCGATCCTATCCAACAAGTCCGGCAATGCAGGCACGGCCGCGGTGCCCATGACCGAAAGGGCGGTGGCCGCTCGCACACGCAACCAAAGATCGTCCTGTTGGAGTGCAAGGCGAAGCTGGGGTACTGCCGACGCGCCCCTACTTCCTAGTTTCTCTATCGCAGTACAAGCACCGATCCGTGCATTGAGGCTTTCCGAATCAAGCAGCGCGATGATGGCAGCAAGTGGAGGCTCGTTGCGCCGAGCGATCGCGTCGGCAGCGCGCTCGCGCACAATGGGTGACCATGAGCCGAGTCGCTCTATCAGTTCCGTAGTCTCAAGCCGATCGTAGGTACTGGTCCGGTCTTTGTTATCCCATCCCCGTCCATCAGCTATCAACCTCTGCGCGTCGCCGGACGATAATTGAGGTACGATACTCTCGTTTCTGCCGGTGAGTGCGATCTTCTTCAGCGGCAACGCATAAGCGATCATGTATGCACCAGTGGCGTCCCAACCATAGTAACTATCGTTGTCCGGTTCGGGCGGACCTTGATGCGCAAACGAACCATCCCACCGCCGTGCGAGGTCATGATACCAAGCACCAAATTCATTTGTCCACGCGCCAGTTGCGTTCGGTCCGGCTTGCGCAATAGCGGGCAAAGACCACAGCATGTTAAAGTAGTTACCAGTGTGACCGCAATCTCGCTCGCTGCCATGCGACGCGACGACCATACGCGTGAAATACTCGGCGTTGTCTGCTTCGCCAAGCAGTTGGAACAGTACCGCAGCCATGCCGCACTTACCGTTGTCTTCATGGGTTTCAATCCAAGCGGGATGGTCACCATACGGCACCGCTCCTTTACCGGCATAGAAGCGAATGAGCCGCGTACTGAGTTCAATGGCACGAGCAACCTCAAGGTCGCTCACACCTGCGTCGCGCGCGAGGACCATTCCGATAGTGAGCGGTAGCCCAGGAGAGTTCATCATGCCGTAGCCTTGGAGACGTCCATCGGGTAACGCAAAAGTATGCCCCCAAGAACCGACCGCACTCTGCCCTCCGGCCGCTTCCATCGCCAATCGCCGCAGACCAGGTAGAACCGAATCGTCGCCTGTAGAATTAACGTATTCCGCAAGGAATATCATCACGTATCCGTAGTACCAAGTTCGGAAGTCGCGAGTTCGAAAGTCTGCTGCCCACTTCGCTTCACGTTGCAGTAACTGTAGATGTTCGGCATCGCCGCCAGCAAGTAAAGCGAGTGCATTCAGCGAACGTGGAATAGCATCCTCAGTCGTCGTGTAGTCGGGCTGCGACATTCGACCTGCGAGCGTCATCAGCCCGCGCGCGAGAATCCGATTGGATTTTGGACAATCATATGGCGCCGTTGCGCTGAACGACCCCAGCACGGGCAACAGCAACTCGACTTCGTCAACGCGGCCGACACGCCAGCGAGTTAGTACGAGTTGGCCACCACCGCTTTGGCATTCTGCTGAACCAATCGCCTTTCCAAACTCCGCGCGCGGGTCGAAGGAAAAAGGCTTACCGCCAACGCCGAGGATCACGTCACCGACTTCAATCAGGCCGTCAGCCGGAGAGCCCTCGTCAACAAAGGTTATGGCAATCTGCCGAGCGTCCGTGGTGACCAACTTGTCGCAATACATCCAACCTCGCATACCCGTAGGACCAAGATTCCAATCATGCTTTGCTTCTGCTGGAATCGAGCCCCCGTTCGTGAAATCGGGAATTGGTTGTGGGGAGTCATGGTGAGCGGCTATTACTGTGGATGCGAAGCCACACCAAACGAAAGTTAGCAGCAACAACAATAGATTCTTGTTCATGGTAGTTCGCAAGATTTTAATGATTGGGCACACTATTCTGCCAATAATTGAAGGTTGGCCTCAGCAAACGCTTTGCCCATTCTAGCAAAGGTCTTCGCACAACCGAGGTAATGATAGCCCGCATTGGATGCGCCACGTTGCCAGAGACGGGCATCGGCAGGGGAAATGAGCTCCGCTTCGTATTTCTTCAAGTATTCTTCTTTTTGCTGCTCAGTCATGCTTCCATCTGCATTCGGGTGATCCTTGTGTTTCGAATCCAGAAAGTAGCGCATCTGACTGATGTTCGCTCGCTTCTCGTCAATGTCCCCCAGTTCGTCCGACCAGAACGGAGCGGTTTCAATTGCGATTACGTTACCGCTGAATTCAGGCATCATTGCCGGCGCAACCATCGCTTTTCGGAAGGCCAACATATCGATAGATTGATCCTTGAGGCCACCGACACCCATGATCCCAATTACGAAGGGGAGTTTGGGCGCGTCAAGGTCTTTGCGAACATCGCGAATGAAGTGCGCGAGCAACTCCGAGTAGAGTTCAAAGCGGTCGGGCGTATTGTGTTCTGGGTAAACATGGCCATCGACCAAATCGTTGAATCCCTGAAACCAAACGAAGCCGGCAATTTCATAGCCTTGATCGTGGCTGTAACCGGGAATGACTTGTTTGGGATCGGCCAGTACATTTTTCACATGTTCGATCATCAAGCTGTAGTAGACGCCTGTTGCTTTCGCTTTTTCAATCTTCCACTGCTCGAAATCCTCTGGGATGCCATGTCCTTTTTGAATTGGATAGTTCTCCTTCTGAAAAGAACTCAGTTGGTAGGGGCCTGCGCTTGGCGAGCGGAAATCGGTATGCAAGCTCTTGCCTCCCCAAGCGGTCTTGATGATCAGCACGGGTTGATCGAACTTGGCATCCATGGTTAAGCCAAAGGTAAATTCTGGTCCTATTTTGACACCCAGCTTTCCTTGCGGCACGCCCCACAGCGATCCGTATCCCGCAGTCAGCTTTCCAGCGACGACAAAGTTGTCTTCTTCACCCGCTGTGAGATATGAGATCCACGCGCCGTTGCAGACTGTCGGCTTGCCGTCTGCACCTCGCATCTGATTGAGCAATGGTGCAGTCGTGGGATCGTCACCGATATAGTCGAACGTGTCGAGATGTGCATGCCCCTCCATGTTAGATTGGCCTGCGAGAATGAAGACTTGGATCGGCTTTGCCTGGGCGTCAACTTTCTTTACTGACCAGAAGTTCAAGGCAAACAACGCGCAGAGTAGCAACAAACCTTTTTTCATTCTGTTTTCCCGTGTCTACTAGATCGAGGAACATGGGTGTCGGCATCCATGACAGAGCTTGGCGGACGCGTTGTCGTGACCATCCGCCAGATCAGGCCATTGTACACTCAATGATTCAGTCGCCGGGATTATTGGTAATGTGAATTCCACTGCACAATATTTTGCATGTCTGATTTTCGAAGCCGTCACGGCCCCCGAACGCAATCAGGCTGTGACGAAACTCTTCGTCAATCCATTGGGGCGAAATCTTCTCGAACATCGCGATCGCACCGCCGATTGGAATCGCAGCCCCCGCCAACGTCGTCAGCGCCAGCACCTGCAAGAGTTCGTTCACGACGTCTCCTCCGCTCCCCGCGGGAAAGCTGGCCGCTTCACCGTCGCCCACCAAACCCAGGCGATCAACAGCCCTTGGAGCGGCAAGCGAGCCACGAGTACCCAGTACGGAATGTTCGGAAACCGGTCCGCATTGATCACCATGTCCACATTCGCCGGAAACAACACAATTAGTAAAGCAATTAGTCCCCACCCCGCCGCCCGCCGTAACTGCGGTACCGCTACACCCGCTCCGCCAAGCACTTCAAAGAACCCCGAAGCGTAAACCAACGCCAACGGCCAAGGCAGATAGTCCGGCGTGATGTTTACGTAGACGCCTGGCATTACGAAGTGATTCACGCCGGCTGCAATGAAGAGGAGCGAGAGCAATACAATCGACAATCTAGGTACCAAATTAAACGTCATTCTGAATTCCCTAACCAGCGAAGGGAGGCAGCGAAGCTGCTTCGTAGCAAAGCGGCGGATTGCGATATTTTATCAGGGCCGACGAGGCTTCCAATTACGCAACACCATGGTTCCCGAGTTTTCGGAAACCCTCCTTAGTCGTCGATCGCTCCGCCGATCGAAACGAATAGAATTGACTTCGCTTCGTTCGCGGAGCGAACGACGACTTTCCCCGAGACGCAATCAACATTGTTTTTGCGTTGCACGCGCTAGAATTGGCGCATGGACAAGAAACGAGCTGTCCGCATGATCGTGGCCGGAACAAGAAACGATCAAGTTGGATCACCCGTATCTACGAAAGATTCGGCGCGCTCAACGACTCGCCCTCGCGAGGCAGGTCATATTGGATCCATTCTGGGCTTAAGTGAAAATCAACCGAGTCTAAACGGCCGGGGCCTAGATTCTTGTAGGCATGGGGCACATTCGCCGGACCAATAACAAGCGACCCAGCCGCCGCTTCAAATTGTCGCTCACCTACCGTAAATTGAGCGCGTCCCTCAAGGATGTGAAAGATCTCGTCGTACGGGTGAACGTGCAAATTGGGGCCCTCACCAATCACATCAGTGCTATAGCGGATGACAACACAATTGACACCAAACTGTTGACCCTCTTGCGATCCCAAGGGTGGACTGGACCTTTTTAGCCATTCTTCGGGTTGAATAAGAACGGGTTCGATTCTGCTTGGTCTCGGCATCTTCCTACCTCTGTTTGTTCTGAGTGGCCGTGTCGATTTGTTACGTTCGCGAATTGCTAATACCATTTTCGCAATTTTAACATGGAAGAATGAAGAAGAGCAGCGATGCAATGCACTGCATGTGTCCCATTCGAGGTTCGGCAGCTGGCGTCCGATAAACGAGCTGGGGTGGTCTGGATATGGTTGATGCGACCGTTGTAGGAAGTTAATTGCTCGCGCTACAATAGCTCATTTGCTATCCTCCACTACATAAAAATACTGCGTGGTACCATCATCCAGCACCACGGTCCCAGGTTTCGCTTCTCGCGGCCACGTTTCGAACAAGTCGACAAGCTCGCCGTAGTGGTCGACCAAGTCTTGAAGTGAATTGACTTCGAAAGGGATCAAGTCTTTGTAGGGGCCGTTGGGACCAAGTGCGATGTGGAAGCCCTTGTAGTCGGACTCGACTGGTTTGCCGGTGCTTGCTTCATACGCGCCCGCATGCCGACGCCCAAAAGTTCGGAATTGCCACTTTCCAAGTCGATTCACATGAAAGCTGCCGTTGTCCTCGTAATGACTCACGCTGCCAATCGTAATGATCGAGTCGGGTTGACCATCGATAGTGAAACTGCTGCTATAGACTTCCTCGACGACGTCGATGTAGGCGCGTAGCTGGACGGTCGAGATCCCTTTAACCTCAGCCAAAACCGATTTGGTCTGACCTCGCTCGGCATAATAGATACTACGTGTGAAAGCGTATAACCCGCACACAACCGCCACAGCAGCGATCACCATCAATAGTCTTCGAATTCCAAATTGCATCAATTCAATTACCAATAGTCCAGCCAAAGTGAGTCACTGATCGGTAGTCCTTGTGGCGTCAAGCGAATGTGCCCTTCATGCCACTCCATAAATCCCAATGCGATATGTTTGGCCAGTTGTTGTGCAATCACTTCGACGGACTGAGGTTCGCCAGAATTGGCGAGCCAACTCCAGTCGACTCCTTTGAGTCGACGCATGCCAAAGATAAATCGCTCGCGGGTTCGCGTTGACCAGTCCAGAGTTTGCGACTCTGCGACGGGTGACTGTCCGCTCTCGATTCGCTGCAGATACTTGAGAGTGCTGCGGTGATTGACCGCGCGGGTACCATCAACGTAGGCCGCCGCCCCCGGCCCGAAGCCCAGCCAGGCATCGCCCTGCCAATAAGTATGGTTGTGGAGACACTCACTGCCTGGCTTGGCAAAATTCGAAACCTCGTAATGATTCATGCCGTGTCGCTTGAGTGTTTCAATGGCATAGAGGTACATCTCCAGTTCTGTTTCTTCCGCGACAGCGACGATCTGCCCTTTCTGAAGTTGCGCCCAGTATTGGGCTCCTTTCTCGTAGGTCAAGCCATAGGTTGATAGATGGCTTACGCCTCGCGACGTGGCCATTTGCAAATCCGACTTCCAAACTTGCAAATCTTCACCGGGGACCCCGAAAATCAAGTCGACTGAGACTTCATCAAACCACTGGGACGCAATGTCGATGGAACTGGCGAGTTGATCTCCTGTGTGATCGCGACCGAGCATCTTTAATTTGGCCGCGTCAAACGATTGGCCTCCCAGACTGATGCGGTTGATGCCCTGATCGCGTAAAAGAAGGCAAAGATCCCGATCGACGTCTTGCGGATTCGCTTCAATACTCCATTCTCCATCATCGGCCAATGGTAGCCAACAGCGGATCGCCTCGAACAACCTCACCATCGGATCGCTCGGTAGCATGGTCGGTGTTCCACCACCAATAAAAATCGTGTTCACCGCGTGTGTGCGACCGAGAGTAGAGAGTTCACGCGTCACCGCTTCAACGTAGCGATCTACCAAGTCCAATCGATTTGCGACTACCGTAAAATTGCAGTAAGGACAACGCGCGTGGCAAAAGGGGACATGTACATAAGCTGCTTTCGGACTTGACAAGTGCTCAGTTGCACTGTGGTGAGATTCCATAGTTCCAGTCACGCGACAATTGCGTAGGGCCGCATCTGAAAGATTCGTCGTGTAGTTCTTTACCTTTCAGTTTAGCAGAGGAGTAGGCTACATCCTAAATGATAACATCTGTTTCCGTTGAACGCTGCGAGCCCACTGGGAATCTATTGGAACTGCCGGGATTCACAAGGCCCGAATTGCAAATAAATCGGTGTTCAAACCCGTCTTTCCGTCGATTGCAAGTTGATACGCCATTTCGCCAAGAACGCTGGTGAATTTGAATCCATGTCCCGACAGACCTGCGATAACAACGACTTGGCTGTGCCGCGGATGATGAGCAACAACGAAATGTTCGTCCGGCGTCAGCGTGTAGTAGCAGCCCGCCTGAGCGTGCAGGTGATTTCCAAGTTCTGGCAGGTATTCGGCTGTATAAGCTTCAACCAGCCTTTGATCTTCCACGTCGATGGGATGAATCCCAGTGGGTGCGACAATCGCCGTACCACCGCTGTGCCTTGCAACCTTGACCCCTTCGTCATCGATGGCGGGGAACCCATAATAGTATCCCGCAGGCGTTTCGTGAAAGAAGCAGGGGAAGCCTTCACGTTGATGAAACCCCGGCGTTTGCGGTTGGTACCAATACAGATGCTTGCGTACGACCTGCAATGGTACGCCGATGTCCAGCAGTAGTTGCGTACTCCAAGCGCCTGCGGCAATAATCAATCGACTGGCGCGAAAAGTGTCGTTGGTTGTCGAGACGATTACCCCGGCACCATCACTTTGCCAATCGATACATGCCATCTCATGCAGCAGTGTTGCACCTGCTTGTGTGGCGAGTCGCATGTGAGCCGCCACGCAAGCTTCCACTTGAAGATAACCCGCATTGCGCTCGAGCACGACGGACAACTGCCTTGGCGCTGCCAGTTGCGGCCAGCGTCGAGTCACTTCGTCGGGTGCAAGCTCTTCGACCGCTAAGCCATGTTCTCGGGCGCTACGCAAGACGCCTGGAATAACCACCCCATCGGCCGGGCCCATTTCCACGAGTCCCGTACGATGGAATAATTGCTCCTCAGCTCGTTCGCTCAATTCATCCCACAATTCATAGGCGCGGCGCAGCAACGGAACGTAGTCCGAGTGCTCAAAGTAGGCTTGTCGAATAATGCGACTCTTGCCATGCGAGCTTCCGTGGGGATGAACGGGGGGATAGCGGTCGATACCCAGTACCCGGAGGCCAGCGTGAGCCAAGTGGTAGACCACCGCGCTGCCAACTCCTCCTAATCCAACGACGATTGCATCCCAATGCATTTCGGCTCACGCATTTGTTAGAGAATCTGCACGACGTTTCTTGTTTGACGGTGTCGTCCCATCACCACCCTCTGTCGCTATCGTCGGGCTGTATGGCAGCTCGTTATCGTCAAATCTGTTCGCCTGTGTTTTTCGTCTGTCGCTTTCGCCTGTCATATCGAAGTTCGTCCTCACGGCATTGCGGTTCTTAGTGGGGCGGGCATAACTGGCAAGTGCGGGCTTGCCGAGGGAGTAACTCCTGGCAGGAGTTACCTACGTAGGTCACTCCTGCCAGGAGTGACCAAACGTAACGTCCGTAAGTCATCTTTCTCACTACATTCGTCAGCGCCGTCTGTCTCTATCCTCTGTGTTCCTTGTCTGTCTTCCTCGCCTGTCATATCGAAGTTCGTCCTCACGGCATTGCGGTTCTTAGTGGTTCGGGCATAACTGGCAAGTGCCGGCTTGCCGTGGTAGTAACTCCTGGCAGGAGTTACCTACCGTTAGGAAATTCTTTAGAATTCTAAATCGATTGCCATTGGGCTAACACCGAGCTAACGTCAAACTACTCACGCTGCCCAGGGTGCCCTTCCAGCCCTGACGGGCCGAACCTCTCCATAAAAATTTGAGCGAAACACTTAAATTCCTTTGGCGAGGTTAAGGCGCGCGCTAGCCGTCGGCGAAACGCTTAAAACACAAAACAAGCATTCTAGAGAGGGCGATGAGCGAATCAAGCCAAATATCGAAACCGCTAATTGAACTTCACCAAGTGAGCAAGATGTACCGCGATGGTCAAGTGCAGGCCTTACACGAAGTCACGTTGGAGTTGGCGAGTGGAGACTTTGTGACGATTGTTGGACCTAGCGGCTGTGGTAAATCCACGTTACTTCACGTGCTGGGAGCTCTGGATCGACCTACTTCCGGATCGGTCTTGTTTCGCGGAGAGCAGTTGACAGCCGGTACCAGTTTGGATCGACTGCGCGCCCGGGAGATCGGTTTTGTGTTTCAGGCGTTTTATCTGCTTCCGAATTTGACGGCGTTGGAAAACGTGCAACTTCCAATGTTCGAAAGCGATTTGCCTCAATCGCAGCGTAGTTCCACTGCTGCATGCTTGCTTGCCCAAGTGGGACTTGAGGACCGACTACATCATTTGCCAGAACAATTGTCAATTGGACAGCGTCAGCGGGTAGCAATTGCGCGAGCCTTGGCGAACGGTCCGTCGATCGTGCTGGCCGACGAGCCAACCGGCAGTCTCGACAGCCAAAGTGGTCGCGAGGTGATGGAGCTTCTGGTCGAGCTGAATCGTGGGTCCGGTACAACGCTGGTCGTTGTCACACATGACGAGTCCATTGCGCAGCTTGGCAGTCGACAAATCCGCATGTTGGACGGCAAGATCATCGATGAAGTTAAAAAATAATTTGCATCGTGACCAAAGTTGTCACGACGATGCTGATAATTAATGGTGTTGGGACGCGGCACCTAAAACGTTGAAAATGTCGCATAAACGAAGAACTCAAGGAAGAATCAAATGTTGGTACTCAGTCGTAAAGTCGGTGAGAAGTTGGTGATCGATGGCAATATCACAGTGGAAGTGGTAAGGATCAGCGGGAATCGAATCACTTTGGGGATCGTGGCACCGAAAGATGTCAAAATTCTGCGCGGGGAATTGAATGAGTGCTCGGTGAAGAAAGTAACTCCCGAGCGACCGGCCGCCGCGGCTCTGCAACATGCGTCGTAGTCGTGCGAGCAGTAGCGCAGGTGGTAGCCGCCATCACGCTGCAATTCGTAGGTTGCACGCTCCACGCGTTGTTTTACGGACTATTTTTGCGACCGAGTTGCTGAATCATGTTGCCTACCCAAGCGAATATCTCAACTGTGTGGCTCATGTGAGTAGCTCG
Source organism: Pirellulaceae bacterium (assembly GCA_041753315.1). Taxonomy (GTDB): domain Bacteria; phylum Planctomycetota; class Planctomycetia; order Pirellulales; family Pirellulaceae; genus Aureliella. Next base: position 16,341 of record JBGSUV010000160.1, on the reverse strand, counting down.
GTCTCGAAGTTTCTACGTTGCCAGTAGAAGGCGACTGACATGACGGGAAAAATGATGAGAATTCCCCAGCCCCAACTTGTCCACTGGAGTTGTTGGAGCGTTACTTGATTCGCTAACCATTGCACAGCTGCAAAGGTGATGGTGGCGATTACAAACGTGTTGGCGATCAAAAGTTGATAGGCGAGGTAGGCGTTGATCTTCGAACGTAGCCACCATAAACCAGCCGCGAAGGTGGCGCCAAGCAAGCAGCAAGTGGACCCAATGCAGGCCGTTGCCGTTGAGCCGTTCGTAAACGCAATGAAACTCAACGGTATCATCCACGCGAGACTACCGGCTGTACTTCCCCACCAGGCAGAGGCGTTCCATTGAAACGCTTCGTAGCCAACACTGCCGTCGGCGCGAATTACCTGCGAGCGTTGACGCAGGGTCTCGCGTTGCTCACGAATACAAGCACGCATCGGTTCTCCATTGGCTCTGGCTTGCAGTCCCACTCGCTTATAAGCGTGAATGCCATGCCATATCCAGATCAGGTTGAGCGCTTGTGAACCCACTAACAACATGACGATGAGCACCGCATAGTTCGTGGCGCTTTCGATAATGCCCATGACTCGTAGACTGGTCAGCAACGTCAATAAAATTCCGAAGAGTGCGAGGCCAACGAGGAATAAGAGAGCTTGTCGAATGACAAACTTCTGTTGACTTTCATATTCACAATTCTTCCAACTCATCCAAGTTCCCAATACTCCTCCGGCGATGCCGACCAGTGAACCCAACAGCGCCCCACCGATGCCAGAAGTAGCGGTGGCTCCTCCCAGACCAACGGATTTACTCGCGAAGGTCGAAGTGGCGGCTGCGGATGTTGCAGTGCCAGTAGTGGCAACGGACGCAGCGACTGCCTTGGGTGGCAGGCTGGCCATGACAATCGCGACGAACGTAGTTGCGGGGGCGTTGTCGCAGAGCGTCTTTCGGATTGATTCCGTCATGTCGTTACGAAGCAGATCGCGTCCCCGCTTCAGCCGCTGACGAATGGTGGGTTCGCTTTCGTCCAACGCCAAAGCGACTTCGCGTGTCGATTGCCCACAGCGGTAAAACAGCACCATTGGCTCGCGATAGTCTGCTGGTAGACTTTCTAGCATCGTCCAGACCCACTGGCGCTCTTGCTCTTGTGACATGGCGGTTTCCGGAAGCAGTTGTTTGGGATCGACGGGGTCCAACTCGAGTTGTTCCAGCGAGCTGCGGGCGCGATTGGATTGTGCGTTGCGTAGTGCGTCGGCAGCTCGAAATCGCACGATGGTGCAGAGCCATCCGAGGAATTTTTCTGGCTCGCGGAGGTTAGGCAGATTTTTCCAGGCATCGATCAATGCGTCCTGGCCGATGTCCTCGCTCAGTGCGAAGTCACCGCAGACCGAATAAGCTACGCCGGTCACCACGGCTGCGTAATGTGTTACTAGTAGTTCGAAGGAAGTCCGATCGCCACCCGCGGCCGCTCTTACAACGTCCGCCAAATTCGGCAAAACCATACAAAACTCCACGTATTGTAAGACGATTGTCTCATTCGTTATTGTAGAACGATTGTCTTAATCGTTTCTTGGGAAAGCGATTGCGACAATCGCTCTACACTTAGGTCGCCTCCGGGAGGCCAAAGGTGACAAGAAATAGCTCGAAATTGTTTGGTCAAGGTTGTATTGTCAAGCGGTTTTTTGATGAAAACGACCAGCATTTTAGCGACAGCTGAGAAATTCACGCTAAGCTGCTACGTGCAATTTGATTAAAACTCTCGCCCACGTTTTTGTAACCAAGTGCCAACATGCCAAGCTCCCCCGACTCGACCTCGACCCTACGGCGGATTTACTTGGCAGCCAGCGAGATTAATGACGAGGCGAAACGAAGTACATTTTTAGCAACAGCTTGCGGCGACAACACCGAACTGCGACTTCGCATCGAGCGCATGTGTGCGACGGAATTCGACACACCTAATCTACTGGTCAGCGCGATTGAAAGTTTAGCACCGCTGACCGATGCCATCGCCAATTCGGCCGCGTTACAAGCGTGGTTCGACGGTCAAGACGAACAGGGACAAGCGGAACGATCTGACACAATATCAACCGACACGGAAGAATTAACTCAGACATTTGCACAATATGCAGTCATCCGCAAATTGGGCGAAGGTGGGATGGGGACCGTCTACTTGGCGCATCAACAACATCCCGTTGAGCGCAAGGTGGCGTTGAAAGTGATCAACCCCGGAATGGACTCACGACAGGTTTTAGCGCGATTCCGATTAGAACAAAAAGCGCTAGAACGAATGAATCATCCCAACATCACCAATGTACTCGACGCGGGACTGTCGAGTAGCGGTTATCCCTTTCTCGTGATGGAGTGGGTTGATGGAGTGCGCATCGATAAGTTCTGTCGAGAGAACTCGATCGACCTCGAACGTCGACTGCGGATATTCATCGATGTCTGCTTGGCCGTTCATCACGCCCATCAACGCGGTATTATCCATCGCGATCTTAAGCCTTCCAATGTGATGATTGCAGTCATTGATGGAAAATATGTACCGAAAGTTATCGATTTTGGAATTGCCAAATCTCTGGACACTCCCTCATCGGAACTTACGCGGTTGACCGATCTATCGCAACTTATTGGTACTCCGGAATACATGAGCCCCGAGCAGGCAGCGTGGGGAGAAATTGAGATCGATACGCGCAGCGATGTCTACTCGCTCGGTTCACTGTTGTATATGTTGGTGACGGGTAGCCCGCCATTTGATCGCGAGAAGTTGCGCAGGGCTGGTCCAGTGCAATTGCGGAGTTACCTCCGCGAAACACAGCCTAGCCGCCCAAGTCAGTACATGATCAGTCGCAGGAACAATAGCGCCGCGCGCGACGCAAGAGCTTGTGAGCTACCTGACGCAGAACAGGTACTTGGCCGCGTTCGATCGGAATTGGATTGGATTGCCATGAAGGCTCTCGAAAAACAACCTGAGCGCCGATACGATTCTGCTGGATTGCTTGCGAACGATGTACAGCGTTTCTTGGATAGAGAGGTCATCCTTGCACGACCACCATCGATTGCCTATCGCTTCGGTCGCTTCGCGCGACGCCATCGACTTGCGTTTGGTGTTGCCGCCGCCCTGTTGTTCACCGCAATGTTGGGAGGTGGCCTAGCTATTCGCTCTGGGCTGCATGCGATCGCTGCGCTAAAACAAGCCACGACATTGCTTGAAGTATGCCAGCTGCAAAATATGCTAACGAGTCTCCCCAGAAATGTCCTAGGCACGATGTCCAATGAGTTGCCGCGCGAAGCCGATGGGAGCTTTTTGGGAACACCTCGTCAAGGAACAAAACGCAGGGTGTTCAAGAATGGTTCGCTACGTCAACTAGTGTCCAACTTGATGGAACCACAACCAGAACTGACTCTGGAACACCCAGGTCCGATCTACTCTTTTGCGGTTGCAGAACCAACGCAGCTCTTGGCAGCCTGTTGCGGCGATGGTTGGGTCTATGTGTGGGACTTGAAAATGAACAAGGTGTTGCACCGACTGGGACCGCATCGTGGGATAACCATGGCCGCATTTTCACCCGATGCCAAGACGTTGCTCACCGGCGATCAAGATGGATTTCTGCGCCGATGGAATCTTGATTCGGGCATAAAGTCGTATGAGGAAGGTCCTGCCGAGACCGGGGTTGCCACGATCGTCTGGTCGCCGACTGCAGACTCGGTTGCCATCGCATTTCGTTATCACGACGTTTCGATACGCACTCCTGATTTAGTAGAAACACTGAGGATCCATCACGAAAATGGACGCGTTAGAAATCATACCTTGCTTTATTCCGCCGACGGAAAAGTCTTGTATGCACCTTCCAAAGACAATGGCATCCAAGTCTGGGAGCTAGCACGCAAGCGACTTCTGAACTATCTCAATCCCATCACTTATGAATCACAGCAATTGACCACGGCGGATGGCAAAACTCGACGGCTGTCGACTGCACAGGAAGCTATAATTGACGAATTCAGTCTTGAAAACTTGAAGCCCGAATTCATGTGCTGGGCAAATCAAGACGAACGCTGGATGCTGGTCAGCCGGTGGCGAGCGGGCTTGCTGGGCGTCGACACGCGAACGGGTTCCGGTTGGATTTTACCCTGCGATTTGTCGGCGCCTAATGCACTGAGTTGTTCACGTGACGGAAAGCGCCTCGTAATAGCGCATACCAACGGAACAATTTCGGTACGAACTCCAACCTTCGATGCGGAAGGCATGGTGTTGGCAATTGATGAATCGTTTCGTTTTCAAGCGCATGAATGCGTTCACACCAGCTACGAATATCCCACGGTGGCTCGCCTACTATCAACGGGAGCGCTGGTCACTGGTGGAGAAGATGGCAAAGTCCATTTTTGGGACCTCGATCACATCGCCCCCCAACGCGAAATGTTTGATCGAGGAATCCCATTTGTCGAAGCGATGGACAACGAGATCTTATGTTTGATCCCCAGCAACGATCAACCCTTTGCAAAACTGGTGCGTCGGTCGATCGAACCGGACGGCGAGCGCCGGGAACTGGCCGATATTCCATTTCTCTCTGTGCAGCAGACTTTGCAAAAAAAGTACTTCTGGTTGTTTTGTTGGCAACACGTTAAGCCTTTTGCGATTCACCAGAATCAAAAGGTAGTTGCGATCAGCAATTTGTCATCGATTGAGATTCACAGTACGGATAATGGTGAACGCCTCTGTTCCATCCCCGCGGAAGGTGCACTTTCCGTTGCATTTGCTCGGGACGTCAACCGCGTGGTGGTGGGCTATCAAGACAACTATTTGCGAGTCTACGCATTGAGCGACGATTTCCGCAGCCATACACTCGTCTGCGAATGGAAAAGCGTAGCTCAAGAAATGCACATTTTTGCCGATGGACGCAGCGTCTTGCATCGCCAAGACACCCACTTTGTCGAACGCTCGACCGTCGATGGCGAGCTATTAAAATCGTGGCCTGGCAATTACCGCAACTTTATGCTCAACGAAGACGAATCGCTGATCGCTTTTCACTCGTTTGGCTTAATTGAAGTGCATGAGCGTTTGAGCGGAAAACGCTTATTTCAAAGTCCCATCGACGCTGAAATCAAACACATCTCTTTTTGCGACAATTCGCAAATCTTGCTCACCCTGCACGAAGACAATCGCCTCCATGCTTGGCATCTGGCAACCGGCAGGGCGCTGGGAGAATTCCTGGCTCCAAGCAGCGATGGGTACGTGAGCATGGGAATGTTTTTCTTGCCAAACAATCCAGGTCAACTGGCGATCTGTTACAAAGCGGGAGATCGGTCCGATTCCATTAAATTGCGAACGCTGGGGACGCCCAGTCGACTCACCAATACTGCTGTTTACAGCACGGGACGGCCCAAAGCTTCAGAAGAAATTCTCAAAAAAATGCGACTTGAAAACTAGTACCTGTGGCAAATGCCGGATATCGTAACACGCATGATTCGCCCACATCTAGAACTCGATCGACTTGCACCGCCGTTTTCGGAACAGACCACCCGTCAACTTTTTGAAAAAGTTTATGACGAGTTGCGTGGGGTGGCAGCGCGACTGATGCTGGCCGAGCGCGCCGAGCATACGTTGTCGGCGACTGCTTTGGTCAACGAAAGCTACCTGCGATTGGTTGCGGCAAAAGGTGACCGCTGGGACTCGCGGGCTCACTTCTTCTCCGCGGTGGCTGAATCGATGCGGCGCATTTTGATCGATCAGGCCCGCGCAAAGAACACGCAAAAACGGGCTCGAAAACGGCAGAACATCAACTTGGATCAGTGGGTTGAAGCGACCAGTATCGATGAACACCACATGTGGATTTTAGAACTTGATGATCAAATTGATCGCTTGGCAGAGGAAGATCCAGAGGCTGCAGAGTTTGTGAAATTGCGAGTTTTTGCAGGCTGTAGTATTACGGACGCTGGTGCGATACTTGGATTGAACAAAGGGGCGTCCTATCGCATGTGGTCCTTTGTCTTATGTTGGTTCGCCACCGACTCTCAGTAACTATTTTTCCAAAACCTTGCCTCCCCCCCAGAAACTTAAGCCGGTTTCACGCATGAGTGGGTAGTGCTGCGCCAATATTTAAAATTGGGTACGACGTACCTCAAAACTAGATGTTGCGCAGCAGTAGTCGATCTCTTCGATCGGCATGCATCATGCCTCTTGCACCATCGGAACCGCTTCTATGTCTGGCAAATCTCAAGTTTTGGTAGGCTTATCCTCCACACCCCCCGACGGCAATTATTTGAATGCAAAAGCAGATGTTTGTTGCGCCGTGGAGTCGATGACTCATCTTTCACCTGCACGGCAGATGCGTCGCTTGATAGCTACGGCCATTGTGTTGTTCGGAGTATTTTTAACGCAACACGCGGCGATGGCAGAGCTGGTTATCATGCCAATCCGCCCCATACAGGACCTGATCTTAATTCCAGGCACTCCTTTTAATGATGGAGCCGAAGAAGTTCTTTTGGAAGCCGTCGGAGTTGAAGGGATCATGTTCTTCGACAGCTTGGATCAAGTTGGCACGTCAATCGACTTGGTGAATGGGCGTTTCTTTGGCACAGGAACCGATGCGCGATTGGGTGGAGCCCTATCGCTGACCACCGGTACAGGCATATTCACTCAGATGTTTGGCGTCTTGGAGGACGTTGTCCGCGATCCAAATCACCCGGGATTCGCGAGTGGCGCATTGGCCAGCATCATCTCTGCCAACATGTCCTTTATCGTTCCGGATTATGGTGTGCGGTTGGAAGGCTTGGGCATCGATTTGGAGGTGCGTGATCCCTTTTTGTTTCGTGCCCAGTTGAATGGAATTCCCTCTTCCAATGGTACAAGATACGAGGCCGATCCGTTTTCTGGCGACGCATCACGTTTAGCGGTTTACTTGGCTGGCACCGATACGATTATTGGCTATAGCACCAATCGTCGTTTGATTGCTGTTCCCGAGCCAACTGCGATGGGGTTATTGGGATTGGCGATTGGTGGAGCAGGATTCCGCCTACGTCGCCGTCGCTAAGAAATATTGCTTAAACGTACCCCCGCTCTAAACATCATTCATTGGTCTTCAACCAGTGAAAATTGCAGTCGGGAGAGAGAGGCTCCTGCCGAGCTTTTTTTGGGGTGCCGCCACACAACGTCCACAAGCGAGTGCAAGTGAGTGCAAGTGAGTACGGGCCCGTGCTTGTGAACGTTGGGCGGCGGCCCATGAAGGCTTCGCGGTGGCGTCGCCCTCCAGATGCACTGTACCAAGTTACAAATTAATCAACGAAAGTAACCTCATGAGTTTTCTACAATTCTTCGGCGGGTCGAAAGCAAGCAGCACTAGCCGAGCGTTCAAACGCCGCATACGCCTCGAGTCACTTGAGTCGCGACGTCTACTGGCCACGTTGATTGTTACCAACTTGGCAGACAACGATCCGGCTGAGGCGGTGATCGAGGGCTCGCTGCGTTGGGCCATTGAGTCGGCTGATAGCCTGGCAGGTTCCGATACGATTACTTTTGAACCAGGTTTGTCGGGTACCGTGGATCTGCAATCGCAACTTGCGATCGGTGCCGGTAACGACTTGGAAATCGTCGGGCCGGCGAATATGGGAATTACACTCAGCGGTGGAGGGGAACAGCGCGTGCTGTACGTGAACTCGGCAAGCGTCGATATCAGTCGCTTGACGATTGCCAATGGATTCTCTGTCGATTTCCCAGATGTTCCCGCTGAGATCAATGGACTGCCCGTGAGCCAACCGGCACCGGGCACGTTTTCGGGCGGTGGCGGAATACTTATTATCTCCGGGAACGTCCAGCTCAATCGTGTGACGTTCATCAACAATCAAACCGGCGGAGTCGTATCGGCCGAAAATCCGTTTGGCAGAACCTATGTGGGACTGGGCGGCGCGATTGGTAATTTCTTTGGTGGCAATTTGGTTGTTTCCAACAGCAGTTTCAATAACAACGCCGCGATCGGACTTGGGATTGCAGCCGGCGGAGCTATCGACACCGATTCACTCTCCACGTCACTCATCGTTGGCAGTTCGTTCACGGACAATAGCGCCGTAGCGATTCTTGGCAACATTGCGATCGTTGATCCGCTCGATCCAGCAAACTTTCAAGGTACCGCCGTCGGCGGCGCATTAAAGGCCTCGGGGGCAAGCCAAATGACGGTCCGCCGCAGCACGTTTACTGACAATGCTGTGGTAGGCGGCAACGGCATTCCTGACCTTGGACCTAACGGTGGAATGGCCGGGGGCGGTGCGGTCGGCAGCCAAGCATTGAGCTTGTTTGTGGGGGTCGTGGCAGGCGAATCAACGAAGACGTTGATCGAGGACTCACAACTCCTTCGAAACAACGCATTGGCCGGTGATGCTGCTCCTGGCGGTTTCCTCGGCGGCACAGCCCTAGGTGGTGCGATCGTTAATTGGGGTGCCAGCGAAATGTTGGTGCGGCGTACGTCGATGATTGGCAATTCGGCAATCGGAGGAGCTGGAGGGCCAGGCGTTGAGTCGTCGGTTGATGGTGGCGATGGTGGCCCAGCGCGAGGTGGTGCCATCGATACCGGTTTCTCCTCGTTTGGTACTCCGGTCACGCAGTTGATAAGCACGGTGACCATCAAGAATCAAGCTTTGGCGGGCAACGGTGGTGCAGCTGCGGCCGGTGGCACTCCAGGTGACGGAGGAGACGCCTGGGGTGGTGCCATCTCGAACTCGAGCGATCGCTTAGTGGAATTGCTGGGCGGTGGGCTATTGGCGACCGGCAACGTGAGCGTGCGGCTTGGCCTCGTCTCGAACAATCGAGCCATCGGCGGCGCGGGAGCAGCAGGCGGCGATGGCCTTGGAGGCGGTGTGCAGAACCAGGCCACCATGTCGCTCCGATTCACTCCAATCGCTGGTAACGTTGCGCAAAGCGGCACCGGCACCACCGAAGAAGGAGAAGGTATCGGTGGCGGGCTGTACAGCGCGGCGATTGGTACGGTCGATCTCGACTTCTTGACCGAGTTGCTCTTGCGACGCAATCGTGCGAGTACTTCCAGTGACAACTTTTTCAATGGATCAGGCGCTCAGTTCCGGAAAACATAGTCGTCGATCGCTCCGCGATCGATACGAAATAGGTCATAACGAAATAGGTCATAACGAAATAGGTCACAACGAATGGGAGAATAACGAATACGAAAATGAGTTGCTGTTCGTTTCGTTCGCGGAGCGAACGACGACTTTCTGCAAGAGCTAGCTCATTCGTCTTGTTCGGTGCTATCTTCGGTGTCCTCTTCCGGTTCCGTGGATTCTTCGTCTTCAGGGTTTAGGTCGGTCGCCGCGGATGGAATTGTAGGAGGTATTGCGGGAGGTAACAAAACGGCATCATCATCGTCGACGGCATCCTCTTTGGGCACCTTAACGATAGCAGTCAGGGCATCGCCTTCATCCACATTCATGATGCGCACACCTTGCGTGTTGCGACCAATGATGTTGATTTCGTTGGCGGCCACGCGCTGGATTTTTCCGCGCGAGGTCATCATCAGAAGTTCATCATCGTCGGTGACCGGTACGATGCCGATGACTGGTCCATTGCGTTTGGTCGTTTTGATGTCCATCAAACCACCACCGCCTCGACGTTGCGTGCGATAAGACTGGCTTGAATTCGGTTCATCGGCTGCATCGCCGTTTTCTGTTTCGGGAAGTGCATCCGCGGGTTCGCTACCGTCGACCGACTCTTCGCTATCGTCGACGATGGGAGTCAGTTTTTCACCTTGGCCGAACCAAGTCCGTTTGCCAAAGCCCTGTTCGCAAACCGTCAACAGCGTGGCGTTCGGATCGGCAACCACCATACCGACGACGGTATCGCCTTTGCGCAGTCGAATTCCTTTGACACCCGAGGTATTGCGTCCCATGGAACGAGCGTCGGACTCTGAGAAGCGGATGGCTTTGCCCATGGCGGTTGCCATCAACAACTGATCATCGGGACCGACCACAACCACATCGACCAATTCGTCGTCTTCGCGCAGCTTGATGGCGATAATGCCACCTTTTTTCGGGCGGCTATAGGCGTCGAGCGGCGTCTTTTTCACGAGTCCTTGTTTGGTTGCCATCATGAGAAAATGGCCCGGAAGGTTGAAGTCGCGCACGGCCACGCATTCGGTGATCTTTTCGTCATCGCTCAAGTTGAGCAAATTCACCACGGCGCGACCGCGGCTTTCGCGATTGAGTTGTGGGATGTCGTAGACCTTCAACCAGCGCACTTTGCCTTGACTAGTAAAGAACAACAGGTAAGCGTGCGTGCTGGCGACAAACAGGTGTTCGATCGGATCTTCATCATCGGACTTGGCACCCATGATGCCCTTCCCGCCCCGTCGCTGCGAGCGATAAGTGATCGATGGTATGCGCTTGATGTATCCACGGTGGCTGATCGTGACCACCATGGTTTCTTCGGTGATCAGATCTTCGAGGTTGTAGTTGCCAACTTCTTCATGACTAATCTCAGTGCGCCGATCATCGCCGAAGCGGCGCATGATTTCGGTCAATTCCTCTTTGATGATATTGAAGATGTTTTGAGGATCGGACAGGATCGTCAAGTAACCGTCGATTTCTTCGAGGATCTTGGCGTGTTCGTCGACCAGTTTGTCTTGTTCCAGATTGACCAACTGCCCCAGCCGCATCGCCAGGATGGCGTCGGTCTGAACGCTGGACAACGAGTAGTTATCGGAGACGCCGCGATCGTTTTGGAACTCCGCGAAACCGCGTTCACCTAAAGCCCGCTGCATCATCGACGCGGGAACTTCGACACCCATCAGTCGCTCTTTGGCCTCGACTTGAGTGCGACTGGAGCGAATGATCTGGATAATCTGATCGATATCCGCCAGAGCCAACAGCAAGCCTTCAATGGTGTGCTTGCGTTTGCGAGCACGAGAGAGAAGGAACTGAGTGCGTCTGCGAATGACCGTCACGCGGTGGCGGATAAACTCCTGTAACATCTCCTTGATGTTCAGTTCACGCGGTTTACCGTCCACCAACGCCAAGAAGATAATTGAAAAAGTATCTTGAAGCGGTGAGAATTTATAGAGTTGATTGAGCACCACATCGGCATCGTGCCCTTGTTTGATCTCAATCACCAGACGAACGGGCTCCTTGAGATCGCTTTCATCGCGAATGCCGGAAATGCCCTTGATCTTCTGCGTGCTCACCAACTCGGCGATGCGTTCGATGACACGATCGCGGTATTGTTGAAACGGAATCTCTTGTACGACGATCCGCGTTCTATTTTTGATTGTTTCGATCTTGGTCCGAGCTCGAACAACGATCGTGCTACGGCCGGTGCGGTAGCCTTGGCGAATCCCGTATCGCCCGCAAATGATACCGCCAGTTGGAAAGTCCGGCCCCGGAATAATCTCAGTTAGCTCGTCGATCGTGATGTCGGGATTGTCCACCAGAGCAATCGCGGCTGTACACACTTCGCGCAAATTGTGGGGGGGGATACTAGTCGCCATCCCCACGGCGATACCCGTTGCACCGTTGACCAACAAGTTGGGAAAGCGTGACGGAAGTACAACTGGCTCGGTGCGCACTTCGTCGTAGGTCGGAACAAAGTCGACGGTATCCAGCTTGATGTCGTCCAGCATCATTGCCGCTGCAGCGCTCAAACGCGCTTCGGTATATCGCATGGCGGCGGGAGGTAGTCCGGCGATGGAGCCAAAGTTGCCTTGCTTGTCGACCAGCACTTGGCGCATGTTCCATTCTTGAGCCATGCGAACCAGCGTCGGGTAGATCACCGCTTCGCCGTGCGGGTGGTAATTGCCGCTCGTGTCACCCGAAATTTTGGCGCACTTGACCCGCTTGGCGCCGGGCCCCAAATTCAGATCGTTCATGGCGACCAAGATGCGGCGCTGCGAGGGCTTGAGCCCATCGCGTACGTCCGGCAAGGCTCGACTTACAATGACGCTCATCGCATACGTCAAATAACTATCTCGCAACTCCATTTCGATCGGTTGGTCGATAATTCGAGTGGGATCGTTGCCATCGCCACCTCCGGTACCACCGCCTCCTCCATTGGCAGGGGGTACTTCACCACCAGAATTATTTTCCGTATCATTAGGGGGTACGTCTGACAAGCGAACATCCTTCAAAACTGCGACAACTCAGCCACTCGTCGAACTGGCCAGCGACGACCGATTAGCGGCATTTGGAAAGCGTTGAATATACCAGTCAAAGCTGGTTCTCACAACGGGCTAGCGCGCCAATCTCGTTTTCGCAAGTCTTTACGTAGCATGGACTTGCGTTTCCTAAGAGAACTGCGTTTGGCGCAAGTTCGTATCGCTTAGGTAGGACAGTGCGATTATTGTCGAAATGGCGAAACCCTCCGACCGGAACTTGGACCTACATTTGTTACTGGGATGTCGGCAATTCGGCCGAAGGTTCCGACATGGATTGGTCCGAACAAAGAGTTTAGGAAGGAGATATTGGCGATTTGTAAGCCCATACTGTTTGTAAGTTGGCCAAATTCTGCTAAAAGAACTGCATTATGTTGCAATCGCTCGCCCCCTACCTTCAGTTTGCCGCCCAGATGGACGGTCCGATGAGCCATCCGTTCGCGGGTGGGCAGGTGGCGATGTTTTCTCGATCGTCACCTGACAAAGAGGGGGACAAGAACGCTAGCAACGAAGATGCCTTTGCCTTGCTGCCCGTCAACGAAGCCTCAGGCGTGCTGGCGGTCGCCGACGGGTGTGGCGGCCAGTTCAACGGTTTAGAAGCTGCCCAGCGTGCTATCAATGCGCTTGCCGAATCGGTGATGAGCAATACGTCGCCGGAGTTGATTCGCGTGTCGATTCTCGACGGATTTGAGGCGGCGACGCGCCGCGTGGCGGAATTGGGGGGCGGTGCAGCGACCACCTTGATTGCCGTTGAAATCAATGGCGGCCTCATTCGCACCTATCACGTCGGCGATTCGCAGGCCATGTTGCTGGGTAGTCGCGGAAAAGTCAAGCTACAAACTCGCTCTCACTCGCCGGTCGGGTATGCAGTCGAAGCAGGCATGCTGACCGAAGATGATGCTTTGGGACACGCCGACCGCCATATTGTCTCCAATGTGATCGGCTCACCTGAGTCGCACATCGATATCGGCTTGCCAAGACCTCTCAGCCCGCGAGACACCCTGGTGATCGGCTCCGATGGGTTGTACGACAACTTGACGCAATCCGAGATCGTGGAACTCCTCCGCAAAGGCCCACTGACGGCATCGGTCGACGCGGCGCGAACGGCGGTTGCCCGCCGCATGTCAGGGCAAGACGCCACGGCCCCGTGCAAACCCGACGATTTTACTCTGCTCGTTTACCGAGCTGGGCCGAACGCCATGCGTCGCAAATAACAGCCCAATTCATCGCTTGGTTGCTTCGTAAAGCACGCATGGCTGTAGCCAGGAATCGACATCCAAGCTGAGATGTTGAAATGTCTTGATTAGCCGCATGCCAATTTTTTGCATGACTCGCACCGACCTGGCGTTTGCAGCGGGGGCTATGGCTTTGACGCTTTGTAGTTGTAAGTCTTGAAAGGCGAATTGTAAGCAACGCCGCGCACCTTCCGTTGCGAAACCCTGGTTCCAGTATTCATGGGTCAATCGCCATCCCAGATCTGTGCATGGTGTAAAGTCCGAGACGAATGTTTTTTGTGATAGCCCAATAAAGCCGATCAACTCCATGGTCGCAAGTGCATCCACGGCGAAGTAGCAATAGCCTTCATTCGAATACTCCGCCTGCATGCGCAGTACAAATTCACTCGTCTGCTCGCGGGTCTGAATCGCTGGGAAATACTCCATTACTCGTGGATCGGTATTGATTTGATGCAACGGTTCGATATCGCGATCTTCCCATTGTCGAAAGCCCAGTCGATCCGAAGTGAAGAGATAGTCCATGTACGCACTACTCTTTGGTGGAAGAGTCTGCACAGAATTGTTTTAACCAACTGGCAGCAGGTTCGGTCCAAGTGGTTGCAGCGGATTCGGTGCGACGCAGGCCGTAACCATGTCCACCAGTAGCATACATATGGAGTTCGACTGGGCGCTGCGCGCGTTTCATTCCCAGCGCAAACCGCAAGACGTTTTCGGAATCGACTGGGTCGTCGCGGGCCATGGTCAGGAACATGGGCGGAGTCTTATCGTCGAGCGGTAGAGACTTCGCGACCAGCTCTTCGCTGCCTTTGTCAAACAGATAGGCGGGGTAGATTAAAAGTGCAAAGTCGGGGCGGCAACTAACGCTATCGACGGCGTCGATCGCCTCATACGCTCGCTCACCGTAATTCGTACTCAGCCGTGCGGCCAAATGCCCGCCGGCCGAAAAACCAAGCACACCGATTTTGTCGGGAGCGATTTTCCACTCCTCAGCTCGATTTCTCACCAAAGACAGTGCGCGTTGCGCGTCCTGCAGCGGTTCGATGGGGGCCGCTTCGCCACTTGGCCTTGGTACGCGGTATTTCAACAAAATGGCGGATACGCCGATCGAGTTCAACCACTCGCAAACTTCGGTACCTTCCAGGTCGTAGGCCAAAATGTGGTAACCACCCCCAGGACAGACCATCACTGCCGCCCCTGTATTGTTTTCCGCTGGAGCGGGATAGATGGTGATGGAAGGTTCGGAGACGTGCCCCAGTCGAATCACCGATTTGCCGGCGACCAAGCCTTTGTTCGGTTCTGAGGTGTCGCGCTCATTGCCATCGGCCGCGATGCGTCCCGGAGGGGTACCTGGCCAGAGCTCTACAATCGAATCATCTCCCCTGGCGATGACTGGAGCAACCGTCAGGAGACCCAAACAGAGCTTGCCAATGGTCCAGCAAAATAATTGGTGATTATTTCGAGTCATGCATATCTCCTTGATGAAAAATGTATATGAGTCCACCCCGGCGCTGAGGTCTCCGAAGACGACTTAGCTTAACATTTTTCAGATCAGCAACGGCCACGATTTAGGCTATTGCAAGCTTTCGAACGGCAAAATTGACCTTGCGACGAAATCGCGCCGTATCCTACCCTTCCTTTGCGGCACAAATGCAGCTGGCTGTGAATCGAGGTTCATAGCGGTTTACAAGTTTGTATCGACTGTGATTGAGCCACATTAACGGCGGCGCCATGAAAAGTTCCGGTCCTAAGATCCCAAACATGTTACAACAAGCTGCGCGGAGTTCAATTCTCTTTTGCGCGGTGCTGTGTTGCATGTTGATTGGTGGGTGCCGCAATCCCTATGCTCCGCCCGGCGGTTACCCAATGAATGGTCAAGTGCCAGTGGGCTATCCACCGCAAATGTCGGCATTGGGGCCGCAAGCAGCGTTTGCTCAGCAACAAGTAGCTCCGCAGTTGGTCGAACTGCAACGACGGGTCCAGCAACTGGACGACAACAACCGACAACTCACTACACAATTAGCTCAAACACAACAACAATCGCAGGCGTTTCGCGAACGAGCCGATCTATTGGCGAAGCAGTTGGGTGATTTGAGCACTCAAAATCGTCAGCTTCTTGCAGCCTCACAGCAGTACGCCAATCAAGCGTTGGGGATGCAAGCCTCGATGTCGGCCCGAGGAGGCGCGAAGTTGGCGGCGAATAATTCGCTTGCAAATTCGGCTGCGGGTATGCAAATTGCCGGAGCTCAGGTCATACCCGATGGCGATTTGATTCGGATTCGGATTTCCGCCGATCAGCTATTTGCTCCAGGAACCGCGCAGTTGCATCCTGCGGCAGCCACGATCCTGGATCAACTGGCGACATCCATTGTTCGTCAGTATCCACGACAGCGCGTGGCGATTGAGGGGCACAGCGACAATGCCCAGTTGTATGGCGGAGCCTATGGCACTTCGTATCAATTGGCCGGAGCGCAGGCGCAAGCCGTCATGGACCAGCTTGTACGACGCAACGGCGTCCCGATGCAGCAACTATTTGTAATCGCGCATGGTCCCAACCATCCGCTGGCAGACAATCAGTCGCCTGCCGGACGCGCTGAAAACCGCCGTCTTGAAGTGGTCATCTATCCCGATACATTCTGATCGCTCTCGCGCCACGCTTGCTGGTGAACGTTTGGTGTCCGCCCTCAAAAGCTCGGCAAGAGTCACCTGCCTCGAAACAAACAGGAGGTGCAAGGAGCAATCGCGATATCCGGTGCGAATTCGGCGAATATAGAAGATATATCCATCAAGCCGCGCAGAAAGGGGCGAATCTGATTTTCGAGCCCTTAAGCGTGGGTTTGTTTGGGGTGTCAGCTGGTGTGGCGTCGACTATCGGGGCAGCTCCCGTGAAGGGTACAAACAGCTCGTCAAGCAGGGCCGTAAACTGGAGCCAGATTTCCTGAGAGAGCCCC
>JBGSUV010000159.1:0-10613 GCA_041753315.1 Pirellulaceae bacterium | reverse complement strand
TCTTGCCCGAGCTTCGCTTCGAGTTGTTAGCCAGTCTATTTATCCAATTGCGAAGCGGCTGGTTGGTGCTGAATGAGCTCCCTCCCATCGTTCGCGATTCGTTTGGCAAAGGCCACATGACCCGTTGGAGCTCATCGCGCTGGAGGCACTGCTCGAGCGCAAGTACCCAGAGCCGTTGCCGAAGAAGAACGCCAAAGGGCATATCACCGGCATTCCGCCACCCACTTCAAACGGACAGGCCAGTCGAAATGCAGCCTAGTTCAGCCACCAACGACCATTCCAAATTCAGATGCGCACAATCGCGTCCAGCTCGTTGTATAGCCCGATGTCAGAAAACGACCCTATTCGAAGTCGTGTTCACTCTCGACTCTGCTTTGATTCCCAGGAATCGACTCGCCTTGCAGGTCAACTACCTGCTGCCTGAGGCGTCACAGAGCAGTGGCGTGTTCAGATAGGCGTATCAAACGTCTTAGTAAATTTCCCGTTCAAATCATTCAGGGTGGAAGTTCTGTGTCCCCAGGGCGTATGCAGGGATCGTCAGTTATCGTTTTGAACGTCAGATTGCAAGTCTTCCGAACTGCTGGTGAGAATCCACCTGCTGATATCGCCTTCGTCCTTCAATGTGTAATTTAGAACACAAGGCTTGAAATCAGCGTCGCCAAAGTCGGTGATTGAGAAAATAGTAACCGTTGCATAGTATTTCTCCACGGGCAGTTGTTTGACTGTTAGTGATAATCGACAAAGTCGCTTGTCGATATAAAATTCGCAGAAACGCCTGAGACGACCATCGGAAGTTCTCTTCGTGTTTACAACAGCGCTTTCGGGCAAAATTAATTGAATATGTAAAATCCCTTTCTGTTCGACCATATCCAGCCAGCTCTCGAAGTGTTCAAACCATAACAATGTCGCCTCAGGGCGATCGCAACAAACCTCTTCCCCAACCAGCTTGCATGCGGAGTCCAGGGCCCAAAGAAACCACTTGAGTTTAGGATCATCTTGCCTGATGCCTTCAATAGCCCCACCAACCAATAGCCTCTCCATAAACGCATTAACTGCCGAATCTTGGAGTCGGGTGCGTGGCTGTTCCTCACCGCAGTTTAAGCATAGATTGCCAGACATTACAGCTGCTAAAACAATTGGCCAGATCATTTGGTTCGAATTCCTTATGGAAATGCTGGGGCCGGCCGATCGGCACCCGCACAAATCCCGAGAGTTGCTGTAATGTCAATTTCCAACCTTACGCTCAACGTTGCTGTACATTCGGTCGGCTTCGGCAACCCGCCGCCAACATCAAAAACTGGAATAGAAATAGGTCCAACTGAAGGGAAGAGCTTGAATTGCGACCTCTTTAAGTCTGTGCACGCGCAGTATTTGCATTGTCTATTAAACGAGAAGTTTGCAGACGGCGGGAATTTATCAAACATCGCTTGCACATCGTTCTTGTCTAGGCCGTCGCAGCCACCTGGACTTAGCGACTTAAACTCGGGATCCCCAATCCCGTCGACAGAAATAGTAACGTACAGCCCTCCGCATGCTCCCGGCAGCGGGAACAGATTAAGGATCTTCTGGATGCCTATGCCCTCCAGTCCGCCGATTCGTCCACCTATACCAATTTTTATCCTGTCATCTTCTGGTGTCGGGCCGGAGTCGGGCTGAGGCGGAAGAACTAGAGGCGGATCCTGCTGCAAATGACCTTTCGGGTCCACTCGGCGAAGAGGCTGATTTGCGACGTATACGAATAGATTGCGGTCGCCTCTGTACCCGATCGGGTCTCTGGAACAAGACCGCGGGCTGAAGCCGTCGTACATGCGGATATTGAGCATCGTAGTTGCCTTTTATTCAATTTAGCGGTTACAAATAGTCTGCGGAACCAAGGCTTGGCGAGTTGTCAGTGTTTCCTAGAATGACTATTTCCTAGTCGAGCAACTGACGCTGGCTGTCAGAGGAGTTCGGTTCCCCCAACAACTCCTGAAACATCTGGTTATTGCCCGCTAGCTGGTCTTACAGCTCAGCTACCAACATCGTGTGAATTTCCAGTCGTGGAACAACGACACTTTGGACATTGCCCGCCTGAGATATCGACAATTCGATGCCCTCCGGTTGCAGATGACATCGACGTAGCGAGTAGCCATCGAACGTGATCTCGATATCGTGGATGGGTAGCACCTCCTCACGCAATGGAACGTCGTCGGAAGGTAGACCGTGAAAGGCCGTGGTGTTGACGTCGTTGTATAAGTGAATCACCAGGCGCTCGCCGTCGCGACTTTGGCGAGTCACCACGGCGTGAACACACATCGGAGCTTTTTTTACACGCACCGCAGGTGGTGCGGAAGCCACGTGCTCAATGGCGGCGCGAAGCGCTTCGCGGTAATACGGGTAAGGTGTCAAGTAATTGGCTGCATCCATCCCGGCCGCAAACAGAATAACACGTCCGGCGCCATACTGATGTTCAAGGATCGCCGGCACCGCTTCGCCTTTTGCCCCCGCGCGCGGCTGCAAGTGCCCCAGCGGCTGGGCTCCGTTGGGGCGAACGCGAATTGCTGGGCCTTTAAACGTCACCGAACCGTTTCCAATCAATGCATAGAGCGCCTCGGACATAAACGTTCCGGCGACTGGTAAAAAGTCCCAAACTCCCTGACGCTTGCTCCAGTAATCGGCTGGCAGCGTCCGCGCAAAGTTGACATCGAGCTCTTCGACCGGCGCATCGGCCAAGGCAGGGCCCAGGTGCTCGATACCAAGCAATTCCGCCAAGCCATGTTTTGTGCGGGGTTCTCCGAACGCATCACATAAGCCGGCATCGAGCGTGGCGACGAGTCCACCACCTTGATGTACAAAGCTCCGAATGGCTTCGAGTTGTACGTCATCGACAGCGGCTGTGTTCGCGAGCACCAACACTTTGTACTTGGCCAAATCTTGGCTGGTAATATTCCAGTCGGCGATGAGCGTCATCGGCAAATGCGTTTCCAATCCAGCCCGAAACGCACCGAACACTGAAGCCATATACCGTTGCTCGACGTCACCGCGAGTGTAAAAACAGCGAGTATTGTCGCTCATGACCATCGCACACCAGGGCTCCGGTTTTTTATGCGTGATCCACGGTCCACGCAGACGCACCTGTTCTAAACAGTGATAAGCGGCCGGTTGAAGATGCTCCGGTTGAATGACGGCCAAACTTGGCAAGACGCCATGAGTTACCGTCAGCATCACGCGGCGCTCAATCTCATGCGCGG
Organism: Pirellulaceae bacterium; assembly: GCA_041753315.1. Lineage (GTDB taxonomy): Bacteria > Planctomycetota > Planctomycetia > Pirellulales > Pirellulaceae > Aureliella. The sequence goes on along the minus strand of JBGSUV010000159.1, from coordinate 7,383 downwards.
GAAACGAATCCTTGCCATAAGGATTGCCGCGCGACATCAGATAGGGTTCCGCAAATGCCGTGCGGTGATTGGTGTAAGCCCACATGGTGGCCAGCCCAAAAGTCGGCACAATGCTCGCCCCACGGTTGGTTTCGTCAAGCCAAAATTCCATGTCGGGTGCATCAAGTAATAAGTTCATCCGCGCCGGCATATTCCGTGGAACGTCAAGAAAATGACCGAAGCGACCTGCATTGGTTGTCCAGGTCACCAACGCCACGTCGGGTTTGATCCCCTTCAATCGCGTCTGCATTCGCACGATCAGATTTTCCATGCGTCGGTCGGCCCAATGCTGATAGCGGCGGAAGGCAATATTGGCAATATCGCGCGGCGGCAGTTCTTCCCCCGTTTCCTGGCGATAGTTGTTGCGGCAATGTTCGCAATAACAAGCGCCGGCATAGTGTAAACCATCAAAACTAAAGGCATCCACGGCCGGAAAAAGTTCAAGAATCTCCACCAACACTTCGATGAAAAAGTCGCCATACGGCCCCAAGGGACAGAGCATGCCGCCGATGGGATTTTGCGTTAGATCAACTTGCGGGATCTCACGTGTATCGGTGCTGATCAACCGCCAATCGGGATGCAGCGCGTACACTTCGCCTTGTAACGTGGGAGGATAGACTCCCAAGATACGCACGCCGAGCCGCTGGTACTCTTCAACTTGTTTGACTGTCTGCTCATGCGTTACGTGGGGCGAGTGCTGCTTGAGTAACTTGGAGTTGTAATAAGCGTAATACGGATCTACGAAGCCAAGTTCGCTGATCGTCACCCCCGCTGCGGCTGCGCGAGCGCGTTGTTCGCTACTCATGACACTCAACGTGTACCCAGCCCCGAGTGTGTTCTGCAGCCACTCGGGTACCTTGATCGCGTGGAAGGGCCGTTTGTCAAACGGTTGTGGCAAGATCGCTTGCTCGTGCCAAATACTTTCCGTTGATGATGATTGCGTCCATCCGATCTGTGGGCAACTCGCGGCGATGGCCGAAGTGGCGATGAAGTGACGGCGGCTGAGCATCGATGCCTCTTGATGAATGAAATGGACGGCAGCTGGAGCTATCATACTGCAAGTTACAGCGCCGGTACGCAACTTACCCCCACCGTCCGAGTTCATCTCGGCGGGAGGGTGACTGGCAGCTACGAAGGAGCGCAAAAGCAGCGGCGGACGAGTGTTGGTGACGGCGAGCAAGTAATGCTCTACCGAGTCCGTAACGGGAGTGATGCTGGGCAGCCGGGATGTGGTGGACTCGAACCAGATCAACGGCTCGCCAATGACCACCGCTCGTCCACAGCGCTCATTGGCGCTGCGTTGGTAGCCGTCAGTCATGCTCCCGCCGGGACAGGCCCGTAGCGGTGAGCTACCAGAGCGCTGCGATTCACCTCACCGTCCGAGTTCATCTCACCGTCCGAGTTCATCTCGGCGGGAGGGTGACTGGCAGCTACCAAGGATCGCGAAAGCAGCGGCGGACGAGTGGTGGTGATGGCGAGCAAGTAGTGCTTTACCGAGTCCGTAACTGGAGTGATGCTGGGCAGCCGGGATGTGGTGGACTCGAACCAGATCAACGGCTCGCCAATGACCAAGGCTCGTCCACGGCGCTCGTTGGCATTGTGCTGGTAGCCGTCAGTCATGCTCCCGCCGGGACAGGCCCGTTGCGGTGAGCGACCACAGCGATGCGATTCACCTAACCGTCCGAGTTCATCTCAGGACAGGCCCGTAGCGGTGAGCTGCCGCTGAAGGCAGCGTTGCTCCGCAAGGGAAGTCGCTATGCGTGCATGACTTGACCACCATCGACGTTGATGGTTTGTCCAGTGATATTGCGGGCGTGTGGAGAGGCCAAGAACACAGCGACCGCGGCGCACTCTTCGGGCGTCTGCCAACGACCCAACGGGGCCACCTTCATTAGCTTGTCTGCAGCCCAATCGTCATAAGTTTGACGCTCTGCAACAGGTAACTGCGCTTGCACGGATTGCCAGACGGATTGGTTCAATTCAGTTTTAACCATGCCCGGTGAAAGCGCATTGGCACGCACTCCATATGGTGCCATGTCTTTGGCGACTACCTGCATGAAATTAATCAATCCGGCTTTGGCGGCACTATACGGTGGGTCGGTGGGAGAGCCCATTTGACCAGCCACGGACGTCAGAAACAGCAGTGTTCCATGACGACGTGCGGCCAAACTTCGTCCGAAGGCATGCGCGACGTTAGCTGCCCCCACAAGGTTTACATCCAGCGTGCGTCCCCAAACCGACGGCGCGACCTTCCAGAATGGAAAGCCGGTTTGACCTGATCCGACACCCACGGAATAAACAATGTGTTCCACTTCGCCCAAGTTGTCGGCCAGTTGCTCGATATCTTCAAGTCGAGTGACATCCGCCACAAGCCATTGGGGCGTTAGCGATTCGGCGGAAAGCTCAGCACGGGGCAGGGTAGGGGAGCGGACATCTACGCCGATCACATGGCAACCTTCCGCCGCAAAGGCTTGGGCAATTGCCCAGCCAATCCCTTGAGCCGCTCCAAAAACGAGCACGTTTTGGCCCGTGAGGTGCATTTCCATGATAATTTAGTTCGCATTAGTGAGGTGCAATCGGTGGTTTAGTCGCGCCAGTATATTGACTTTGGAACATCGGGGGTCTTCAATCTAGGTTAATGGATTTCTTCACGTCAGCGGCAAGCAGTCGTTTTAATCGACTGTTCCCACCCAGCCGCCTCCCTACCTTGTGCGTGGATGACAAAATGAACACCGCAGCCCCGCTTCTGTGGATTTGCTTGTTGGTCGGCTGGCTCGGCCAACCCTGGCCACTGGCCGCACAAGAGCCACTCACCGCACAAGAATTGCCACTTCGTCAACTGATCGATCAACGGTTCGCCCAGACTTCACTGGGAGAAATCGCCCGGTGTTCGGATGCCGAGTACCTGCGGCGGGTCTCGCTCGACTTAGTAGGCATGCCTCCCACGGCAGATCAAGCGAGACAGTTCATCGCCGATCAAACACCGAACAAACGTGAGGCTCTGGTCGCCCAGCTACTCACATCGCCGCACTACGCGCGGCATCAAGCATCGATGCTCGATCTCATGCTGATGGAACGCCGCGCCAACACGCATGTCACCGCCGACGAATGGCAAGCTTGGTTGCTAACCGCCGTGCGCGAGAATAAGCCCTGGAATGTTCTGGCCAAAGAGCTGTTGATCAACGACGGCGCAGACCCTACCAGCCGCGCTGCGTCGCGGTTCTTTCTGGACCGAACGGCAGAATCCCATCTGCTGACCCGCGATATCGGTCGCATTTTCTTTGGACGCGATTTGCAGTGCGCGCAGTGTCACGACCATCCAATCGTAAAAGATTATTTGCAGGCCGATTACCACGGCCTGTTGGCTTTTGTCGGCACCAGCTACCCACAAATCTTGAAACAGGGTGACAAAGAGCAAACGGTGCTCGCCGAGAAGGCGGGGAGCGAGTTATCTTTTGAGTCGGTGTTTGAGGGAGTGCCGCATCGTACCGGTCCGCGTTTGCCCGACCAACTCTCGCTCAACGAAGCGCTCTTGCTACCTGGCGAAGAGTATCAGGTTCCACCCGCGGACAATGTTCAAGCCATCCCGGCGTTCAGTCGCCGAGCAAAGATGGCAGAATTGGCGACCAACGGAACCAACCGCGCTTTCAACGAGAACATTGTCAACCGTCTGTGGGCACAGATGTTAGGTCGAGGGCTGGTGCATCCCGTGGACTGGCATCACGCAGACAATCCCGGCAGCGATCCGGAGTTGCTGCGGCTACTGGCAGATCAATTCGTTTCGATGAACTACGACATGCGTGCTTTTCTTGGCGAACTGGCACTCACCGAAGTGTATCAACGCTCGTTTGATGGTCCTGCAGATACTCTTTCGCTGTCAGACAAGGCCCGCGTGGCGAGTGCTAGTATCGAAGCCCAGTTAGCCGCTCTGGAGGCCCAAGCGGCAACCTCGGCTGAAACTTATTCAGCAGCCACAGATGCCTGGTACGCAGCGGAGGCCGTTGCCATCCCGGTAGCGAAAGAACTAGACGCTGCACGCAGTGCGTACGCCGAGCTCAGAAAGAAACAAGATGAAGCGACCGGAGCGCTAAACACTGCCACTTCAAAACTGAATACCCAACAGCAGCTCGAAAGTTCCCTCCAGCAATCGCTCGCAGCGCTCCAACAAACGGCACAGCTTCTTCCCGCCGACACCGAGATCGCCGATGCGGTGCAGAAACTGCAAGCCAAACTGCAAGCTGCAACCAACGAAATCGCAGCGGTGCAACCCACAATTGAACCACTGACGGCTGCCCAAACCACCTCCATCGAGGCGACTCAGACCGCCAAGCCAGCACTTGAGGCCGCGGTTGCCAAGCTGACACCATTGTCCGAAGCAGTTCGCGCGGCCGAAGAAGCCATGCTTGAGGCACGGCGGCATGCCGCCAACGACACGGGCGCCGCTTTGGCACTACGTCAACGTTTCGAAACGAGTCAACGAATCGCGGGGCTTCCGGAGTTGCAGCACGCTATTGCCACCGCCGAAGCGGAAGTCGCGCAAGTCGCCGAGGCCGTCAGCGTGGCGCAAGCGGAACTTGCGACAGCCACTGCGTTGTTAGAAGAAAAAATTCAGGCGTTCAAAAAGCTGGCGAACGATTCCGATTCGGCTCAACAAGTAGTTTCACTGGCGCAAGCTGAGCTCGCGCGGCGCAATCAAGAAAGCCAATCGCTCGGCGAGGCCGTTCGTGCGACCGAAGCGGCTCTTGTTGCCTTGCCGGGTGACGTAACTCTGGTGGAAGTCCTGGGCAAGCTTCAAAACCGATTGGCAGCTTCTCAAATGCTGATTGGGCAATCGCAGCAACTTGTCGATGCAGCTAACGCGTCGTTGCAAGCCGCACTCGCTCTGCAGGCACAAGCACAACAAGTGCTGGACGGGGAGCAGGCGGCCTGCACTCTGAAACAGCAAGCGTTAGAAGTGGTCAACGCGACTCTCGCCGCAGCCCAACAGTCCGTTTCGCAGCGGCAAGCCGAGTTGGCGTCCGCCCAGGCCACGCTGACCGAACACTGGTCTCGCGATTTCACGGTAGCCGCAATCAAACCGCTTACCCCCGAACAACTTTGTTGGACCGTCTTTCGCGTCACGGGGGTTTATGAGAACTACTGGGCAGTTGAAATCGCTGAGCTGGACAAATCAGCGCCACTAACGGAAGAACAAAAGAGCGACAGCGATCTCCTGCGCAGTCGTCAGTGGGAATTGGAACAACGGGTGTACGACAAATTGAAGGGGAACATCCCTGTGTTTGTTTCCTTCTATGGCGCTGCCGCCGGGCAACCGCAAAGCGACTTTTTCTCCACCGCCGATCAAGCTCTATTTGCTGCCAACGGAAGTGCCATCAATAGTTGGGTGGGACCGGCTGGCGACAATGTCACGCAGCGGATGATCCAACAAGTCGATTTGCCGATCGCCGCCGAAGAACTTTACTTGGCCATCCTGACGCGTCTGCCGAGCGTTGAAGAAAAACAAGACGTCGTGAACTACTTGTCCGCCCGCACGGAGGACAAGCCGATTGCTGTTAAGAGTTGGTGTGGGCCTTGCTGAATTCCGCCGAATTTCGGTTCAACTATTAGGAGAGTCTTACCATGCACGCAAAATACGCTTGTCGCTCCGCAGAGCATCAGCTCGCCCGCCGTCAGTTCTTGGGAACGCTGTCGGCTGCAGGCACGGTCGCCATGACCGGCGGCTTGGGGATCTTCAGCAATCCCGCCATTGCCCGCCAGCTGCAATCGGATCAAAAGCGGATCGTGGTGTTCAACATGCACGGTGGTTTGAGTCAACTCGAAAGCTGGGATCCGAAACCTGGGACCGAGACAGGCGGACCGTTCCGCGCGATTCCTACGTCGGTGCCCGGGATCCATATCTGTGAGTTATTGCCACAAACGGCCAAACAGATGCATCATCTCTGTTTGGTCCGGGGCGTGAACACAGCCGAAGACGATCATGGCAAAGGGATCTACATGATGCTGACCGGACGCCGGCAAACCCCGGCCGCCGACTATCCGCAATTGGGTGCCGTCGCCGCGAAGACGTTGACTCCAGAGGACAGTTCATTGCCGGGGCATATTTTAATTACACCAGGCGGTAGCGGTGGGCGTGGTAACGATGCGGCTTATCTAGGGCCGAAGTACTCGAGTATCTACCTTGGCAACGGCAACCCGCCACAGAATACCAGTCGGCCCGAAAACATTTCTGAAGCTTCGGATATGGCGAGGCAGGATTTCCGTCGCCATGTGAACGATCGCTTCTTGAACCGCCGCCGCACGGCAGTCACCGAGGCATTTACCTATTCGTACGAACAAGCTCAACAACTGATGCGGCAACGCGACGTCTTTGATGTGAGCAAAGAACCAGAAAAGGACAATGATCGCTACGGCAAACATGACTTTGGGCGGCACTGTCTACTCGCCCGACGCTTGCTCGAACAAGGGATCACCTTCGTGCAGTTGTCCCACTCGAACTACGACACCCACAACGAGAACTTCAATTTTCACATCGAACAACTGGGAGAATTCGATCAATCGTTTTCCTGTTTCGTCGAAGATTTGGCAGTCCGCGGAATGCTCGATAGCACCTTGATCGTTGTCTTGTCGGAATTTGGACGCACACCCAATATCAACCTCTACTACGGCCGCGATCATTGGTCGCAAGCTTGGTCGATCTGCATGGCCGGCTGTCGCACTCCACGCGGCGCCGTTTACGGCAAGACCAATGCCAATGGAACAGCTGTCGAAGAGGGGCAAGTCAACCATGGGAGCTTGTTCCATACCTATCTCGAGTCAGCCGGCGTCGACTCGAGCGGTGCATTTGATATTGCCGGCCGAGAAACACCAATTGCCGATCCAGCCGAGGCCGCCGTGGCGGCTCTGTTGACCTAACTCTCCCTCCGGGAGAGCGAGGCTCCTGCCGAGCTTTTGCGGGCAGCGTACTAGCGTCCACAAGCCGAAAGAATGCGGCCACTTGCTTGTGAACGGCAGATGGCGGCCGGAGAAGGCTCCACAGGAGCGTCGCCCTCCCGCTTCAAAACAATTTTTATCATGATTTATCAAATGAAAAATCGTAGTAGGGAGAGCGAGGCTCCTGCCGAGCTTTTTCGGGCAGCGTCTCAACGTTCACAAGCCGAAAGAATGCGGCCACTTGCTTGTGAACGGCAGATGGCAGCCGGAGAAGGCTCCGCAGGAGCGTCGCCCTGGGATTATGAATCTTTGCCATTCAAGGTTAAATTGGATTGTCACGTTTTTGTTGCGCGTTTTGAGCCTAAACCGAGAATCAGTTTCCTTGCAGATTGTAGCGTTTGGCCAATCGCTTTC
>JBGSUV010000158.1:0-6639 GCA_041753315.1 Pirellulaceae bacterium | reverse complement strand
TCCGGTCCTACTCTGGCCGCCAATCCCGATAGTTCCTAGCCGAAACCAAAGCCGAACAAGACGAAAAACCTGCCGCTGGCAACGATTCCAGCCAGCAACCAAAATCGTCGCGCCCACACCTTCGGCGAATGTTTACTTTGCCCTTCGCGCAAGCCTGTTCCCGCATTGGCCAAGGCCAGGTTGGGCGTTTGTGAAATAAAGGGGGTGATGTTTCTTACAACGATGGGGAAGCGATTCCCCAACACCGTGGCGGTGGCAATACCGTCATCGTTGGCGGTGAAGCTAATCGGTCCACTGCTTCCCGTTGCTGTGGCCGCACCGGTTACAGTCCAAGGGACGTTGGACGTCAGCGAGAGGGTGGCAGCACCCGATAGACTTGCGTTGCGTTTGTAGACGCTGCTATCAACGGCGACCGCTCCTGAACCTTCATTGAACTGATAGTTTGCGGTAACATCGGGACCCGACGTGTCGAGACCTCCAAACATGTTGTTCTCAATCTCGGTGATCGACAACGCACGATTGAAGACTTGGATGCTGTCGATCCGACCATTGAAGAAGCTACCGAATCCCGATCCGATTTGAACTTCACCTCCACCGAGAAATTGGCCAAAGTTCTGGTTTCCATCGGCAATGCCATTCAAGTACACAATTTGCTGATTGACGCTGTGTTGCCAAGTTACGTGATGCCACTGGTTGAGAGCGAGCGAGGTTTCCCCGACAAGTTCATTGCTACCCAAACGCAAGTGGATGCGCCCGTTAAGCAAACCGAGACGACTGCCCGCACCGCCAAAGGCGAGGACCACCCCTGTCTGTGCCGTGGGGAAGATCCAGGCGGAGACAGTAAAATTCCCGTTGAATCCAAAGTCAGGTGCCTGAGTCGAAGTGGTGACGGTATGTTCCACACCGAAGTTCATCACACCAACTTGGAACGGAATACTTGTATTCTGTCCTTCTACGGTTACCAGGTTCTGACCAGGATTGAGAATCTCGGTCGGCAGGGTCAACGTCGTCAATTCTCGCATGGACTCCAATGCCCTGGCGGTACTGACTGCATCGGTATCGACTTGCGTCCCTTCCAACTTAAGTGACTGAAGGTTCTTGAAGGCGACTAGTTGACCGATGTCGCTAATGCCTTTGTTACCAGTCAGGTCCAGCTCTTCCAATCGGCTCAAGCCAACTTGTTCATTGGCTTGTGCGCCGGTGTTCAAGCGACGCGGCAGCAGATTGCTTAGATCCGTGTTGTCGAGCCGATTACCGGTCAGGTTCACCGACTGGGCATTGACCAAGAACTCGGCACCCGAAAGGTCAGACAAGTCGCGATTGCTTGCATCCAGCGTGGTCAACGCAGCCAGCCTCGAAGCAGTCAGTGGCCTGTGCAAGACTGGCACTTGTTCAAAGGTAGACGAAGACCATGTGGGGAAGATAATGAATGTGCTTTTTAAGTCACCATTGTTAGCCGGGACCGTAAGATCTCCTGCTATCAGCCCAGTCCCCTCGTCGAGTCGCCAGTAACCCTCCAGGCCAAGCGAAGTTGGATCGACCGTGGATCGAAACGCTTGTTCTATCGCTTGCGGCGATCGAGCACTATTCCAGAGACGGACTTCATCGATGTTTCCTGTAAAGCCTGAAGAAGGTGTGCCGCTGGAATCTACGATCGCGGCCATGGTAAATGGAACCGTCGAGTTCGGGAGATACGCGCCTGCTCTTGAATTCGACAAGATACCATTGACATATAGGCTCATCGTCCCCAGCAGAGCACCGTTCGCATTGGTGCCACCCGTCGCTTCGAACGTGGCCGCAACATGCGTCCATGTGTTAAGTACAACCGCCGGTCCAATGAGTTGTATTGCCTCGCTACCGCCAATTCCCGTCAAAAGTATCCATTGATTGGCTGTCACGGATACTCTGTAGCCGGAGACTGGGCTACTTTGGCTAAGTGTCGAGACGACGGTTCCGTTGGCCGCGGGCTTCGCCCAGAACTCAACAGTAAAGTTGTTCGGGTTGAGGCTTGCGTTAAACGGCACTTCAACTCGCGGAAATATATCCTGGGCACTGAGAAATGAGAGTGAATTCCTCCCTGCACTTGGACCTTCCGTGACTGGGTCCCCCAGTGACCTGGCAACTGCCGCCAGCAATTGCCGCGACTGAGACAGGCCAGCAACCGAGACATTGTCAACGAACCAGTTATCGATGCTTAGCCCTGGTACCACATCCCCGTTGGTTCTGAAACGGAAGCGGAAGGCAGACCTCAGCGCAGAGTCTGGCAACTGAATCGTCCGCGATACAAACGCGTTGGTATCGGGACTGCTTCCCAGCAGTTGATCAACGATGGTCCAAGTGTTTGGTACAAAGCCCTCGACCTCAAGGAAAAGGTCGTCACCTGGATCTGGCTTTTCCGCCGTTCCACCCTTCAACCAGGAATAGGTTAGCGCTGCAGACGTAAAGCCACCAAGATCGATAGTGGTCGACGTTAGAGTATCCGTACCATCTAGATTCGCCGAGCGTGTTCCGGCCTGATCGCCAGTCACCACAGCTCCCCCCGTCGTCCAACGCGCGGAGTCGAGCGTCGATGACTCGAAGTCATCCGCAAACGGAATGACGCTAAAGTTACCCACAATCGGATCGAGTACGGGCGGTTGGCTCGAGTAGGTTGCTTGTATTAACTCAACGGGCAATATTTCGGAAGCTTCGGCATCGCGTAATTCGATCAGTTCACCAGTGATCAGGTCGTTGCCACTTCGGCCGAACAAGCGGTCCAAGTCGTGGTTGCCTTGCAGAATATCGTCTCCATCGCCACCATCTATCAAGTCGCGGTCTGGATAGCTCGTACCTGCATGCGTCTGGCCTGCTTGGGGCGCTGCCATTTCAATGGTGAACGCCAGTGGAATGAGTCGTACCCCAGAGAACACACCGTGATCTTGGAAGATTTCGTCGCCAGCCCCAGAGATTGCCAGACTCAAGTATCTCGCGTCGCCTGGAATATCCAGGTCATAAGATGTGAATGGGCTGGCAAAGGTCTGAGCGGCAGGTATCGGGCCATCGAACGACGAAGTGCCCGCAGTGGTGGCAATCGGCATCGCTTGCCCATTCACGAAACCACTTAGAACGGCGTTCGAGCTACTGACGAGCACGAGATTGCGAATGGTTCCAGCGCCAGCGAAATCATTTAATCCAGCCTTGTCGATGACCAAGCGGAATTGCTGTGTGGGGCTATAACCTCCGGCTGTGCGAATCTCGTTGAGGTCGAAGGTAACCAAACCATTGGCATGAATACCGATACCATCTTCCACGATACTGGTGGATGAGACCGGGGTCGTTTCTCTGGTGGTTCGAATCGAGATATCGCCCACGCCCGGCCGATGCGCATCGTTGGTGGGTGCCGCCGGCGAACTGGCTTGCCAGCCGACATTGGTGAAATTGAAGGGGATAGCACCTGCGTTGTCCAAGCTGAATGTCGAAGCACCTCCCAACCGGGTTCGATCAACGCCTAGGTCCGATGCTTCAGCGATGGCTTTGTAACTATCGGTGACAACCGCATCCTGCAGTCGGGTTGTGCTCGCGTCATCAAACAAGTTACCCAGCGGAATTGCAAAGGCATTGGCGATCGCCTCCTCACTTGCCGCTGGCGAGAAGACTCGCAGGTAATAAGTACCAGCGGGCAAGGTACGCATCGATATGGCCGCTTGATTTTCCTGCAGCACACCACCCTTGGCATCCAGCAGGTCCATGCGTACGGGGCCGTTGAGCCGAATGTGGTTGGCGGCTTTTCCGTCGCCTAGCGTCGTGAACTCGAACCAACGCTCTGACGAGCCGGCAGCGAACTCGAACGGCTTGCCTCCCAGGTCGAACAACAGAGGTTGCCCAGCGATCACTTCTCGCACAAACGAACCACTTCCCGCGACTGACCAGTTTTCCAAAACATCAAAATCATCGGGAATGGTTTGGCCCGTACGTTGCCCATAGATGAAGTTGATGCGACCAGCGCTGGACGCATCACCTGCTGCAAAGGGCGCGGCGATGACAAAGTCGGAGACACCGTCGCTATTCAAGTCCAGGTAGGGAGTTGTCAGAGTGAGTTCAGCCGGGATAAACGACGTGGTTCGCAGCGGGCGGCTGGCTGCTTCTGCATTGCGACCGAGAGTTCCATGACGACCATTGACGGTGGCGTCGAGTAGCCGTGTGTCGCCACTCGACTCATTCATTTGATACCAACTACGCAAGCCGGCTTCGTTGCCAACCAGCGGGCTGTCACCAATCCGTCGAACCTCAGCCGTCGACAGGGCTCGGCTCCAAATGCTGATATCTGATAGTTCACCCGAGAATCGATTGGCTGCATCCAGATCCTGCGATGCGGAGACAATATCATTTCCGATTGCCAGCAAGTTCTCTGCAACGCTCAGCGGTGCGCGGGCCGGTGAGAGAGTTCCAGCTTGGGCAACGTTCTGGATAACGCCGTCGAGCCAGACCACTGTCTGCCCGGTGGTTACACTACGAGTAATCGTCAGGTGGTGATACTTTCCATCACTGAAGATCGGTGTTGGTGTCGAAACAGCAACACCATTGACGATGTGCTCGATCGCGCTTCCACCCACCAGCTTGATCGTCAACCGGTCATCCTGGAAACTCGTATCATCAACAATTTGGGCTCCATTGATCAATACTTGGTCTCTTGAGTCGTTCGTCTTGAACCACAGAGAAACTGAAAAGTTCCCCAGGCTGTTTAGCGCTGAGCCAGGCAAGAATGCAACCTGCCGTTCTGAATTGAATTCCAAGCCGTGGAAGCCACGTTCCAGACCTGAAGCAGTTAATACAGTCGGTGCCGAACCGATACTCATCACTGTTCCAGGTGCGATATCAGTGACATTTGGAAACACATAGGTGAGCGCGGGAGTGCTCGCGGACAAGCTTGACAGTTCGCGGCCTGTAACTACCAGATCACCCTTACCGTTGCCGTCGTAATCACCGGCTGTTGCGGAAAGCCCAAAGCCTGTGATTGTCAGATGCGGCGTGGCCAGTAGACTTTGCACGTCGAGCCCACCTAAATAGACTCGCAGATTGTCGCTGGAAACCAAAGCGAAATCATCGAATCCATCGTTGTTCAAATCGCCAAGCGGGAAAGCTTGTGCAGCCGCGTTGCCACCACTAACGATCACGCCTCCGGGCAGTGTTACGGAACGTGGCTGGGTTGGTATCTCAGCTAAGATGGGTGAAATGCTGGCAGTAACACCGTTTGCCGAGAATGTACTATGTCGGTCTCCATTCGCGAGCATAACATCGTCGCGACCATCCCCATTCACATCGCCGATGACGACGGAGTTAGCCGTCCCTCCACCCAGATTCGCATCCGCGCCAGCTCGTTCACTATCTTTGATCTCAGCGTTAGTGAGCACGCGATTGTAAACACGGAATTCATTATAGAGTGCATTGGCAAATGATGCGTTTGTATCTTTGGAACGACCCAACCAGTTATTATCGCCAGTGAGTTGCGCGAGTGTGTTAGTCGTGTCAACGGATGTTACCAGTTCCCCTCCGTTGAACAGGGTGACGCGTGTTGTGCCACCGACTCCAGCACCTTCATCGATGGTCAAGGCAAAGTGAAACGAGTTGGGCTCAAAGAGGACATCATTTAGTAGAGTGTCTTCCGCGTCTTTCCATTGAAACCGCCTGCGGATCTGGGATCGGACGGTTTCTAGATCCCACGTTATCTCGAGGAATTCACCCGTCGATGGACCGAAGTTAAAGATAGGTGCAAGAGCCTGAAACGACTGTTTCGCGCCCCAAAATTCGATCGTGGCGCTGGTAAGGCCTTCCAGTAGATTATCCGGGAGTTCGATGTAATCTGACTGAGGATTTGTACCGCCATATAGTTCAATTTGACCACTGATTCGCCTATGACCTCCGCCACCGGAAGAGGTGCCACTTGCGCTTTGATCTACGATGGTTCCAGAGGGTCCACCCACCGAGTCGATTAACGACGTTCCACTCTCTTCGTTAAAACTAAAGCGACGAACCAGCGACTCTCCCAAATTTGCAACGGTCGCACCGCGATACAGCTCTGAGCGTACGGTAACCGAAGACGTCTGCGCCGCCATAATATCGACACCGGTAATGATCGCGCCAAAAAGATCGCGACTGAAGTCTTGTGCGGCACCTGCGCTGCTGTTGGAAGTCAACAGCAGATCGTCCATACTGTCGGCGGTGATCTCCAGGACTTGAAGAGATCTTTGCCCCTCATCGACAAAACGATCTCCATCTAGCACGATTTCGCGGCTATTGCTGTCAGGGCCCAACGTGACGAGGAACGAACTCACGAAGTCCGCGTCCCATGCGCGTGGCCAAGGGGCCCCGGCCGTTCCACCGATACCACTCGTTGGTCCACCAAAGACAATCCGAATACGGATTTCCGAATTTGGACCTTGAGTGGCATCGAGCGCGGGATCGTCCAAGAACACCAAATCGGCATAGCCATCGCCGTTGATATCGCCAAAGCGATCCCCTGGTACACCCATCGCACTGTGACTAATAATGATATTGGCTTGGTCGCGAATCGAATCGAGATTGTTGATACCTAGCGGTCCAAATAGCACATAACTTTGGTCCCGTCCCTTGACCAGATAGTCGGTCTGCAAGTCACCATTG
>JBGSUV010000157.1:0-13744 GCA_041753315.1 Pirellulaceae bacterium | reverse complement strand
CTACGAGTTACTGCCAAGGAACACCACCGAGAGCCATCGCTGCCCTCGTTGGTGAATATGGTGGCGCGAATTGCTCCGCGCCAGATTTCATAGGGTGGCTTTCTTTTTATTGCCATAATCCTCCGTTTTGTTGTTGCTGTTACTTGGCTATCGCGAACTCATTTTCTTGATAGCACCCTTTTTGTTAACCTCTTTTTCAACCTCAATGAATTCAGCCGCCTCCCGGATCACCCGCACGAGTGACTTCATCTGATCGAACGTGAACAGCTGACCAAAGTTGAATTGGTCACCTTGTAGGCGCCAAACTCCAACGCGTGTCCTGTACACAAGTTCGCCTCGCGAAAAGTCCCGATACAGAAGCAACTCGACGTTGTCGTGTCGGAACCGTTGGTCAGGCTCGAGATCTGGGTGCTCGATGTAGGGTCAGCGATTCCTTTTTCAAGCCCGCCAACTGGCAGACTTGTCCGAAACTCCAGTCACAGAGCTCATAGGCACGACTGCCAGTTAGCTTAAGTTGGAGTTTGTCTTGGTAGCAAACCGGGATCACTTCGATCGGCAGTCGCCAGTTCACTTCTGAGACCCGTTGCTTGTCCAAGCAGTGGGTGTAAAGAGCATCAAACGAGTTGAACTGCGTATCTTCTTGTCGCGAATACAGTAGCTTAGCGGCGAAGCTCGCTCTCTTCATGATCAACTCTCCTTTCTAACGAGAGTAAAAACAGTGGAAAAACCATGAGGATGCACCACCAGTCCTCACTGAGCTCCCGTCCTGAAGACTGATCCTGGAATACTCAATGAGTGCTGGAGGTTAATCGACTTCCCGATACTTATGAGAACGAACCACTGCATTCAATCAGGCTGATACATGTGTTTACTGGTCGTTGTGATGCCCATTGCAAACGCTGTTGCAATAAAAGTGCAACTTTCTTTAAACCTGCTTCCGTCGGCCTTCATCATCGGGTCTCGCCCGGCGAGGCCGCAGGCCCTTTGGACCCGATGATGAAGGCTGACGGAAGCGGATGCCACTGCTGCATTCCCCGTCTTCAGCCATCCCGCCTCCCCACTTGCTTTTGTTGGTCGATTCGGACGGTCTCTGAGCGAAATGACCTCAGCCGTCTGCATGAGAAAATTTGCGAGTTTCCATTCGCCAACAGTCACCCGCTTTCATTCCAGCGGCGAGTTGGATCCTCATCGATTCAGACTCGTCTATTGGCGAATTAGGCAACACGAAAAGGTTGGCCGGCTTATTCTTCTGAATCAAGCCAGAAGTCATTGGGCAGAGCGTGCGTGCTCCAAGCTTGCAGGCAGCAACTAGGCACGGCGGTACATTGCCAGACATGGATGCCGAAGTTAAAGAATTTCACGCCCACATCGAGGGCATCTCGGGTAGCGACTTGGAGAACAAGTGGATTGGCAGATCGTCCAAGAGCGATCCGGTTGGCATACTCAAAATCCGTAGTCAGTTGCACAAAGCGCCGTCCCGCAGGTGCGAGACCAACGTGTTTGATTAACGGCCAGAGTTCCCAGCTGGTTCCATGGAACAAGGGCGCGTCCGGGATTAGCGGTTCGAGTGGGTCTAGCAGATGCGTCGTATGACCGTAGGTGGCACGAATATCTTCGCCAATGAGTTGAACACGCTGCCACAGTAGATGCTCGACCACTTCGACGAGAAAATCTTTGGGTAGGTTGGAAAATCCAAGTAGGTGAGCGGGCAATGAATTGGCGATTTGTTCCATCGCAACCCAGCCATCGCGATCCATGATCACGCCAGCAGCTTCGGGGTTATGTCGCAAGACCTTGAGCAGCCACCGCGAAAGGCCGTAGAGTCGTCGCGTTTTTTCGGAGCGGGTGATGCGCTGCTTGGGTAGTGCTTCATAAGCGATTCTATCGTTGGGTTCCGCGGCACACTTATCAACCAAGAGGGTAATGGTCTCTTGAACGTGTGGTGGCAGATGATTCCATCGCGAATGAATCCATTCGATCTTGATTGATGTGCTTGGCATTGTGAGATCCTAAGTGGTCATCGAGTACCCGCGTTGGTAGTAGCAACTATTTGCCTACTCGGCATTTCAGAGAGTCGGACTAGCACGGCTTAAATGGGTGTGCTTGGTTGCCTGCATAGTAGCTTCTAAGGCTGCTCATCCGACTGCGTGATTGCTCAGTCGGTGCTCAAACCCACATCGCGACTTCCGTAGCGAAGGCCCGAGTGGAAACGGTTCGCACCTAGCGAGATACATGAGAAAGACTTTTTTATGGCGAGTGTGCTGTGCGCGGGACACTTAGCTTGGCGGATGGCCGAAGTAGGATGTTACTCGACGCCTTCGAGATGTCGGTGCAACGCGACCAGTGAACGAATTGTCTCTTGCACGTGTGCGGGAAGGTGGGACCAGGCTTTCGCGACGAAATGCCAATCCATGTCGGCGGCTGCGAGCGACTGAGAATAGGAGCCTCCAACCTGCAGCGCCGGTGCAGCATCCGCTACTGGTGCATTTTCACAAGCACATGTTGGGCAAGAACTTATATCGAAATCTGAGCTAGGTTCGATTCCCGCCGCCTCCACCTTTAGACCGTCGGCGTCAGCCTGTGACACCGACTGACTTGAAGCGTCAAAACCCTTGCGTTTGCAAGGGTTTTTTCGTTTTGGCTCGTGCTTGGGATTAGGCTTCTAAACGTCATGCTGTGACGGCTAGTGGCCTTACTCTCCAGCGGACTAATAGAATGATCTCTCAGACAGAACGACAAGGCGCAATCCAAAGTAGGCATAACTGACGGGCTAGTTGTCGCTACACTCGGGTCCTTGTAGATCCACTAACCGGCAAAAATCTTCCTTTGGATTGCTGTACTTTTTGCCTTCCGCATTTACCAAAGCTGCCATTGGCGTTTCATTTAGACAAGTTGTTGAGATAGGTGAAGGTTCATCTTCCCCAATTCCAAAATGTGATCGACAGTTGCAAGACCGTAGCTATCGAAACCCATACAAAGTACGGCACTTGCGCCAAAGCGATCCAACGATAGTGTTTCCAGATGGCAACCACCATCCAAATAATGGTTGCCCAAACGATCAAGATGTCGATGGCTGCCAGCGGCAAGTTCCGTAACCCAAACTGGATTGGCGTGAAAATCACGTTAGCTACAAGGTTGATTGCGAATGGCAGCGCAACGACCCACGGAATCTTCTTCCTGACGGCTTGAACGAACACGAACCCAAACGTAAGTAGAATGATCGGATATAGACACTGCCAAACCAAACCAATTGTGGACGGTTCTGGTGTCCACGACGGTTTCTCAAGCGTATTGTACCACTCGATCCAAGACATTCATCTACTTTCTGGTGATTGGTGTTGCATACCCTGTTCAGAAAATCCCCGCCTTCGATTCCGTCTCGCTCAGAACGGCGGAGATGTCACGGTACGCCGCTTCAACGGTTACGATTGGGTTGCCTTTGCGAATCAGTGCAAACCTCCCAAAAGAGAGATTCTCACCGACTTTCAGTGTACCATCTGCCCGTAAGAAGGCAGCAAGGTTCGGATAGGTCGTTTTGCACCGGCTCAAGGTTATTAATTAGGGTAGTGGACGAGGTTACGACTCCCGCGTGTTCTGTTTTTCCAAAGGGACTCGTAACCTCGTCCACTACGATGAATTCCTAATTTAAAGTGGATGCAGCATTAACATGAAGCCCATTTTTCGATCATTTGCGGTGTGGCTTGGGTTGATCTTCGCCGAAATCTTGCATGGGATTCTTAGAGGAATCTTTCTTGTGCCGTTGGTTGGTGAATTTCGTTCCAACCAAATCGGAGTTTTCACCGGCTCGCTCATCATTCTTTTGATTGCTTATTGTGCAATTCGATGGATAGGAGTCCAACAAACGCGAGGCCTGCTACTGATTGGTACTATTTGGCTTTTACTGACGGTCGCTTTCGAGATCCTGTTTGGTAGGTTTGTGATTGGACTAACCTGGGACCGCATTTCCTCTGATTACGACATGGTCCACGGAGGCTTGATGCCCATTGGCCTGGTGGTGTTGCTCTGTAGTCCACTAATTGTCAACCGGTTGCGCGGCAGTGCGTAGAAAAACCATCGACATGTCGCGATACCATGCCGCGAATGGTACGTTTAGCTCAACCCTATGGAGACCCCTGCGGATCTTCATCGTCCTGCATCACAAAATCATGGGAACGCCGGCAGACTGCCATTCAACAAAATGATTTTGCATACTTGGGATATTGTCAAGAAGGCCCACAACAAACCATGACCAGCAACCTTTTTAATAAGCTTCCGTCAAACCTGCCCGACGAGCTTTTCAATACGTTGCTCGCAACAAGCAACTTGCGTATCGAACGCATCGTTTCGCATGGTCACGCATCGCCCGAAGAGTTTTGGTACGACCAAGTGCAAAACGAATGGGTCATCGTGCTCAAAGGTGCGGCTCGACTGTCGATTGAAGGTAAGGCCAAAGAGTTGAAGCCTGGAGACTACCTCAACATCCCAGCGCATCAGAAGCATCGAGTGGAGTGGACCACACCAGATGAGCCAACGGTATGGCTAGCTGTATTTTATGGAGAGGCCTAAACTCAACGTGCCGTGGGTTCGCAGACAACGATGGAGCATCAGGCTGAACGCGAACGACGCTTTGAGCCAGTTGGAACGGCGGTCGCCGGTGCATTTGTTTTCATCTGTTTCTGTAGCTTTAGGGCTTGGTCCGACATCACGAACGCAAATCCGCTCGACGAATCAGCCATCCATTTCATGACTGCGCTAACTACTAGCTCTTTTAAATAAGCAAATGAAAATCCCTCGGTTATCGAAGCAACCGTTTCAGCGTCCTCCGCTCGAAAGCCGGTCTCAGATTCCAACTGTTGACGCCAAATATCAAGGTAGGACAGACGTTCGGCCTGGCTTGGTAAATTGAAATGGTATTTTCTGTCGAATCGACTGGGGCGTTCGATAATGGCTGCATCGATGCGGTCTGGATGGTTGGTCGTTGCCAACACAATCATTCCATGGTTTTGCTCAAAGCCATCGAGCTGGTTCAGAAAATACGAACGGTTCTCGTCCGTGACCAACGCATCCAGATCCTCGAGCACCAGTACACATGGACTCAATCCTCGTGCTCGATCAAAAACCTCGTGCCACATTTGTTCGGCCGTATAGAAGTGGTGGCTGAGGCTTTGCACGTATAAGCTAGGAATTCCCAGGAGTTTGACCAAAGCGCGTACGCAGTGCGTCTTCCCGTTACCGGGCGGTCCAATGATTAGAGCGCCCCGCTTCCAAGCAATCCCCAACTGTCCGAATCGCTCCTCAGATCTAAGGAACTGCAGAAAGTCATCGCGTATTTCCTCTTTCATCTGTTCAGCAAGCACGAGGTTGTCGAATGAGGCAGTTTGCATGGCCTGGTAAATGCTGTGACTACGACTCCATCTTCCATTCGAAAAAACCAGGACCGAGTCGCTGGGTGCATGGGTAGCGCGTTGAGTTTCCAAAATGAACTCTTCAGCGACCGTATTGGATTTTGTTATCACCCAATCTCTCGAGCTCTTACCGCATCCGGTTTCCCACTCCAAGTGGACTACTCGCAACTGATTTTCCTGCCAAGTAACTTCCCACACAACTTGTTCATAATTGTGGTGCAGCCGATCCGATTGTTCACCACCCCAGTGAACATGACTCACAGGACAGGGCACAGCCACTGGCGTCAAGGTGCAGCGTTGAAGTCTTGCGAATTCTTCCACATCCAACCCTTTGCACGCTACAACAGCCAACCCATTGGACGACGCGCGCAAGTTCGCATCCGTCTTAACAGCCAAACAGGCGACATTCTCTGCCAGAGCATCCGAAAAAAAGTCGTGGTTGAGCATACTTTGTTTCTCGCACCATTGCGTTGCCGTCAAAATTGTTGCCGCTGATCTAGACACCATTATAACGAAATTGGTTCATCTCGTTGCCTATAGGCGTCCGCTTTTCGACTCTTATGGGGAGAGAGTGTGTTGCCTACAACGATCGCAAATGGATCGACAAGGCTCTGTCATGCGAACGGAGTTCGACCGAGCACTTTTCTCACGTCTGCCAATTGACCGCGGTGGGACATCTCATGCATGGCGATAAATAGAAACAGTTGCCCAATGGTTCGGAATTGCGGATCATCGCGCACCGCCTCCCAAACCGCAGACGGGCGCTGATTCAAGCTCGCGTCGGGCAAGTTGTTTAAGTAAGTAAGCGTGGCCACATGAAGTGCATCGTAGGCCGCGAGCACTTCCGCGTAGGTCGGATAATTCGTCGCATCGGGAAGCGGCTGGGTTCCACCCGCAAAAAGATCTTTCCAATGTTCGTAAGCACTTGGCTCACCGCTAATCATCGAAAGTAGTCCGGCGCTGGAGTAAACCAAGTGCCCCATTACCCACAGCGGATGGTTACCTTGAGTGGGTGTTGGCGAAGTCATGGGTGAATCGGCAAGGTCTCGGGCGAGAGGCGTGTTCCATTCGTAGCTGAATTTCAAGGCCGCAAGCAGCGTTTCTTTGGACGGAGCGTGCCGGATTTCCGCGCTTGAATCTTTCTGCGACGGCACATCGCGAGCGGCGATCAGCCGATTGGTCTCTTCATCTGCGGGACGGATTTCAAATGGTCCAACTTTTACGCCAGGATGTCGCGACATCAACGAAATCGCATGATTCAAGTCACGGGCCTCCAAGAACAGAATTCCCCCCAGCATTTCCTTAGTTTCGGCATACGGACCATCTGTGACGTCGATCGAACCATTTTTGATCCGCAACGTCACGGCATTCTGCGCCGATTGCAACGCTTCGCCTTGGAGAAAGTGCCCGCCACGACGCAATTCATCGTCGTAGGCAAAGCACTCAGCCATCATCCGTTGGCCTTCTTCTTCAGATAGCGCCGCGTATTTAGATTCTTCAATAAATCCCATGCACACAAATTTCATTATCGAGTCTCCGTTTCATAGGGTGGCCGTTGGCTGAATCAAAAGCAGTTTATATTGAGTCGAACGGCTTAAACGGAAATCGACATCTAGCTAAAATTCCGAAAAATTTTTGCGCGGCTTCTGCTTGAAGATGCTTTGCAAGCGATAAGGACATATCGCTGAACTAAGGGTCTTGGCGGCAGCCGCACTGTTGCTGAGATCTAGACTCCTTTTCGTTACCAAATACGCGATTGCCTGCAACGCAACTTTACAGCACTTACCCGATCCATCGTTCGCAATTTCATGAGTAAAATTTTGGCCAACGCAAGTCGCAACCGACTATTGACCGGCCGGAGGTTGCCAAAGCTCGACTTTGTTTCCCTCTGGGTCAATGACCCAAGCGAATATGCCGAAGTCAGATTCGTCGATCGTTTCGAGTACATTGCATCCTTCTTCCCGCAAGAGTTGGGCGAGTCCTCGAGCGTCTTCGACCCGGTAGTTGATTCTGAACGGGGCAGTGCTGGGCGCAAAAGTATCGTCTTTTTCGGCGCTGATCGACCAGATTGTTGTGCCGCCGACGGGAGTGTCATTGCTGTCGGACCAACGAAAAACGGCACCTCCCCAGTCCTGAACATCAATTCCCAAATGTCGCTTGTACCAAGCATGCAGAACTTCTGGGTCTTTAGCTTTGAAAAAGATACCACCTATTCCAGTAACTCGTCTCATTGCATCTCCTATCGCTTGCGGTGTCAAAACAACTTATGAACGGGATAATGATAGCGTAACGGGGTTCGCGAGTTTGACATTCTACCAAATGGGATTGGCAAGGTTGGTTTGCGACTTCTTGCCGCCGATGTCGAAATCGTCAGTCATGCTTCCGCCGGGGTGAACCCGAAGCGGTGTGCGGCTGTACATGGTATGTACCTGGCACAACTCGTCATCGCTGCAATCATTTTTTAAAAGATATAGGCCGTTTGCAGGGGACCGAAACGCTCAACATGATGTGAATGAGCGACGCCATCGAGTTTCGTTGAAAGGACCTCGTGCCCGCGATTCGACTCACGCTATTGGCCAGTCTATTTATCCAATTGCGAAGCAACTGGTTGGTGCTGCGTGAGCTCCCTCCCATCGTTCGCGATCTATTTGGCAAGGACCCGGCCCCTACTGCAGCTGGATAACTGAGAGCTTCCCACTCGGGTCACGGTATCTCATGGGTGAATTCGGTACGTAAGAACACTGATGCTACTTACTTCCACTCTGTGGCTAAAGTTGTCGTACGTGGGGGCGCGACTTACACTTGCTGCTATTCATTCAAGTTTGACGGTTACGAAACCGCCGCTGTAGCTCGGCTAGCCGACTTGTTAGCGTTTCCAGGTCCAGCGAATGAAGCTCGCTATCGGCGGAGTTGGGTTCTCCTAACAACTCCTGAAGCATTTGAATTTTGCCCGCTAGTTTGCCTTCCTCACGGCCTTCTTCACGGGCGCCGGAAAGTGCCCATTCGTAATCACGCTGGGCTTTTTCACGCTGGTCGTACATCTGCTTATCCTCCGTCTTAGCGGAAATGATCTCGATGGCGGTAATGGCTGTCTCGAACTCGATGCCCGGCAGCAATCGCTTTAAACTGTCTGCGGTATACTCCTGGGCTCGCAGCAACAGAAAAATCCATTGTTCCAACTTGCAAGATCGGGAAATCGTCGCCTCTTCTAAATTGTACTTCGGCAGTTCCAGCGTGTGCACTGCGATGGCGTTTTTCAGCTCGCGGCCGCTTTCCCGATCTTGCATCTGGAAGCGATGGTGGGCTTGCTTGGTGTCGGCAAAAATTGTGTGGTTAAGCAAACATATCGATATCGAAGGAGCGGCTAATGCATACTTGACGCCCTGGGGAAGCTGGTCGACATACATGCTGCAAGCATAATAAACCAGTCCTCGATGAGCCCAGCGTATACCGAAACTTGCATTTCGACATTTAGCCAACGACCTGCTGAATCTCTACATCGAACATCCAACACGATGAGTTTGCTGCCAGCGAACTCCTGATAGCTGAAGGGATTGAGGATTACCACCGACTCAATCGGACGATCGAGGTCGAGAATGGCATTGAGCAGTCCGATCAACGCTACCGAGTTTTGCGGTGAACCAAAAATCTTCTTGAAGGCGAAATCAACCGTCGGCTTTATTCCTAGCAGCATGCTTGGCACCGGACCTTGAATGGGCGAGAACTATAAAGCTGCCATTGTAGCATCAAGCTCGCGGGCAGGTGATCCAAACGCTCTGTTGTCGGGCCTTTCTCGCCGTCAGGCTCAATTCCTTCGTCGAACCGCCGTATGCGGAGACGCCATCAGTAATGGCGGCTACCCGATTTTCGGCATTTTCCGTCGGGGTCTGTGCGCCAGCGTTTGTAGTTCACTGATCTTCCATTTGCTCGGTTGCTACTGATGGACATTGGCCTTTGCGTCGTTCATTGATGTCCAAACAAAAAACAGCAGCGATCACCGGCAACTTGAGTAGATCGCTTTGTTCTGCCTACTTTTGCTTGATTAGGCTCGATACTTCCCATAGCAAAGCATGCGCAGGATGGCCCTGGGCCGGAGATGCCAACTCGCCCATGTAAGCGGAGAATCTCCATTCATGTCTTTTGCGTCGACTTGAGCGCCTGCATCAAGTAGCATCTGAATTGTTTCTTCGTTGCCAAACGCCGCAGCGCGATGAAGTGGTGTTTCCGCTCGAGTTCTGACATCACGCATGAATGCACCTGTTTTCACCGATGGTCTGGTGACGCAGTTGGGATTCGCGCCATTGGCGAGCAGTCTCTGTAGCACATGATCAAGATTATTGCGATCCGCTTTGCATAGCGATGAATGTAGCGGAGTTTCTCCAGTGTCCGACAACGGCTTGTTCACGTCCGCTCCTTGCTCAATTAGGAACTGGCACAGACGCGGATAGCCATGAAAAGCGGCTCCGTTAAGATCAAAGTTGTCCCCCAGTGAATGGAGGGACTCTCCGTTGCGGAGCAGGAATCTGATTGCGCTGACATCACCGTGGTACGCGCACCATTTGATGAGTGATACTCCTCCACCGTCTTCTGTGTCTGCGGAGTGACCAGCATCGACGTAGTCGAACACCAAATATGTCTCGCCGTCCGAGATTCTCTCCAGTATGCTTGATGCCATATTGCTTCCAGTTGGTTAATGGCAGAATGGCAGCGATAACCTACGCCCGAGTGGTCGAGCAACCATTGCTCAAAGGGCCCATCGAGGGCTTGGTGTTCATCGCTTTGTTCTGTCTTCTTCTAAGCGAACGAGTCGTCCACTTCAAGTGATCGTAGCGAATTACTTGGCCATCTGCCAACGGTGTTGAGTGGGCTCAAACCCAGAGGGAAACTTCGTTCTTGAGTCGTATACCGGTGGAACATCAAAGTAACAACTGATCAAATTGTCAGCGACGATCGCCGAAAGATCGGCGCCTTCAAACTTGACTCCACTGATGTTTGCTCTTTCAAAGCTTCCGGCCCACTTCGCCTCGACCAATATTGCATTTTCGAATGAGGCATCGGCAAATGCCCCCCAGCCTCCGCTGAGCGTTGCGCCCGTCAGGTCCGCACCCACAAAAGTTGCGCCTGATGCTCCCTCTCCAGACAAAGCTGCACCTTTGAGTTTCGCTTCGTCAAAACTGGCCCGTTGAAACGATGCCGTCCCTCCTCTAAGACGCGCGCCCTCTAGATTGCAAGCACGGAAAGAAGCAAGTTGGAACGCATTGCCGTCGCTTGCAATCGTCATTCCAGCAAGATTCGATCCCTCAAGTTCCGCTTCCCAAAAGAAACGGTTCCGGTCGGGTCGCTTTCCGCGCTGCAAATACTGTAACTGTTCCTTCGAACGGACCAATTCCCCATTCGAGTACTCCAACTGCTGCTCGTAGCGTTTTCGAATTCTATCAATACTCTGAAGCGTCGAAATCCAACCGCATAGGAGTGCCACGACCAAGATAATGGTGAGAAGCGATTGTATTGAAAATCTCATTCCATGGGCTCTCTTCGTCAGACGTTACCGATCAAGTGTTCGCCGCAACAATCATTCATTGGCGACGAGGATCGCAGTAGTAGAAGGGTGATCGCTAACCCCAAATATACGCCGGTCGCTTCGCAGAGTCAGGTGCGACTTTCCGATTTACCCGCCATCTTTAGGTTGCGCCGGCGGGTCAATTCCTAGCTTCACACATTGTGCCCACAGAATTGGGCGTAATACCGACTCGCAACTGGGACTTCGACCGATTGCTCTCCTAAGTGATTTAATCGCGTGGACAGATTCGAGGACATCATTTGGAGTTTTTTCGAAAAATGTCCAACACCACGTGCAGCTACCGGCGCGGGCAGAAGTAACTCGACCATTGACGGTGGAGATCGTCACATAGTCATAACCTTGAGGCATAAAACCGAATGTGGTGTAGCTACCGTACATTTCGGTCCATTCCGGTGTGTGAAGCGAAAGCAAATCGCGTTCGAGCATTCCGGCGAACACCTTACCGTCCGCGAGGGATTCGACGAATGGGTGCTGACAAGCAATCATTGCGCGATAGTCGCGAAGATCGTGTGACGAGCAATCCCATGAGTCCAGCAGAATACCCAGGCGCCGATCAATACTGTGAACGTTGCGAAAGCGATGAGCTTTAGTGCGGTATTCATTTTTTCAATCGGGCAACAAGTAATTTTCGAATGCCAGAACGACAGCGGTAACGGAGCGCCGCCAAGAGACTATGATTTCAAAATCCACGCAATCGGCCGCTCACGTTCAAACCGCAATGCTCTCAGTTTCACAAAGCGGGACTTCGAGGTTGGAAAATGAGGGTGTTTACTTGGCATCCTCTCTGGCTTTAATATATTCTTCCTCCGAGACAGGCTTTTCTGACAAGATCCGAAACTCGGAATTGGAGATTTTATCACTTAGCCTAGCTCCATCTTCCGGACTGAGGGCCGCTAGATCAAAAGGACGCGTTTCGGCTTGCGCATTTATCGCCTGACGGACGACAGTTAGGTGTCGGTCAAATTGCACTTCACGCATGTTCTTCAAGTTTTTGCGATGATGCTCGACAGGAAGCCAAATACCCTCAATTTCCTCGAACCGCGTTTCAACGGTAAAGCGATTAAGACCTTCCACAGTGGAAGTCGCAGTCAGATTCCAGCCCATATCGGGTTCAACGGTAAATGTATTAACATTTCCGTTGGGAGTCGTGTGTTGCAGAACGTATTTCGTCCCTTCCTTTTTCAATGTCATGTTCTCTAACTTGCCATCTTTCCGCGCACGCACCAATTGGTTGAAGAATTCATGCGACAACCTAACAGAACCAGAACCGAAGAAATGACGTGGGTCGATCACAGTTGAAAAGTGAGTTAACTCAACTCCCTTTTCTGCTGGCCATCTCGTCAGCAATCTTGAAGTCGGGTTTGAAACCAAGTACTCATGCGGCGTAAGAATAGCCACCAGTTCCAGTCGCGGAGTGACTATGCCATTTCCTTTTGGCTTTCCGTCATTTTGCCGTTCATACTTGCAATACAGTGAATTTGCATCTACGTCGACATAAAATTCGACCAATGACTTAGTAACCAGTAAGGCATCTTTATTGACACCGGATGGATTGACCGCATCACCTGACCCAATATTCTGTTTGTCGACCAAACTGATCACACCTGACCACTTACTTAGCTTTTCATAGTTGTCTTGTGTCTGCAAAGCGGCTCGCTTCAAGAGTTCGTCAAGTTCATCCGCTGGCAAAATCGTCGGAAGCACCGCCAAGACCAGCACCATGACGACACTTTTCAGCATGTTTTTCATATTATTGCGTGCTCTACATTTCTTTCGATACTTACGGCGCCCAGATGTGGCAAGACGCCCTCAGGGTCGTTCATATCTCAACAAGACTGCCTTGTCAAGCAAAGTGGCAGTTCTCAAATCAAAGAGCGTTTCGCAGCGAACTTTCATTCCTGTGTCAGCGACTGTGTTTGCAGTTCGAATGTTCTGAAGAATGGGCTGTTTTGAACAAATCGATCTCCACAGACAATAGACCACAACCGATTACTCCTTCCGTTGTAATTCGGGTGTCATTAATCGCGTCCCGGTTCTCCTTGGCGATGTCGAAGAGAGAGTTGGTTTCGTAGAAATCAACGAAGCTAGTCATGATTTGCCCAAAACCTTTGCGTTCAGTAATGTGTTTGGGACAACAGACAAGTTCGGAGCAATTCTCGGGCTCGCCCGTAAACACACGTCGACGTTACACTTTTCGGAAGTCTAATGCAACTTGAACACTACACGGGTAGCTGCAAGCTACAAGGCTACCCAGTCTTGATTAGCGTCGATTAGCGAAGATCAGTGTTCCCTCTTTCAAAACACTAATAGACACTAATTTTCACTAATCCTTGCGTGGCGCCAACTTTAGATTGCGCCGCTCGATCAATCCGCAGTGTGATTGTCGTAGGTCCCAGGCTTTCGGTTGGCTTGACACCAATCTAGGTACGCTCTCGTCATAGAGCGTCGACACGATAGACTTTGGCCATCGCCCTTGCCCACAGTTCATAGAACTTCTCAAACGCTCTCGTTTTGTTCTTACCGAGTGGGAACTGCTTGCCGTTGATGGAGCAGTACCAGCTCTGGGTCTGCTTGCCGGAAGTAGGGCTTGCTCTGGCGTGGCATGGTATGAGCCGCGTTTCGTGCATGAATCGTGCATTTGTACGATTCAATCGTCGCGGAGCGGATTAAAAAAAGTGGTCGAACCAGCGACCTCAACCATGTCAATGACTTGGTGTACTGACTGAAAACCGATGTGAAAAACCGAGGTTTTCATTGC
>JBGSUV010000156.1:0-20222 GCA_041753315.1 Pirellulaceae bacterium | reverse complement strand
CTACTGGAACTCGCCGTACTGCTTCCACTGAAAACTCGTCCTGAGTCATGCAACACCTCCTTGTTGTCATGACCTAAGTCTATACGATTCAACACCTTAGAATCAATAAAGATGTTTAGAGCGGTGGCGTCGCCCTCCCGTGACCGCGTCACAAAGATGTTTAGAGCCCACAGCAAATTGAGCGTGCGCCATAAATTTCCGCGTGGTGCGGGTGAATTGCGACTTAGACCTTTTCAACTGGGTGGCGTCCCCACCACGAGGCGAGCATCGAACCTGAGATGCTCATCCAGGGCCCAAAGATTGCCCCTGCCAGGGCAGCTTGCGGTAATTTAAGAACGGATGTTGCCAGAGCGGTGGCCATCCCACCATTCTGCATGCCCACTTCGATCGAAATTGTGCGACAGGCAATTTCCTCCAGCCCCAGGAGTCGCGCTCCCCAATAACCACTGGCAAATCCAGTTGCATTGTGAAGCACGATGACCAGGATTAGCACGGGACCGACGTCGAGCAACTGACTCCGCGACTGCGCGACAATGATGCCAACCACAATGCAAATGGCCAACATGGCGAGGCCGGACAAAAAGCGGTCGACCCAAGGGCCGCGCCAACCCATCCGTTGCAATACAGCATTGACAAGCAATCCGCCAGCCGTGGGCACAATGATCAGCTTGAGGATGCTCCATAACATCGCAGTGAACTCAACGTCGACAAACGCGCCAGCCAACAGCCACATCATCAATGGTGTCATCAGCGGGGAGACCAACGTCGAGCAGGCGGTCATTGTCACCGACAAAGCCACGTCACCGCGCGACAGGTAGGCGATCAAATTCGAGGCTACGCCGCCTGGACAGGCTCCGATCAACACCACACCGGCCGCGATCTCGGGGGGCAGGAAAAAGGCGACCGCCAAAGCAAAACCAACAAACGGCATGACCCCAAATTGCAAACTCATACCAATCAAAATGGCTTTAGGCCGCGATAGAACTCGAAAAAAATCTGCGATACCAAGTGTCGTTCCCATCCCAAACATGATGACTTGAATTAATGGAGAGACGATGGTGGTCGCTTCCTTTTGAATCCACATGGATCCACTTTGACTTTCCTCTGTCGTGCGTCGCCAGCTATCGAAGTCGATGGTCCAATAGCTTTTAAAGATCTCAGGGAAGAACATTGCCATACTTACAAATGCCATCACCCAGCAGGAGAACGCAAATGGCTGCCACTCGCGCGTCGAACGCAGGCGAAGTGCAAATGCAACACAGGCCACCGTCCATGCGACACCGGTCAAAGAGTTTTGCCCGACGAAAAATCCGATGCAACCGCTGATCAATCCAATGACTCCAAGGATTGTCAGTATTGCGGCAACTGTCTTTTGCATAGTAGGCGTCTGCTTAAGGCGTGCTATAGAACGTCATGGGGAGTATTGAAGCGAGGGCTTCTGCATTTGAAAATGCGAGTGGCGGGAACTGTCGAGTTACCGACTAAGGCCATTCCTTGAGTCCTACGAGTGGTAGTGCGAACTCAAAAACTTGTCGCCAGTCTTCGCGGTCGGCTGCGAGGAAACAATCGTAAATCGGCTTCTTGGGGTATTGCTCGTCGATCGAACCCCCCGTTGCAGCCCGTCGGCGCAAGCCCAGATTCAAACCACCTTCATGCGGATGATCGATGTGGCGATGCAAGATAAACGCGTCGATCGAGGGGAATTGATCGATCAGGCGATACGCGTAACAGTAGGCAGCGGCTTGCTGTAGCTCGGATGCTGCGTTTGCTGCCGAGTGAAATCCCTGTTCACTCAGGATGATTCGCCGCGATTGACCCATGGTTTGCAATTCTGGCTGATTGAGAAATCGCACTAAGACTTGCAAATTGCGTGGCGTCACGCGTTCGGTGAGGTCGTCGTCGGTGGCTGACGTATCTTCCCAAAATGCGGCATCAAACAGATTTTCCGGATATGGATGAAAGGCGACATGCCAATCGAAATCGCCGCGTTGTTTTACCAGGGCAGCAAAGTGTTCTAAAAAACTGCGGCCTGGGAACGCTTGCGTTTCATCACCGGCGGGATATCGAATCGACCAATGATGTTCCAGCGAAACATAGACGCGTGAATTTGCTGACTGCGAGCGGACGGCCGTATGTACAATCCGCAGCACTTGCTCGTAGTCGTCGCAAAACTGTTCCAAGGTGACGCGTCCCATGTTGGACCACCACCAATGCGAATTGACTTCATTGCCTACGATCCAGCCGACAACTCGCCCTTGTTCCTTGTCAGGCCGCGACCAGCGCTCCGCCAAAAACTGGATGGTTGCATGCAACCAGGCGCGCCCCTCTGCAGTTCGATTGTTGAACGCTCCTAAACCGTTCGGTGGTGCTTTGTCACAGTCCGGGTGGATCATCAGCGAGTTGACGTGGGGATCGTTTGAGAGATAGGTCAACAGGATGACGTTCACCAGTACCCCAGCGTCGCTGAGCGCCTGCACTTGGCGATCAAGGCTTGTTAAATAGCCTTGTCGAAAGTGGTAGGCCTGACCGTCGATTTTAATTTGTGGTCCAGCGACTTCATTCGCAGGTGCATCCGGGTAGACTAATTGACTCAGATTGATATTGAGCCCGGCATGCTTGATTCCTGCAGCAAGTGCGTCGTCGACCAATTCAACTTGAAGCCCTTTTTTTGATGACGCTTGGGGGTATGGCCACTGGTACTTCGACTCCGTTGCTTGGTGCTGTTTTCCTGCGCGGTCGCTCGCATCTGATTGGTCGCTGACTGATTGGGCAATGGCTGTCGGAGCCTCATTTTGCACGAATTGGGGGCGCGGGCAGGCAGACTGCACTGAAGCGACTGTTTGCAGTGCGACGCAAATACTAAATAGCGTTGCCAATGAGGTCATTCTGAGATAGAAACTCGCCAAGTGTGCGCCCAGACGCTCACTGAGCGATGGCTTAATTGTCGCATGCATGCTAAAAGCTCCTGTTCAGTGTTGGCCAAGTTGGTGCAAACGCCTAGATTAAGGCTTTGCAATTCGCCCGAACCGAGCGACAATCGGGCAGCGTTGGACCATCGTTCACCAGAAATATGCCTCACATACTCGCAGATTTCTGAGACGCTAATATCAGGGAAACCGATCTTATGAGCAATCCTGTCCCGCCGCCAGTCATTCCATACAAGCTGAATTGGACCTATACGATCACGATCGTGTACGTCCATCTGATGGGTTTGGCAACGCTGGTTGCTTTGGCGGTCGCAGGCGAAAGTTGGCGACCCTACCTGTTTAGTTGGACCGCTTTTGTCGTATTTCTACTGGGAATCCATGTTTTTGGACAAGGTATCACGATCGGCTACCATCGTTTGCTAACCCACCGCAGCTTTAAGACGCCGAAATGGGTGGAATACTGTTTTGCGATTTTGGGAATTTGCTCGATGGAAGATACCCCAGCCCGCTGGGTCTCGGTGCATCGCATGCATCACGTGCATTCCGATGAGATCCCTGATCCGCATAGTCCGCGCGTGACGTTTTGGTGGTCACACATGGGTTGGCTCATGTTTGTCAATCGCCAAACGTATAGCGCGGCTGGATTGGAAAAATTTGCCAAGGACTTGTTGCGCGACCGATTCTACATGAGGCTTGAAGTCAATCCGTTTGCTCAATTTGCGTACATCGTCGGGCAAGTTCCCGTTTTCTTCCTGCTAGGTTTTGCTCTCAGCTTTTTGTTTAGTTGGGATCTCACGGCCGCAATGCAATTGGGGACCAGCATGGTGTTATGGGGCGCGGTGATGCGTGTCATTGCGGTTTGGCACATTACGTGGTCCGTGAATTCGCTCAGTCACATGTTTGGCTACCAGAATTATTCGACCGGGGAAGACAGCCGCAACAATTGGTTAGTAGCATTGTTGAGCGTTGGTGAAGGTTGGCACAATAACCACCACGAAGACCCTTCTGCCGCGTCGGTCCAGCATCGTTGGTGGGAGTTTGACTTGAGTTACTATGAGATCAAGTTGCTTGAGAAGCTGGGATTGGCGAGCGATGTCATCCCTCCGCGTCACAAGCGGCAGGGACATCGACCGTCGGAAACTCCAAGCAATGAATCGGAAATCCCCCAAGACGCTGTCGCATAGAACGGCCAACGCCTGGCGCATCGAATGTTACGAACACCGGTCCGCCTCCGACTTGCTCAGCTGTGCAGGTTCGGGCATGATACTGTTTTTGGGGTTTGACCACTTTCGTCTCATGAGTCATGGCAATGCAGCTAGCGAAACTAATTAATTCGGCGGGAATTCACGCGGTTGGACGCATTGATGGAGATGCGGTCGAAATTCTCGATCTGTCAGCAGGCCACTTTACGTGTCTATCGGCCCTTTTAGCGGCTGATGACATCTCAGCGGCCGTCGAGCAACTTCCCGCGACCGGAGAACGCGTCGCAATTGCTGATGCTCGACTTCTTCCGCCCATTGATTCGCAAGAGGTGTGGGCGGCGGGAGTCACCTATAAGCGCAGCCAGACAGCCCGGATGGAAGAGTCAGAGGCTGCGGCATCCTGTTATGATCGCGTCTATCGCTCGCCCCGACCGGAAATCTTTTTCAAGGCGACTCCGCATCGCGTGCGAGGGACCGGTGACTCGTTGCGTATCCGCAAAGATGCCGAGTGGAATGTACCTGAACCCGAGTTGGCGCTCGTTTTGTCACCGAGCCTGAAGATCGTTGGTTTCACCATCGGGAATGACATGAGTTCGCGCGACATCGAGGGAGACAATCCTCTCTATTTGCCGCAAGCAAAAATGTATGATCAGTGTTGCGGTCTTGGTCCCTGGATCACATTGGCCGCATCGATGCCGCCACGAGATGAGATTGAGATTTCGTTACAAATCACGCGCAATAATGATATCGTCTACAATCAGTCGACTTCGGTCCGCGAAATGGCCCGCACGTTCGAAGATCTTGTGCAGTGGCTGGGACGTGACAACAGTTTTCCTGCGGGAGCCTTCTTACTGACCGGTACAGGAATTGTACCTGATAGCAACTTCACGCTAGCTCCAAAGGATTCCGTCTCGATCACGATCAGCGGAATCGGGACACTTAACAATACAATTGTCCAAGGGTGACCCAACAATTGTTGTCAGGTGTCTAAATCCCCCCGTTCGACGCCGGTCGTGGTTAATTGTGCCGTGAAATGTATCATCGGACGTCGTATTTTTCGGAATTGCGCCCAATTTCCATATTTCGAGCTTGAAACGTTATTTGGCGGCGCAACAATTATCCCTAATGAAACTCCGGATTGACTGGGACAGTCGTTGAATGCAACTGGCTCGCATGTAGGTCGATCGCACACCTTGGCAGGCAACCGCTTAGCCACATTTAGTTTAGAAGGAAATAGAATGCGTTTTGCCGTTGCCTTATTGGCATTAACTTTTTTGTGCTCGACCACTATCGCTCAGGAAGCTACTCAGATCATCACCCCTCCCGGTACCAAAAAAGCAGGTGATGTTGCCAGCTATGGAATTGGCTATAACATTGGCATGAACCTGAAAAGTGGTGGATTCACGGAGGCGGACATCACGGGAGCTGAGCTCCTGGCTGGTTTGATCGATGCCTTGTCTGGAAAAGATCCCGTTGCCAAGCCTGAGGCGGTGCAAGCAGCCATGCAGGCACTCAGCAAGAAAATGATGGATCGCAAGCTCGCATCGTCATTGAAGTTTCTCGAAGAAAACAAGAAGAAAGATGGCGTTCAAGTTACCGAGAGCGGTCTTCAATACAAAGTGCTGACTTCCGGTACCGGTGCATCTCCAACGACCGACAGCACCGTAACGGTTCACTACGAAGGAAAGTTGGTCGATGGGACCATCTTTGACAGTTCGATCCGTCGCGAGGAACCAACTTCTTTCCCAGTGGGCAGAGTAATCAAGGGCTGGACCGAAGCGTTGCTGCGAATGAAAGTTGGCGACAAATGGCAGTTGTTCATTCCTCCAGATTTGGCGTATGGTCAAGACGGTGCAGAAGGCGCAATTGGACCAAACGAAACATTGATTTTCGAAGTCGAATTGCTACAAGTCAAATAAGCTAGCCGCCTACGCTGGCTCTACCAGGCTCTCGCGTGGCCCGGCTTTGACCTGGGCGCGCTGCGTTCCCCTGGGAACGTTGCGTGCCACCATCAACATCCGCGCCGTCGAGCGCCTCGTATGTTCTCGTTCCAAGGCTCTGGCTTGCTCGTTCCGAGGCTCTGCCTTGGAACGCACTGCACAGAGGCTCCTGCATTGCTCGTTCCGGGGCTCTGCCTTGGAACGCACTGCTCAGAGGCTCCTGCTTGCTCGTTCCGGGGCTCTGCCTTGGAACGCACTGCACAGCAGAGGCTCCTGCCTCTCTTGAGAACACGACTGTCACCTTCACCCGCTACACCAAACACTGATACGCGGAGTACTGATGGTGACTCTCTAGCGCGGATAGCAAAGCCGGAGCACGGATGAAGAGAACGGTCCTTTACCCATCGAACTATGTTGAGGCGAGTGCCATGGTTGCACCGAAAAAACTCACCGCGTTTTGCTTGTGGACGTTGAGCGGCTGCCCAAAAAAGCTCGGCAGGAGCCTCGCTCTCCCGACTAAATTTTTTGACCTCTTGAGGCCGCACTACAGCATCGGAGCAGGTTTGAGGTGCAAGCTGTGCAGACGTTCAAGTTTGCTATGAATCATCCGCCACTGTTTGGCGATCTCGGAAATGGTGGCATTTGCCGGATCGGACTGCACGGATAGTTCGGACTGCGCGGCTTGTTCACTTGGTTGATCCACCGATTCGGTCGCCCCCTTAAGCGGCGAGGCAATCTTCATCGAACTGTGTTCGGTGGA
Organism: Pirellulaceae bacterium; assembly: GCA_041753315.1. GTDB lineage: Bacteria > Planctomycetota > Planctomycetia > Pirellulales > Pirellulaceae > Aureliella. The sequence goes on along the minus strand of JBGSUV010000156.1, from coordinate 13,393 downwards.
AAGTATCTCATCGATGGGTGGAACGCGACCGGCAAGCTGTTGATCGACTTGACTGCTGATCAATTGCGTCAAATATGGTAGTTGACGCCCCTGCTCCCCAGAGTTGTGTAAATTTCCGAACGGCAGATCGCTCATGCTAAAGAACATCTCTGCATCGCAGGTCGATTGTTCGTCGCTTCGTTTCCCGATTTCACTGAGTCTACGTGCGGTGGCATAGATGTCATCGGTGCATTCACTATTGACGGAATCGAAAAGCGAGAGCCATAGCCAATGGTCTGCTGCGATACGGTACACGAAACTGTTGGTGGCGGCAGATCTTTGCAATTCACGATCGACAAGCCGGCTATCCATCCCCGATACTTTGATCGAGTGCATGGTGAGTCGTGTGCGTTGATCGCGGCGAGCGATGGCGGCATTCTGCACGATCCAACTGCGAACTAATGCTCGAAAGTCATCGATCGGCAAGGCGATGCGGAATGTTGTCCCTCCCATCGAGCCACGTTGTACGGAGAGTGCTCCTCCCATGCTTTCTAACAACGTCTTAGCCGTTCGTAGTCCAATACCTGACAAGGGTGTTCCGGCAGTTCGTTCTGGCCACGGCTTACTCGAGTTTACTTGCCGCATTAACTGCGCATCTAACCCAACTCCTTGATCTTCAACGGTGATCATGAGGCGCTGAGTCACGTTGTTCTGCCAAACAATGCGAATCACTACACTCCCATCAGGTCGACTGGCTTCAACCGCATTGGTCACCAAATTCATGAGGACTCGGGAAAGCAAGTCGGGATCGACGTACAGTCGCGGCATTGAACGGTCCCAGCCGAGCCACTCCAGTTGAACTCGATGTTCTTCAGCTACCGACGCGAGCAGCGGCTGGATGCCTCGCCGCATTTGTTCTGGATAGAACCGTCGGCGAATATTGGCAATCATGCGATGCGATAGATTTCGCTCGGTAAGGATCTCTTCCGACCAACGATTGGCTTGCATCAATCGTTGGTTGGCGCCGACTAGCAATCGAACATCGCGTTCGGTCATGATCTCGCCCGCTCGCGAACGATCAAGTACGGACGCAAGGATTTGTTGTGCGGTCGCAATCGGAGCACGAATATCGTGGGCTGCATCGGCCAGCAACTCGAGCAATCGTTTGTTGTTTGGCTGTTCGTTGGGCAGGGCATGTGGCGCGGCACTTGGAGCCACCGTGGTTGCCAGGGACTTGACGGATGAGAGAGCTACTGGTCCATCAGAAGCACTCACTTCTAATTCGCTGTTCGCGTATGCGCCTACAATCTCCGTCCAATTGAGCAAATGGTGCGGATTGGCTGACAGGCCGTGCGGGCCATCAATGCGCAGAAGTTCGTTGGAAGAACCACCAAGAATACTTGGTTCGTTTTGCGGTTGAGCTACGGGGCGCGGCAGCACGTACATTTGCCATGCCGATGGAGTGCCGCGACTGGCACGCGTCGACGAAGTGGCGACAGAGCGGTATCGTTGTGCAGAGCTGAGGTTCGAAGTCGTCATCGAGCAATTTCCCATTCCATAGGCATAAGGCGTTACGGAAGCAGTTTTCACCGCGGCGTTTTTCAACTGAACAACCCATGGTCACCCGTAAAGAACTGGTGGTACGCAATGGCTGTCGATCTACTTGGTAGGGTCTATCGGTTGGCGAATCACTGCGGACTTGGCAGATTGGCTATAATGAGCGGAGATTGCGGCTCGAGCTGGCCGATTTTGACGGTTGTCCCGTCCGGTCGGGGCAATCTCCCAAGTTCAAAGTCTAAGTTCCGAGCAAATCAGGAAAACTTGCTGTCATGGCGATTCGTTTAATGGCCCACAACCCACTGTGGGAACAAGAGTTTTTTCAGTCGCGTTCCATGCTTTTACAAGCGACCGAAGGTTGGCTGACCGATGTTCGCCATGTCGGCAGTACCGCTTTGCCCAACATGATTGCTCAACCAGTCATCGACATGTTGGCTGCGATGGAGGATCTGCAAGGACTCAATGACGCTGCGACTTTGGTCGAAGGACTTAATTACTCGCGAGTCGCCGCTCCGCAATGGTGCCAAAATGAGCTCGTCGCAAAACTGCAAAAGCCAAGAAGCGGAGAACCCACCCACTCGATTCTGATCGTTCGACGACATAGTCCATCGTGGCGCCGAGTCGTGGCCATGCAAGAATTCTTAAATGCGAGTATGATCGATCGGCAAAATTTTGAGAATGTAAAACGGGACAATTTCCAACCAGGTTGCGCAGCGGAAAGAGAATATGAGACGGCAAAAGCAGCCTTCTTTGAAGACCTAGAATCGCGGCTTGGAGAAAACTAAGGAGCTTGCGCAAAGTCGGGCGGCCAGCAACTAGCCGGGCGGCTTTAGCCACTATTTTATGACACTCGCTTATCTAGATACGCATAGCGGAATTGCTGGCGACATGACGTTGGCGGCTTTGGTCGACGCGGGGGCTGACCGCAACTATATCGAACACCAAATTCACTCGCTCGGGCTTGGGCAAGTGCTTTTGCGATTTTCCGAAACCGAACGACACTGCTTCCGCGCTCTGCGCCTGGACGTCGAGCATCCCCCCGAACACGCCCATCGTGACCTTAAGATCATTGAGGCGATGATCGGCCAAAGCCAGCTTGCACCACGCGAAAGGGAGCTGGCTCTGCGATTGTTCCGGCGTATTGGTATGGCTGAGGCCAAAGTGCATGGTACCACCATCGAACAAGTTCACTTTCATGAAGTGGGGGCCATCGATTCGATCGTCGATATCGTGGGCGTCGCTGTCGCCATCTGCAATCTCAATATTCGGCGGATAATCGCGTCGCCCACACCGGTCGGTTCGGGGACAATCCGCATAGCGCACGGATTGGTGAGCGTACCTGCACCCGCGACGGCTGAATTGATGCGAGGAATTCCACTCCGCAACTGTAGCATTGCAGCGGAACTGACGACTCCCACCGGAGCGGCCATCCTGTCGACTCTGGTTGATGGATTTGGAACACTCCCCGACATGCAAATTCAACGCATCGGCTACGGAGCTGGTCATCGCCAATTGGTTGAGCAAGCGAACGTATTACGCGTCTTGATTGGTGTACCGTTGGCGGTCGAAAAGGATGAAGTGACAATCCTCGAAACCAATCTCGATGACATCAGCGGCGAACAAATTGGCTTTGCGATCGAACAGGTCTGGAAATGTGGTGCGCTTGACGTGTTTACAACATCGATCGGCATGAAAAAGAATCGTCCCGGAACTCTCCTGACGGTTCTGTGCCGCGCCGAACGCCGAACCGAAGTCGAAGATTGCCTCTTCACGCATTGTGGAACACTGGGGATTCGACGTACCACGATGGCTCGCCGCATGCTGCCTCGGGAAGTCATTCGCGTGACCACCCCGCTTGGTGTCGCTCGAGTCAAAGTAGCTTGGCGGACCACAGCGGGCGGTGGGGCGTTGGAACCACACGTTTCACCAGAATACGACGATTGCCGAGTGATGGCTGAGTCAACTGGCCAAACGTTGTCTTCCGTCTTTCAATGTGTCATCGACACTGCAGAACGTGAAGCCACCGCTCTGACGCCTCCCAGTTCATCTGCAAGTGGCTCGAACTTTCATCAATTGCCAAGCAGTGCGCTACCTCTACAACGCGTTCCCAATAACCGTGGTGATGACGATCACAACCATCACCACGATCACCACGATCACCACGATCACGACCATCACCACGATCATCATCATGATCACCACCATGATCACGATCATTAGGCGTTGCTAAACAATAACTGTCCGGATTGCTATTGTGGTGGTTTCTAAGTTTTGGCATTATTTGTGAATGCCGGACGCACAAGTAGTAACATGGATTAATGAAAAGTATACCGCAATTGCGGCGGATTTGGACGAGCGAGCTCGCAGGCGGTGGGCAGCCGCTGAAGCCCGTTCGTTGGGTTGGGGTGGCGTTGCAGCAGTTGAGTTGGCGACGGGTATATCGGAGCGCACGATTCGAAGAGGAATTCAAGAGCTGGATGATCCCAATGCTGCGGCTAGTAATCGACAACGGAAATTGGGTGCTGGGAGGAAGTTTCGTGAGGCCGAGCAACCGGCCCTGGTTGCCCAACTTAGAAAGCTAGTCGATTCGGGAACACGGGGCGACCCAATGTCTCCACTACGCTGGACATGCAAGAGCACGCGCTCATTGGCGACAGAACTTCAGCGCCAAGGATTTCAAGTGAGTAGTGTGAAAGTTGGGCAACTCTTGAAACAGGACGGATACAGCCTGCAAGCGAACAGGAAGACAATCGAAGGCAAGCAACATCCCGATCGTAACGCTCAGTTCGAATTCATTGCAAAACGGGTGGCTGCAGTTCAGAAGAAAGGACAGCCTGCCATTTCCATCGACACGAAAAAGAAGGAAATACTCGGCAATCACAAGAATTCAGGTAAGACCTATCGTAAGCAGAAAGATCCGTTAAAGGTTGAGGCACATGACTTTGCAAAGCGCAAAGCTGTCCCTTATGGCGTGTACGACATCGGACTCAATGAAGCCGGTGTAAGCGTTGGCATCAGTAGCGACACCGCAGAGTTTGCTGTGGCTGCGATTCGAAGATGGTGGAAGAAGCTTGGGAAGAAACGCTACCCAGCAGCGTCCCGAGTTCTGGTCACTGCCGATTGTGGTGGAAGCAACAGTCCGCGCACGAAGCTATGGCGAGTTGAGTTACAGCAACTGGCAAATGAGACAGGTTTGATTTTTGAAATATGTCACTTCCCCCCTGGGACCAGCAAGTGGAACAAAATTGAACACAAGTTGTTCTGTCACATCACTCGAAATTGGCAAGGCGTTCCTCTTGAGACTCAGGAAATTGTCGTCAACCTAATTGGACAAACAAAAACAAGCACAGGACTTGAAGTGCATGCTTGGTTGGATCAAAAGGAATATTCTAAAGGGCGCAAAGTATCCGATGCTGAGTTGTCCGAAGTCATAATCAAGAGAAATAAATTTCATGGTGAATGGAACTATGCAATTTATCCAGTCAAGAAATAAAATCGGACAGTTATTGTTTAGCAACGCCCAAGGGTTGCTCGAGCTGGACAACTTCTATCAGCAAGCGGCCACCGACCAAGAACTGCCGTTGGACGCGATGCGGAATCAGCCTAGTCCACAGAATGCAACCGAGTCGGCTCGCGCTCCAGCGCAAACGGAGGGAGAAACATGTCGATTCTCTTGAGTCTCGCGGTTCTGGTTGCTGTGACATTGCTGGTTATGTCAGTGCGTCCAGCCTGGGACGTGATTTCGTCCGGTTACGTTGCCCGCCAGCGTCAACAAGCGTTGCAGTTAGGGATCGAACCGCGGCGCATTGACAGCTGTTTGCGATGGTGGGGAGTGGCCATGGCGACGAACGTTGTTTTGCTTGGCATCCTGGGACAAATGTGGCTACTGGCAGCCGCAATTACCGCATTGTTGCTGTGGGCGCCCCGCTGGTGGATGGAATGGACTATTTTCCAGCGCACTTTATTGCTCCGTGACCAAATGGTTGGCTGCTGCCAGGGCCTATCGAATGCTGCAAGAGCTGGGCAATCGCTGATTCAAGGCTTGCAGTCGGTCAGCCAGGAGACGCCTGAACCGTTGGCAGGTGAACTTCAACGCATCGTAGCCGACTATCAACACGGGCGGCCGCTGCCGGAAGTCTTGCGAGAATGCAAACGCCGTTTGAACCAGGACAGTTTCACGATGTTCTCCTCCGCCATCGTGGTTAGTCTTGAACGGGGAGGTCGTGTGACCGAGTCGCTGGAGCGGATCAGTCGTAGTTTGCAAGAGAATCAGCGAATCGAACGAACGTTGGCCGCTGAGACCGCCAGCGGGTGGCGGGTGGTCATGATCCTGGCTGCCTTCCCTTTTCTGTTCCTCGCCGGCTTTTACCTGCTTTATCCCACCGGGACATTGCTCCTGTTTAACTCGCTGGCTGGACAATCGTTGCTGTTGCTCATCCTTGGCTTGGTCGTCGGCAGCGTTGTGTGGAGCCGACAGATCTTGAAGATCGATATCTGAGCATTGAAACTTTACTCCAAGGTGTAGACCATGATCGATGGATGGCAGAGTATCGGAACAGGAGTCGTGTGCGGGCTCAGCGGCATCTGCACGGTTTGGGCTTTTTTCGCGCTCAATTCAATGTTCACACGAGCACGACCGCCGGCCGCTAATCGTTACGAAGGCGAGCGACGCAGCGAACTGCGCAGCACGAGTCAGCTCTACCGCAAGTGCGAGCCGTTGGTCGATGAGTTGTCTCGGAATTTCACAAGCGACTCGACGGCGGCGTCATCGCCACTCGGTCGTGCTCTCCACAGCCAGCCCACTTGGCGTCACTGGCGTCCCCAAGAATTCTTGGCTCTCAAGATGCTCGAAGGGGTGTTGGTAGGGGGTACCGTGTGTGGACTGGTCGCTGTAACCGGTTTCTTCACCTTTGCAGGCTTGATCGGATTGTCGCTCGCCGCCATCTACCCCTTCATCGCTCGGCAATCCGTGGTGGCTGCCGCCAACCGACGCTTGAAGCAACAGCGCTTGCGCCTCCCATTTGTCGTCGATCAGATCGCGCTCATGATGCAGGCCGGCGCCAACTTCGAAGAGTGCCTGAAAGCGATCGTGGAGGACGATCCGGCACATCCGCTGAACGGAGAATTAGCGGTGGTTTTGGCCGAAATTGCCGTGGGGCGCACGCGACGGGATGCGTTGCTCGACTTGCGTGACCGTATCCGGGAACAAGAACTGGCCGACTTGGTATTCGCCGTTACTCAGGGTGAAGAACTGGGAACACCGCTGTCTAGTATCTTGACCGACCAAGCCGAGCAGATGCGCGTCAAGCGGGCTCAGTGGGGTGAAAAGGCGGCTGCGGAAGCCGAAGTGCAAATCGTTTTCCCAGGCATGCTGGTGATGGTCGCCTGCCTGATCGTTGTCATCGCACCCATCTTGCTACCGGCTGCATTTAATGTGTTTGCAGACTGAACCGTATCAACACTACGGAACGCTACGACCTATTTTGGAGTAAATTGACATGCCGGCCCGCATCGTTGTTCAATCAGGCGTCGCCAGTGGCACAACCTACTGGATCGAGCGATCGGTCACACGCATCGGTAGCGATGCTCAAGCCGACATCAGCTTGCCGAGCCTCGATCTCGAACCGTACGTGGCCACTATCGAATATCGAAATGGACGGTATCGCGTGCATAATCGTAGCCCCAAACCACTGTTCGTCGGTGGCCAGACGCTTGAGCCACAGCAATTCCTGGTGTGGCATGAAGCCGACTTGCTGGAACTGCCCGATGGGACGCAACTGGCCATGGAATGCGACACCGACAGCGCCCCAAGTTTAATCCCCAGTTCAAGAGACGTCACAAGTCGTGAACCGCTAGCCCTTGACGAGCAAGACGATCACTTGCGCCATGGTCATTTGCACCGCAGTGCAGGTGACGTTGTCCCTCTCGACCTGCAGACAATGCAGGATCCTGCGCGCATCGATCCGACTGGAAAGAAAATTCTTCCTTGCCTGGTCATTGCTGGCTGCCTGATCGGCTCAGGGCTGCTCCTGATACGCGTCCAGCTAAAATCGGAGCCAGCGCGAGCCCAACTTGCGCCTGCTTTTGACGCTGTCGTCCGCGAAGCTCGAGATGCAGCCAGTCGCGTTCCAGCTTCACTTCTGTCACAGCTTCAATATGCCGAGGCCGCCCTCGTGGCTGGAAACACGAAGTCGGCTGCCGAACGATATGGACGACTCCGCTACCAGTTACTTGAATTGCGCGAACAAGAGGACGTGTCGGCGCAACCATCATTGACGGTCGCACAACAGCAGATCGCAGCTATCATCGAGGACCGACTGGGAAGGCTTGCGAAATAGAATGTATCCGTAACATGCCGGGGAGGCTGTTTTGGCTAAGCAATGATATCCGTCAACACATTTCCGTGAACGTCGGTCAAGCGGAAGTCTCGGCCGGCGTAGCGATAAGTGAGTCGTTGATGGTCGAGCCCAAGCAAATGCAGGATGGTGGCATGCCAGTCATGGATATGGCATTTGTCTTCGATCGCCTCATAACCATACTCATCGGTCGCACCATGACTGAATCCACCCTTGACTCCACCGCCGGCCATCCAAGTCGTGTAGCCTTTATTGTTATGGTCGCGACCGTCGCCGCCTTGAGCAGCAGGCGTGCGCCCAAATTCACCTCCCCAAATCACCAATGTGTCCTTTAACAGGTCGCGTTGCTTGAGATCTCGCAGCAAACCAGCAATGGGTTTGTCGATCTGCTCACAACTCTGCGGAAGTTCAGTACTCAAGTTGCGATGATGGTCCCAACCGCCATTGCTGACTTCGACAAAGCGGACTCCTGCTTCGACAAAACGGCGGGCCATGAGACATTGTTGTCCAAACGCTGCCGTGGGGCCGCTGTCAGCTCCGTACAGCGCAAGAGTCTCGGCGGTTTCACTGCTGGTATCCATCAAATTGGGCATTGCATCCTGCATGCGAAAAGCGAGCTCATAGGACTCGATCACCCCTTCCACCTCGGGTGCATGGTATTGCTGTTTTAACTTGTTGCGATTGAGCGATTGGATTAGGTCGAGTTGCGCGCGTTGCTGTTGGCTGGTAAGTTTTGGATTTCGAATGTCGGCGACCGATGCGCCAGGGGCGCGTTGCATACCACGACCTCCCATTCCGCGACCCGCCCGCCCGACGGCCGTTCCGCCATAGATTGCCGGTAGAAATGCGCTGCCGTAATTCCGCGATGAACCAGGAGGTGGGGCCAATGATATAAATCCAGGTACGCTGTCGTTCTCCGTCCCCAAGCCATACAAAGTCCACGCCCCAATCGATGGTCGTACAAACTGGGCTGTACCTGTGTGCATTTGCGTCTGTGCGGCCGGATGCACTGGCTGGTCACAGTGCATCGAACGAATCAAACACAGCTCGTCCGACAGTTTCGCCACTTCAGGGAATAAATCGGAGATCCACAATCCACCCTCGCCTCGCTGCTGGAACTTCCATTGCGATCCGAGCAACTGTCCACCATAACGCCCTGGCTTACCATGATCGCGATTCAACTGAGGCTTGTAATCGAACGTGTCGACATGCGAAGGAGCACCCGCCATCGCCAGGAAAATGACCCGCTTGGCTTTTGCGGCAAAATGAGGTGTCTTGGCGGTCAGTGGATTGTGACTCGTTAGCTCCTCCCCTGCTCCGTTGGCTCGGCTTGCCAGGCTACTTAATCCTGCAAATGCAACATATCCAAATCCGGCCGATGCCGTTTGAAGCAGATGGCGGCGCGATATCAAGTTATATACGGACATAGTTCTTAGTTCTTAGTTCTTAGTTCTTAGTTCTTAGTTATTACTGCTTACCGCTTACCGCTTACCGCTTACCGCTTACCGCTGCGACGACCTGTTTAATCGATATATCGGAATTCGGCGGCGGCCAACAAGGCTTGTGCAATGGCGACGAGCGCTTCCGAAGAACGATTCTCTCCGTTGTTGCCAAAGTCACCAAGAAATCGATTGATCTCCGACTTCTCTGCGCTTGTGGGTGCGCGACCATAGGTGTATTGGAACAAGCGATCGAGCTGTCGAGCTGCGGGCACTGCGTTGTTCGCGATTGCATTGTTGGCGAACGCCGGACGCCGTGACCCGCGGGAATTGTCTGAGCTTCCGAGTACTCGGTTGGCAAGAGCTTCTGAGTTGAGCAAAACAAATTCATTGTTCAACATAAAAAGTGCCTGGTTGGGCGTGTTGGATGTCTCGCGCTGTCCGATGACCATGCTTGGTTCTGCGAAATCGAAGACATCCAGTGCACGGGGCAATTCATCGCGAAGTATCGGTAAATAGACACTTCGGAAGGTCGCTTGCACCATGTCGACGCGTTCGCTGTTATTGTTGCGCAGGCCCGCAGCGCCCGTTGACATGCGTTCCGCCATCATTCGTCCAAGACGCCCTGGCGGTCGACGCATTCCCTGACCACCCTCAACCGCAGGTCGCATGGGTGGCGCTTGTTCCATGCGTTGCTGGAGAAGCTGTCGAGCGACCTCGCGCCGCGCATCACCGTCGTTTCCCCCAGTAGTCAACTGTGCCAAGTTGATCAAATTGCCATCACGCACCTGCATGTAACCCGCCTTGGCAACTTCCGACGCTCGCGGTCGTTGCAGATCAAGTCGACCAGCAACAAACAAGATGCCATCGCGAATCGCCTCGGCATCCATGCGTCTTATGTTGGCGCGCCACAACAACTTGTTGTCTGGATCTTGCTCAAATTTTTGTACGTCGAAAGTACTACTTAGACGGTACGTTCGCGATCTGGCAATGTCGCGAATCATAGCTTTCGCCGACCAACCCGACTCCACAAACTTGATGGCCATGTAGTCGAGTAACTCGGGATGCGATGGAGCTTGTCCGGTCGAGCCAAAATCTTCAGTGGTTGCAACAATGCCAGCACCTAACATGTGTTGCCAGATTCGATTGACCATAACCCGTGCTGTTAGCGGGTTTTCAGCACTCGCAATCCAGCGGGCCAGTTCAAGTCGTCCACTGGAATGGGACGGAATGTCTGCCGCCTTGTCGCGCAGAACTTGGGGGAAATCCCGTTGGACAACTTGGGCGGGTTGATCGATCTCACCTCGCACCAACAGTCGCAAATCGCGTGGCTCGCTTCGATCTTGGACTCCCATGCAAAAGCTAATCGGCTTCCCCTGATCATCCACACTTCCTAGCCGGGAGGAAATGGTAGACATCTGCGCTTGCAGTCGATTTAAGTTGCGCAGCAGCTCTTGCGAATTCTGGTTATTCTTGTTGGGTCCGCGTGTGGCAATGCGCAGCTCAGCCAGCTCGCGTTGGTTTTCACGGATTTGATTCGAAAGCTCTTCAACTTGCTCAGGTGTATAGGCTTGATCAAACGGATTGGGGTCGTCGATTGGCAAACGGATTAAGTTGCTTCGATTGCGATTCTGGATTCCGCCAAGATTTCCGAATCGTGACGCAGGCGACCCATAGTATGTTTCCGTGCTGGCAAAAATTCCGGCCAGCGCGTAATAATCGCTTTGTGGTATCGGTTCAAACTTGTGATCATGGCACCGTGCGCAGGCGACAGACGTACCTAGCAGGACGCGTGTGGTCGTGTCGAGTTGCTCGTCGGCCAGGTCGGCGGCAAACTGAGCGCCATTTCGCTCACTCAGTGATTTGGGACCCAGCGCGAGGAATCCAGTCGCGATCAGATTCTCGCCCCATTTTTTATCGTCGCTCACGGGAAGGAGATCGCCCGCCAACTGCTCCATGATGAAGCGATCATATGGCTTATCGGCGTAAAACGAATCAATAACATAGTCGCGATAGCGCCAAGCGTGTGGGTGCGTCGCATTCACTTCCCGCCCGTTCGACTCGGCATATCGCGCGAGATCGAGCCAATGGCGGCCCCAACGCTCGCCGTATTGCGGCGACTCGAGCAATTCATTGACCAAAGTTTCAATTGCTTGATCGGGCGATTGCTTCCAACTGCGGGTGAAGAGATCGGTTTGCTCAGGAGTAGGGGGCAAGCCGATGACGTCGTAACATAGGCGTCTTAAAATCTGATGTGAGGCTGCATCGTCCATGGGAGCGAGCTGCGCTTCTTCCAACTGGGCCATGACAAAGTGATCGAGTTCGCGGCGCGGCCAGGCGCTGTTTTCGATGGCTGGTAACGGCGATGCTACCGGACGTTGATAAGCCCAGAATTCACGTTTGGCCGCTGCGATGTCGTCAGCCGTGATCTGTGAGTCCAATTTCCCGATGTCAACTTGACGAGGGTCGGGTGCGCCCATCTCAATCCATTGACGAAAGTCGTTGATGACTGAGTCCGAGAGCTTGCGCTTCGGGGGCATTTCAAAGTCTTGATAGGTGATGGCGTTATAAAGTAGACTCGCATCGAGATCGCCAGGCACAATGGCCGGACCACTACTGCCACCTAAATGCGTCAACTGCTCGTTATCCAATCGCAAACCACCTTTGGCGTTGCCTGTCTTGGTGGAGTGACAGCTATAACACTCAGAGATCAACACGGGCCGGATCTTGGATTCGAAAAAGCGAACCTGCTCCGCACTCAGCGCGGTTCTCGGTTGGCTCTCGGCCGCAGGGGCAGTTGCGTCCAGCGAATTGTTTTGGCAATACGCGACCGGTGCCATCGACAAGACTAGCACGCCGCCTACCAGGGCAATTCGGGCGGTTGTACAGATTGGAATGAGTCGGAGCATCGCGATGATCTCACAGTGTGATCGAAGATCTGTTTGTATGTAGAACAATTGTCCCCAATTGTTTATTTACCAACGTAGAACAATTGTCCCCAACTGTTTCTTTAAACCAGCTTAAGACAACCATCGCAATGCACTAAACAATTGAGTACAATTGTTCTACAATTGCCGTCCCCTAAGTTACTCGGCTGGAGGACGTCGCGGCTTGACTCCACCCGCTTCATCTTGTCTTTCGTTGTTACCGCGAGCACCCGGCCGATTGGCACCGGGTCGATTGGCATTTTGGCGATTGGCACCGGCGCCTTGCCCTTGCTGTCCTTCCTGCAAGGCGAAACGGTCAGCCATCATTCCCATTTGCCCCGAACGCTCGCGCATGAACTTCAACATGGCCGTCAGTTCTTCGGCGTCGAGTTTTGCATCGCCATCGCTATCGAACTTCTCCATCATGAGCTTGACCATTTGCGCCGGATCGCGCTGTCCACCTCGCGGTAACCCTCCCCCTTGTCCTTCGTTGCGGGCGGGGCGTTCGCGTTTCCTGTTTGTCGCTTCACGATTCTCCGGTTTACGATTTGGTGGTTCGATGGTGCGACTTTCTGGAAAGTTTTCTTGGGTTGCCGGCTGGGCAGCCTCTTCTTGAAACGCGTTGGCTTCTGCAGAGAACCAAATGCCACTCCCTAACAGGGCAAGGCACAAGGGACTCAGCGTTGTATTTTTTCGTACCATCGGATATTCGCTTTCCAATTGAAGGGTATGCTTTTGTTGTACCTACCGCAGTCACTTAAGGCTCAAGCTCGCGGTTAATTTGGGCCTTCAATCACTTATTCCGACAGTTACTGTCAAATTCCACCGGTACACGGAAATTTTTGTAACTTGAATTTCAATGTAGAACAGTTGTCCCGTTCATTGCGATGGTTGCCTTAAGCGGGGTACAAACAATTGGGGACAATTGTTCTACACTGAAACAATTGGGGACAATTGTTCTACTCTGAAACAATTGAGGACAATTGTTCTACACTGAAACAATTGAGGACAATAAACCCTGTAAAGCTGTCATTTCCTTTGCTCGAGAATTTTCTGAGTTGCCGCGTGCCTCGACCCATTAAACTTTCGTTTCGGCGGCGGTTTTTTGGGTGAGCGGTAGTGCTTCCGATAGTAA
>JBGSUV010000155.1:0-49577 GCA_041753315.1 Pirellulaceae bacterium | reverse complement strand
GGCAGAAGGTCCATTGTTGAGCGATGGAAGCCGCGAAGGCAACCAGTCGCTCAAAACCTCCTATGGCAGTTGACTGATAGGATGCTAACTCGCCTGGGCGCAAAACTCCCAACCAGTTGCGAAAACCCACGGCATTGTGCTTCGGCCTCCAAAAGCCCAATTCGTAGCCACGCCAACAAAGCGAACTTGCTCCGCTAAGTTGCCGCTCGCTAAGATAAAGTCTTCGCCATCGAGCGAAATCACACCCTTGCTCAATGGGCTTGAGCGGAACGGGCAGAACAATGGGCGGTCGCTTCTTCTCGAAACTGATGGCTGCAATCGCTGTGATGCTCGCAGCGGCACCCGTTTGTTCCCAGTACTGGCGCGACACGCAAGCGAGTGAGTCAGCCTTCTGCGTTGCTCTAAGTCGTTGCCAGCAATAGAATTAGGGGTAGCTGCCGAAGGTCTGTAGCACTCCGCACTCCGCATTCCCAACTCCGCATTCCTCCATGCCTCTTCGTTTCGACAACGTCCGCAAACCCCGCCCTCGGCTGCTACCGCGATCGCCCGCCTATCGCATGGCGAGTATGTGTCTCGCCGTCGTATTGGTCGGCGGGTTTATGGCGCGACTCCAGTCACGGGAAGCAGAGGTATTGATCGCCGCGATTTTTGGGGGTGAAGTCGAACCGGCGGCTAAGCCGCAAGCGGCCGAGGGGCCGGGGGCTGAGGGGGGGTTGGAGTCGCCGGTGGTCGATGTTCAGCCACTTCCGCCGGTCGATGCCGAGGCGCTCGCGGCGATTAGCGACAATACTTACTTTCGCAAAGCCGAAGCTCCCGCTTGGTTTCATTTGTTTGGGTTGTTGCAAGAGGCAGACGGCCGCGACATCGCGGCCGCGAGCATCGGCAATGTCGTCCACGCCCAACTCGCCCACCAACCAACCGTCTACCGAGGTCGCATTGTTTCGGTGGTCGGCGAAGCGGTGCGGATCGAGCCAATTACGCCTGCTGCGAATGAACTGGGCATCGAGACGCTCTACCGGATTACGATCCGCCCCGCCGGCGGCGATTTGCTGCCGGTGCTGGTTTATTCGCTCGCGCTTCCCGAGAATTTCGCTCCCGACAAGCTCCCGCCCCATAGCGCGATTTTTAGCGGTTACTTCTTCAAGAACCAGTCGTATAAGAATTCGGTCGGTGTGAACATCGCGCCGGTGATTTTGGCCAAGACGTTCGATGCCAAGTTGATCACGCCATCAACTGAGCCCGACAGGCCGGCGTGGCCCATTTGGAACGTGATTGCCGCTGCGCTCGCTTGTGCAACGATCGTGGTCGTTTGGATTCTTCGCCGACCGGCGAAGGCGAGCGAGCATGAGCCCGATGGCGAGGTCGACTTTGCGTCGCTCGATTACGTGCCGCGTGACGAAGAGTCGACAGCATCTCCTTCGGAGGCTCCGAGCGATGTTCGCTAGACTCTTCGCGACACTATTGTTGCTCGCTGCATCGGTCGCGGCCGGTGCCGACGAACCGGCATTGGTGCCCGCGGAGCGACTCGCAAAAATCCTCGCCATCGACAATTGGGACGAAAGCCGGTTTGCGAAATTTATCGATCGCACACCAGTTTCGGTAGACGAACAATTCGAGATGATTCGTCTCGCCCAGCGGCTCGACAGTCTCGATGCGACGCTCTTTAAAGCTGCTGGCAAAGTTGACTCGATTCAGAGTGTTGCCGAAAAGTCCGACGACAAGGGGCGACTGGTGCGAGTCGCTGGTCGAGCAAAATCACTCTTGGCGATCGCGCTCGAACCAGCCGACGCCGAGCGGCTCGCCATCGAGCAGGTTTACATTACCACGATCGAGGACGACGACGGCAACGAAGCGTCGGTGCTGTCGATCGATGTTCCCGATGATTGGCCGATTGGCAAGCAACTCGACGAGCCGGCGACGGTCGGCGGTGTGTTCGTGAAAATCGCAATGGGCGATGGCCGCGAATTCCCGGTCGTCGTCGCGCCGCGAATCGAATGGTATCCCACCAAAGTCGCCCCGCCGATGGTCAACTATGGCGAAGCCCTGCTCGGCATTTATGGCTACGACGTCGCCCAGCTCGATGCCGTCGCGCAGCGGCAGCGATTCACCCGCCGCGAGTCGGCGGCGTTCTATGCGTTGCTCGAATTGATGGGCGAAGGCAACCCGGGGCCGCTCGCCGAGCGGGCGAAGAAAAACTTGCAGGGCCAAGCCGAGCTTTGGCGTCGCCGAGTCGTCGCGCTCGGTGGCGACACGCCCCCGGCCGATGCCGACGCGAAAAAAGAGTGGACACTGGCTCGTGTAGCACTCGTGGCCGCGCGCGACGGACGGTTCAGCGTTGCTCCATTCTTTAACGAGCCCGATAAGCACACCGGCGAGCTTGTAGTGCTCGATGGTACCGTCCGCCGGGCGGTGCGAATCGATCTGGCCGGTGGTATCGACGGCGCGGGGGATCCAACCGCTACTGACTACGAAGTACCCTATTACTACCAACTCGATTTGTTTACCGAAGACTCGCAAAACAACCCAATCGTATTTTGCGTAAGACAGCTTCCGGAAGGTTTCCCGACCGGTGAAGGGCTATTTGAGCCGGTTCGCGTTGCCGGTTTCTTTTATAAGACCTGGGGCTACACGGCTCGCGGAAATGCGGAAGCGGGCGACAAAAACCGTCGCAATGCCCCTCTATTTATCGGTGCCGGTCCACTGTTATTCGCCGAGCCCGAGCCGGCGTTTCCTTGGGGGGGAGTCGCCGGAGGGAGTATCATCGCCGTGATCGGCCTGCTGTGGTTCGTAGGCTGGCGGTGGTCGCGGAGTGATCGTGCCTACGAACGCCACATCCGCAACCAATTCGCCGACGAGCGGCCGACGTTTCCGGAATAGGGGCGCACTTCACAAACTGCGGTGCGAGTCCGTCATTCTCGCGCAGGCGGCAATGACATTAAACACGGAGAACCTCATTCTCGCCGAGCGTGTCGCCATACTGCTCGTGAATCGGCGCGATGACTTCGCTGAGAAACTCATCGACCTGCTGGGGTGCACGACCAACCAACCTCCGCGCGTCACATTGTTTGTCGAGATCGACCCCGGCAAACGCATCGTCCCCCCTGAGCCGTTCGATCAAGTCATTGGCGTGGCCACGCTCTTTTACTTCAGCCGCGGCAGCCTGGCTGTGTTGACGGATCAATTCGTGTAACTCCTGGCGATCACCTCCTGCAGCGGTCGCTTCCATGAGTACATTTTCGGTAATCATGAACGGTAGTTCCTCGTTCAGATTCTTTGCAATCACTTCTGGATAAACGACCAAACCACTTGCCACGTTCTGGTAAATGGTCAGCACCGCATCGATCGCCAAAAAGGCCTGGGGCAATACCAGCCGACGATTCGCGCTATCATCGAGCGTCCGTTCCATCCACTGCGTCGCGTGCGTCGCCGACGCGCTCGAGGCGAGGCTCATTGCGAAACGCGCGAGCCCACAGATTCGTTCGCAGCGCATCGGGTTGCGTTTGTAGGCCATCGCTGACGAGCCGATTTGATTCTTTTCGAACGGCTCTTCGAGTTCCTTGCGATGGGCCAAGATGCGAATGTCGGTGGCTGCTTTGTGGCAACTCGCCGCAATGCCGCCGAGCGTTTCGACGACTTGTGTGTCGACTTTGCGGGGGTAAGTCTGGCCCGTTACCGCGTAGGTTTGGTCAAAACCCATTTTCTCGGCCACACGTTTTTCGAGCTGGCGGACTTTGTTGTGATCGCCATCGAAGAGTTGCAGAAAGCTCGCCTGTGTTCCTGTCGTGCCTTTGGTACTGCGTGCTTTGAAAGACGCGAGTCGATGCTCGATTTCTTCGAGGTCAAGTGCGAGATCGTACGCCCACAACGTCGCCCGCTTGCCAACCGTCGTTGGTTGCGCCGGCTGCAGGTGTGTAAAACCGAGCGTCGGCAGATCGCGATGTTGCTCAGCAAAGTCGCCAAGCGACAGAATCACAGCGACGAGTCGCCCACGAATAAATTCGAGCGATTCGCGAATCAAAATCAAATCGGTGTTGTCGACGACAAAGTTACTGGTTGCCCCCAGATGAATGATCGCTTTCGCCCCTGGACAAACATCGCCATAGGTGTGAACGTGAGCCATCACATCGTGACGAAGCTTTGCCTCGTAATCGGCAGCCGCAGCAAAGTCGATGTTATCGACGTGCGCGCGCAGCTCATTGAGTTGCGTCTCAGAAATAGCCATCCCAAGTTCGGCTTCCGCTTCAGCGAGCGCGACCCAGAGCTTGCGCCAGGTGCTGAATTTTTTCTGATCGCCCCACAAGGTGGCCATGGCGCGGGAAGCGTAGCGAGAGATGAGGGGGTTTTCGTAGGTGGTGTGTGGCATGGGTGAGCAGGTGAGTAGGTGAGTAGGTGAGTAGGTGAGTAGGTGAGTAGGTGAGTAGGTGAGTAGGTGAGTAGGTGAGTGGGTTAGTTAGCAGTTGGGGTCACCTTGCTTAGATCTTCGGAGGTACGCAATATAGCTGTTGATCCTTGCGAGGAGTTCGTCTGCCTTTAGACGCGTATGCTCGATAACTTCCCGATTTCCATAATGCTCGTCGAGCATCACGTTCAAATCGTCAACAAGTTCTTCGACCGATCCACGAGCAATACGACAAAAGCGGATGTTCTCTTGATAGTACCATCGTCCGTGACCTTCAGCGATGTTATTCGTGACTGATACCGCTGCACGACGCATTTGGTTTGCGAGACAATATTTTTCCTCTGGCGGCAGAACCTCAATTAGGCGGTAGACTTCGACACGGAAACTACGAGCTAATCGATACAACTCAAAGTCTTCCAAACGAAATGTCGACTCGTACATCGCAGTCTCCGCGACCGGCACTTACTCACTTACTCACTTACTCACTTACTCACTTACTCACTTACTCACCCCACCTACATATTCGTAAGGTCATCCTCCCCTCGACTCCCCACAATCGCATCGAGTGCCGCACCGACGGCGCGGGCTTCGGATGGGGTATGGTTGCGTTGCAAATAAATGCGGCAGCCGCGATGGGCCACCGGGAGTTGCGCGAAGAGTTGATCGTCGGTAAGCAGATAAATCTTGCCCGTTGACGGGTTGTACTGAAAATTCTGGCCCGACGTCGCAGCCAGTGCGTCGGGGCGATAGATGTGCCTTGGCAAATCGATCTTCATCGTCAGGTCACGCATGTCGGCCGGCAGCCCATCGCGAACCAACTGCTCCAGCGCCCTTTCGTTGCTGAAAACGCTTGCCTGTTCTGATTCACCTTCTCGCACGGTGACGTTGCGATCTTCGACAGCGATCCACTCAACCTGTCGTTGCAGCAACCGATCCCACCGTGCACCAAGAGACCGCTTAATTTCATTGTCGCTGGTCGACCAGCGAGAGACATCGATCAACAGCGACCACTCAGTGAACTGTCGATACTCGGCCAGATGCTCCAGCGGATTACCAGGAAAGAGCATCTCGCGGCTATCGCGAAACAATCCTTCAAGTGTCTTGTCGATGGCACGCACTGTGCGGTGATAATAAACCGAGCGAAATAACTCGCTTTTGGTCTGCATGAACTTCACCAGCGCGCCGATTCCTTTTTGGTGTATCGTCAATCCGCGGTCGCTGAAGAAGCTGTACCGCAACAACCGGTCGAGATCGTAAGCCCGGCCGCTGTAGCCGCTCATGTAAGCGTCGCGGAGCACAAAGTCCATGTTGTCGACTGTGTAGAGACCACAGAACAAGCTTCGCAGCAGCACGAGCCAACGAGGGTGTTCGCCCGAGTCGTCGCGCTGGGGTCGCTGAATTAACATGGCGACGTGGGCCGGCTCAATCAATTCGCCATCGCTCATTCGACTATTTGGGCATTCTCGAATTCCGCGCAACAGGTCGCCAAGCTCGTGAACGATAATGTGTGCGCCGACGGCTTCGTGGTTGAGATCGAAGTGCGGCTTCAAATAGTGGGCATCGAAAAAGTGGCCAAAAGGGCCATGCCCGACATCGTGCAACAGTGCGGCGAGTCGCGTGAGGCATTCGACGTAACCCCGGGATGGGACGTTGCCTTGGCAGACTTCGTGTAGGCTCTCGTAGAGCCGGCCGACGGCGCGACTGGCCATGTGCATGGCACCGACCACATGTTGAAAACGCGTGTGCTCGGCCGACGGATAGACCCACCAGGCCGTTTGCAACTGATGAATCTGCCGCAGTCGCTGGAGCCAAGGATGGTCGAGCAGCATCCGTTCGCTCGTCTCACCCGCTTCGACAACCGACACGAACGGGATGTATCCGTGAATCGGGTCGTGGCAGAGGCTCTCGCGCTGAAAGTCATTCATGCTTTGATTGTGACGAGGGTCTTGGAGGTCGACAACGGTCGACCGTCCATCGGCACCGTTGAGCTGAGAGTTTACTGTCGGTCAAATCGTTTGAGGCTAAGAAAGTCGATTGGCAACGTCGTGTCACTTTCAAGAACTAAGTCAGCCAGAGCCTGAGCGAGGACGGGGGCGAATTTGAATCCGTGTCCCGACAGTCCCGCTGCAAAAACTATTCGTGGTTCGTTGGGCCAGTGGTCGACGACAAAGTTCGAGTCGTCGGTCATTGTGTAGAGGCAGGTTGCCTGACCGAGGCGTTCACGCGCGCTGGGAACGCAATGGCGAGCAAACTTTTCCACTCGCTCACGATCGTTGTCATAACTCAAGTGGTCGACAGCCAACGGATCGTCAACGAGAGTGCCCCCCGAGTGCTCGGCTAATTTTATGCCGCGATCTTGCAAGTTGGGGAATCCGTAGAAGACGCCATCGGGCAACTCCAGCAGAAATACGGGCAGTTCGTTGGCTGCTGGCCCGCTTGATGAATACCAAAACAGAGACTTGCGAAGCACTCGCAACCGAACACCGAGTTCGCCCAGCAAATCGTTCGCCCAAGGCCCGGCTGCGATCACCAATCGCTCGCAGTCGACGACGTCGCCTGCGCTAAAGTGCAAACGAAAACCGGCTTCACTTTGCGACCAATGGCGAACTTCGCGATTTGTTTGCACTACTGCGCCTTGGTGCATGGCAATGTCGAGAGCGGCGCGAACGCACTCTTCAACAAGCAGGTATCCGCCGTCGGGTTCGACGACAGCATCGAGCCCCGCAGGAATTACCAATCCCGGATACTGCGTTTCGACTTCCGCAGCACTGATGTCCCGCAGTTCAAGCCGGTGCAACGAGGCGGCTTGGCGAACGCCGCGAATCACTTCGCCATCGGCGGGACCGGCTTGCAAGAGACCAATTTGATGCAGCAGCCTCCGGCCACTTGTTGATTCGAGCTTCCGCCAACCGGCGTAGCTGGCTACCGCCAGCGGCACGTAGTCGGGGTGCTCGAAGTAAGCCTTGCGAATGACGCGCGTATGGCCGTGGCTGCTGCCAAAGGTGTGGGGTGGCTCAAAACGATCGATACCAACGACCGACACACCACGGCTCGACAACTCGGCAAGCGTTGCGCTGCCAACGCCACCAAGTCCGACGACGGCTACATCGAAGTGGGGCACGCGACTCGACCTTCCGACAACGGCATGGGCACTAACGTCGAGCGGTTTTGTCATCGACGATTTCAAAGTCGATTGTCTGCGAACCGAGCTTGTCTGCCAACCGATCGTGAAGGGTCAACTTGAGTTGATACTTGCCCGGGTAAATACGCTCGGGCAGGGTAAGCGTATAATTGGCGAAAAAGTCGCGGCGGCGGCTTTTGCAGTGATCTTCGACCGCGGCCGACTCGGCACCTTCGACTCGATTGCCCGCCGCGTCGAGCACTTCGTAACTACAATCGATCGAGGTTCGATGTCCGTCGACAGTTGCTTCGCTGCGATAGTTGTCGATTTCGAAATAAAGCCGCACTTCGTCGCCGGCGCGAAATTTGTTGGCTGGCAGTGCGTCGTATTCACCGAAACCATAGACTTCTTTACAGAAGACAAGATTGCGCACTTCGAGATCGGCTAATTCCGAGAGCTGCTTCGCGGCTTTTTCAAGGTGGTGTGACGCTAGCGACACGCGCGCCTCAGCCGGGGTCGAATTGGGTGGGTCGAGCAAGGTGGAGATGGCCATCATTTGACCCGACCAATAACTCTGTTCTGTCGGCGTAAGACCAGGCACATTTTCAACTGCTGCCGCTTTGTCGCCCGCCACGAGTTGCAGCAGTCGCAATCGGGCAATCAAGTAGGCCTCATTCCGCGTGCGAGGATCGTCGACGGTTGTCGCCGCGAGTTGTGTGATCGCGCTGTCGACCGACTCGCGCCAATCCAAACGCTCTGTCTCGGCTTCGTGCTTCCGTGGGTTCACCGAAACCGAGCTATCGATCGTGGAATTCGTTGGTTCGTAACTCGCTTGCAACACCTGCTGACGTACATCTTGCCAAGAAGACTTTTGCAGCTCCGGTGTGGCATCGACGGGCTTAGCAGCATGGCTGGCGTGCCGTGTCTGCATTCGGGGCGGCAGCTCGGCTTCGCGCGGTGGCTCTGTCTGAGATGAATGCGAATGGACAGGAACCTGAGGAGTAACCATCTCGATTGGAGCCGATTGCGGATAGGCAGCGGGCGGGGCGCTGCTCGGTGCGCTTTGACCGTTCAGCTCGCGATGATACTCATAGCTCGCTTTGAAATGCTGAACGGCGAGTGGCCAGAGCGACGGCTTCACGCCTTGCAATTGTTTCCAAAGCTGATCGGCCGCGGCTGGGTCTTGCCGTTTGAGTTCGTCGAGTTGTACCATCGCCTGGGCGTAAGCTTCGTTGGGCGACGGATTCTGAGGCGTAGCGCGACTGACGTTCTGAGCCGGAATGTTCGTGGCATCGGTTGCCATCTGCGCCGACGCCGTTTGCACGCCTGTCGAAATCGGTGTGGCGACTTCGTGCGGCGAAGCGGCAACCGTCGGGCGAGTTGGCACATCGGGCTTGGTCACGAGCGTATCGACCACCCGTGCAGTGCGGCATCCTCCAGCGCACAGCGCGACGGCAACGACAATTGCAGGGAGTTGCTTCATGATCAACACCAAACAAACCAATTCCGACGACGGGAGCGGTGAGACGAACGGGCACGTTAGAGAGAGCGACTGGTTCGAGCAAGATCAGTGTCGTAATCTCGCTGTTAGTCACCCAAGTCATCGGGTATTGCGCGCTCGAACTGCGCGAATCGCCGCACTACACGAATTCCGTCGTTGCAGCCGAGGGGTCACTTCGGCTTGCTGCCACAGACAATTTCCATCAACCAGCGATTGAGGTCGCCGAGCATGGTGTCGGTCAGGTCGTCGTCGGGATACTGACGAATTGCGACCTGGCAGCCGGCTGAGTGCAACAGCCGCAAGTCGTCACACGCGGCCCACTGATCGTAATTTAAGCTCTCGAGACCCGAGGCGATCATGACCGGTAGCTTGCGAAATTGGTTGATGTTGGCAAGCGGATGATAGCTCTTAGGCAGCCGCCCGGCGATCGATGCTACACCGGCAAAGCGGCCCGGGTCTTGCATTGCCAGTCGCAGCGCCATTGTTCCACCCGAGCCATGTCCGGCGAGTAGAATTCGGTCGGAATTGATGTTGAAACGATCGCCGGCTCGCTCGATAGCGTCGTCGACAGCCGCTTCGGCCGCCTCGATCGCGGCAAGTTCTTGTCGCCAAGAATATCCGCGACTTTGCGTAACGGTGCCACGCGGCGCCACGGCGACAAAATTCCGTAGACTCACGTGAGGCATCAATTGCGGCAGACAATCTTCGTTCAACTCGCAGTCGTGCAGCCAAACCAGCAGCGGATAGGCGTAACCCGGTTCGTAGTGAACCGGCATGAAACTGGCCAGCGGCCGAGCCGGATTGAAAATTCGTGGCCGGCCAACAGGCAGCGTTTCTGACCAATCGAAATCGGTGGTGTCTGTCGGCAAGAGTTGCGTAAGCTGATCGATGGTCGCTGTGGTTTCAACGCGATTCATGGATTCTTGTTCAGGAAGAGGAGGGATCGTTGGAAACGAACGATGATTCAGTTGACGCGTGGGCAGTGCGTCAATCGGTAGGAGCGTCATGCGGCAAGTGCGACCAGATTATTTCCGCAAGTGAGATCACAACGCGCGTAAGGCAAAGTTCGGTGAGTTGACCAGCTAGGTGACGGTCCGATAAAGGACGGAATTGTCTGGTTTCAGAGCGGTAATTGCTAGCAAACACAATGTGTTGTCCCTTGCGATTAGCGAGCGAGATAGAGACTAGCCGACGATTTATTGGAGTGTCAACGCCGGGTCGCGGAAAATTCTTGTCGCAGCTATCGCATCGTCAATCGAACAAGAAAATCGCTTGACACGCAGGCGCAGAACTGTTTGTCCGGCTAACGGCTAGACAAGTGTTGCCATCGTCTCGACGAGCGATTTCACTGCGTCAACACTCTTCTTGAAAGCAACTTTCTCTTCGTCTGTTAAGTCGATTTCAACGACTCGTTCAACGCCACCTGTTCCCAACACCACGGGCACGCCGACATAAAAACCGCCAACGCCATATTCCTTGTCGCAGTAGGCCGCACAAGGAATAAGCCGCTTCTTGTCGCGGACGATTGCCTCGACCATTTGTGCCGTGGCAGCGGCCGGTGCGTAGTAGGCGCTACCCGTCTTGAGCAAGCCAACAATCTCGGCACCACCGCTACGGGCGCGATCGACGATCTCGTCGAGTCGTTCCTTGGCTAGCAATTGAGTAACCGGAATGCCGCCGACGCTTGTGCAACTCGGGAGCGGTACCATCGTGTCGCCGTGGCCCCCCATGAGTAGGGCCGAAATGTCTTCGACACTGACCCCGAGCTCCATCGCCAAGAATGTGCGATAGCGGGCCGTGTCGAGCACACCGGCTTGACCCAACACGCGGTTAGGCGGAAATCCCGTGACTTGCAGCGCTCGTTGCACCATCGCGTCGAGCGGATTGCTGACAACAATCACCACGGCATCGGGGCTGGTTGCTTTCACTTGCTCGCAAACAGCGGTCATGATTTTTGCGTTAGTCGCCAGCAGATCATCGCGGCTCATGCCGGGTTTGCGCGGAATGCCAGCCGTAATCACTACAACATCGCTGCCAGCAGAGTCAGCGTAGTCGGAGGTGCCAATGATTGTCGAGTCAAACCCCATGACGGGCGACGATTGCATCAAATCGAGTGCCTTTCCCTTGGGCATGTCTCCAGCCTGTGGAATGTCGAGCAACACGATGTCGCCCAGTTCGGCGGCCGCACACCAGTGGGCGGTTGTCGCCCCCACATTACCAGCACCCACAATTGTGATCTTCGCGCGTCGCATGGTTCAGAAATCTCCTCGATTGGCTGGATAGTCAGGCTAGATGGCCAGGGGTTAAGGGTGGCTGGAATCTCGCTAGCTGCAGGCTTCAACGGTTGCCAGCATTTCACGACGCCCGCTGGTCGCTAAAGAGAGAGTATCGACCGCTAGACCGGTGCCTGCAAGGTGCCGAATTTGAGTCCATCGCACGGTGCGGCGCGGTGCTGCCGACGCGAATTGCTCGGCAGGTCGATATGGACTGCTTGAGTCGAATTCGCTACTTTCCGCCGACTTTCTTCCCAGAATATTTGCGGCAATCAAATCCACCGCGCTCGATGCTGCGCGAAAACGCCATGGCAAACCCCAGTAGCATGAGTTGGCTCACCCGCTTGCAGGAGCTCGTCCTGCCGGTTGCCATTATTGCTAGCGTGTTGGTCATCCTGGTGCCGCTGCCGCCAGCGTTGATGGACATCATGCTCGCGTCCAACATCGCCGTTTCGGTGATTGTGTTGCTGACGACGATTTACGTTCGCACACCGCTCGATTTCAGCATCTTTCCATCGTTGCTGTTGGCGACGACACTCGCGCGTTTGGTGCTGAATGTCGCGACGACGCGGCTCATTCTCACCCGTGCCGCGACCGACAAACTTGACGCGGCGGGTGGCGTCATTACCGCTTTCAGCGACTTCGTCGCGGGCGATGGCAAAATCGTCGTCGGCATTATCATCTTTGTGATTATCATTGTCATTCAATTCATGGTCATCACCAAAGGTGCCACGCGCATCAGTGAAGTGGCAGCGCGGTTCGCGCTCGATGGAATGCCAGGCAAACAAATGGCGATCGATGCCGACCTACACGCCGGCATCATCGACGAGAAAGAAGCCCAACAGCGTCGTTCTGAAATAACGCAGCAGGCCGACTTTTTCGGGGCGATGGATGGTGCCAGCAAGTTCGTGCGCGGCGATGCGATCGCGGGCATTATGATTACAGTCATCAACATCGTTGGTGGCCTAATCATCGGCATTGCTCAAGAAGGAATGAGCTTCGCCGAAGCTGGCTCGCTGTTCACGCGGCTCACCATTGGCGACGGACTCGTGAGCCAAGTCCCGGCGTTCCTCGTTTCGCTGGCGGCCGGTTTGCTGGTCACTCGCAGCACACAGCAAACCAACCTGCCACAAGAGTTCTTGCAGCAGCTATTTTCCAAGCCCCAGGCACTAGCTGTCACCGGTGGGTTTCTGGCGATCCTCGTGTTCACCAGTCTGCCGCGCGTGCCACTGATTAGCCTTGGCGTGGCGTGTCTGGGGCTTAGCCGGATGATCACGACAAAAGAAAAACAACAGTCCGCCGCTCAGCAAGTTAAGAAAGCGGCTCCCGTTGTGAAGGAAGATCGGGTCGAAGATTTTCTGTCGGTCGACCCGATGGAAATCGAACTCGGACTCGGACTGATCCGCCTCGCCGACCCCAACCGCGGTGGCGACCTGCTCGACCGCGTGCAAAAGGTACGCAACAATGTCGCCGCCGACATCGGTATCATTATGCCAAAGGTTCGCATTCGCGATAACATGCGGCTCGATCCCAACGACTATCGCATCAAGATCGCCGACATGCCCATCGCGAGCGACCGCATCGAACCTCAGTTGCTCTTAGCAATCGATTCGGGCATGACGACGGGCAAAGTCGATGGCATCGAAACCCGTGACCCGGCGTTCGGTACCGACGCCAGGTGGATCAACCCGAGCCTGCAAGACCAGGCGGAAATGTATGGCTACACCGTTGTCGAACCACAGGCAGTGCTCGCGACCCACTTGACCGAAGTCTGTCGCCGTCATGCCGATGAGCTGCTCACCCGCGACGCGACCAAGCACCTGCTCGATGAGCTCAAACAGGCTTCGCCAACGGTAGTCAACGAATTAATCCCCGACCTCATGTCGCTCGCCGAAGTGCAAGGTGTGTTGCAGTTGTTGCTCCGCGAGCAAATCTCAGTGCGGCAACTCAGCACCATTCTCGAAACGCTTGGCGACTACGCGCCGCGATCAAAAGACCCAATTTTGCTGGGCGAATATGTCCGCCATCGACTCGCACGACAGATTTGCACACGCTATCGAGACTCGGAAGATCAACTACACGTGGTGGCGCTCGATCCAGCGGTCGAAGACCGCTTGCGAGCGGGCTACGAACACACCGACCGCGGCCTGTTCGTTCGCATGTCGCCACAGGCGATTGAGGCGACTGCCGAGAGAATTCGCCGTGCGATCGAACCGATGCTGACCGAAGGCCACACGCCGATTTTGCTCGTAAGTCCCCAAATTCGCGCCGCTGTGAGGCAGATGATTCAGTCGCATTTGTCGAACCTCGTTGTGTTGAGCTTCAACGAGATTACACGCGACACAAAGGTCGTCACTCACGGTATTGTCACTGACGTTTAATCCCTCGCATGAAATCATCGCGAAAGTCGTCAAGGCTTTCGGTTCGAACGAAACCTCCCGCGCCCGATCATTTATTCAACTATGGACATACGTACTTTTCGCGCCCGCACTCTTAACGATGCACTCCGTCAGGTACGCCAGCAACTCGGCGACGATGCCAAGGTGTTGCACACCCGCATCAAAAATAGTGGGCTGGTGGCGAGGGTGATTTGGGGCCAGCACGTCGAGGTCGCCGCGACGGTCGGCGAGAAACCAAGCGCACCGGTCTCCACAGAAATCGAATTCGACTATCGCCAGCAGTACCGAGACCAACTCACTGAGATGGTCGACTCGCCGACCGATCTCGACGATTTGTTTACCGCTCACTCGGCGGCTCGCGAACCGAGTGGTTTGCCCGAACAGTTGTTCCAGGTTTTTGCCGATCTGATCGAAGCCGATGTCGACGAATCGGTTGCCAGGCGAATCGTCTCCGATTTGTCGACCAATGACTCCGGGACACGACCGCATGAGCTGCTCGTCGACTACTTGCTCGATTCGGTCACGACGACCGGCCCTCTTGCCGTCGGACGCGGAAGGCCCCGAGTCGCGGCATTGGTGGGGCCGACGGGCGTCGGCAAAACGACGACCATCGCAAAATTAGCGGCCAACTATCGGTTGCGCGAGAATCGCCGCGTTGGTTTGATCACAGTCGACACGTTTCGCGTGGCGGCCGTCGAACAGCTACGCACCTACGCCGACATTATCGATCTGCCGATGGAAGTTGTCTCGACACCGACCGAGCTTTGCGACGCGATCGAGTCGATGCAACATCTCGATCTGATTCTCATGGACACCGCCGGCCGCAGCCCGCGCGATGTCGTTCGCATACACGAACTAAGGCGCATGCTCGAAGCAGCCAAAGCCGACGACGTGTTACTCGTACTGAGCACAACCGCCAGTGCGCGTAGTTTGGGCGCAACCTGTCGCGAGTTTGCTCCCGTCGGTACGACGGCGGTCGTACTCACAAAACTCGACGAGGCCATGAGCCTCGGTCATTTGCTTGGCGTGCTCGAAGAGTCGAAGTTACCCATTTGTTACTTGACCAATGGACAGAATGTGCCCGATGACATTGCCGTTGCCGACGGCGAATCGTTCGTACGCCGAATGCTGGGGTCTTCGCACAATGTTGCCACTGCTTAAAACAGTTCAAACGCCTAAACAAGATCAAGCCAGCGAACTGCGGCGACTCATCTCCGCTGCGCGAGCCACCGCGGCAAACGCGACAATGATGGCTGTCGCCGGTGCCACTGTTCACTCTGGTGCGAATCGATTCGCACGTATGCTTACCGCAGCGGGCGACGTACTGCCCCACATCGAGCCCATGCGTGTCGTTTCGTGTCCGCCCGGCAGTGCCGCCACAACATCACCAGCGTTCGTTGCGGCCCAGCAGCGGATTGTGGTCGTGACCCCCGACGAGGTCGACGTGATGGGGGCTTTCTCCTTATTAAAATCGGCCAACGGGGCAGGGCTCATCGACGATTCGCTCTGGATCGTGGCTCACCGATGCGTCGGTATTGCCGATCAGCAGATGATTTTGGGTACGTTACAGGCAGTTTGTCGCAGGCACCTCGGACGCGATCTGGCACACTTGGTGGCTGTCGAGGAATCACGCCGTCCGGGCGATGCTATCACGCCATTAGAATTGCTGACGCAACTGGTCGCAATTCGGCCCAACAATCGCCTTGCCGCGGAACGGGTCGAAAGGCTATAACTCGCCCGCCGCCGGCACGCTCATCTGGGTATCGCACTCGCCGCGACAACGCGATTCACTTTGTCTCTTCTCCCGTCATCGATCGCCAACTGTGGCCTCGAAGACAAAATAGTTTTTGCGATGGAATTATCTCAAGTGTCAGCCATCGAGTCGTCGATAAAGTCAGACAGAGCCTCGTCGCGCTTGGGCGTGATAAATTGGTTCGATTGGTGTGAGTTTGACGCGACGCACAAGAAAGTTCATGGCACGCAAATTCGCCGCCACTCTCGGTTACCTCGCTGCAGCCTTGGTGCTGTTTCGCGGTGCTATTGGGGGTGCCGGCATCGAATCGACTCTGCTTCGATCGATTGTAGTGCTGGCAATCTTTGTCGTCGTAGGGTTGGTGTTGGGAGCCATTGCCGAAACCACGGTTGTGCAATCTGTCCGCGAGCAATTCGAGCGGCAGATTGAACAGCAGCCCGGTGATGCAATTCAATAACTTCGCCCGGTTAGATTTTCACCAAAGCGGTTCACAACAAAAAGCGGCTAAGGCGGAGCACGACGCTCCGCTAAGCGATTCACGGAGGACTTGATGGCTACAACGACCGTCGCGATTGCGGATGCACCAAAGCAAGCACCAAAGCAAGATATTGGCGAAGTTTGGGTTGCCTATAAACTTGATCCCGGAAATAAGGCGCTCCGTAATCGACTCGTCGAAAATTACTTGCCCCTTGTAAAGTATAACGGCGAGCGCATTT
Organism: Pirellulaceae bacterium; assembly: GCA_041753315.1. Lineage (GTDB taxonomy): Bacteria > Planctomycetota > Planctomycetia > Pirellulales > Pirellulaceae > Aureliella. Next base: position 33,415 of record JBGSUV010000155.1, on the reverse strand, counting down.
GGTCGCGCCTGCCCGATGGGGTCGAACTCGACGACCTCATCAGCGCTGGCGTGTTCGGTCTCATGGACGCCATCAACGCCTTCGACATGAGCCGAGGTGTAAAGTTCGAGACCTATTGTGTACCTCGAATTCGTGGCGCAATGCTCGACGAACTTCGTTCGATGGACTGGGTTCCTCGTCTGGTTCGCAGCAAAGCCACCAAGCTCAACGAAGCAGTAAAAAAGCTCGAAGCGTCGCTCGGTCGTAGCCCCAATGAAACGGAGCTCGCCGAGTACATGGGCATCAGCACTCAGGAGCTTGAGAAGCTCATCACCGATGCGAATGCGGTCAATTTGATCAGTCTCAATAAAAAGTGGTACGAGACCGACAGCTACAAAGATGTGCGTGAAATCGACATCTTGGAAGACAAAAAAGGCGAAGACCCTACTCGCCGCGTGCAAAAAGGTGACCTCATGCGGTTGGTCACCAAAGGTCTCAATCGCAACGAACGCCTGATCATCATTCTTTACTACTACGAAGAACTGACGATGAAGGAAATCGGCGCCACGCTCGACTTGAGTGAAAGCCGTGTTAGTCAAATGCACTCCAGCATCGTCGCTCGTCTGCAAGAGCAACTTGGTCGCCGCCGACCAGAGTTTGGGACTTGAGCCCACGCCAACAGTTGTCGCTCTACTAACCCTGTGGGAATTCAAGCGTTCAGGCTTGAATTCCGCGGGGTAGGTAGTGGTGAGACAGATGATGGGACGGCTGATTTGTGCGGGAAGTTCTATTGCGTTCCATCGACGCCATGCTCCGGCGTCAAGCCAACATCAACCCGCGCGAGCATTTGGCGAAGCAAGTCGATAGGCAATCCAACCACGTTGTCGGCAGTTCCGGCAATGAGCGTCAACCATGGGTGACCGTCCTGGTAACCAAACGCGCCTGATTTACCGACCCACGCTTCGCTATCGAGATATTCCTCAATCTGTTGATCGCTCAGTTGTTCCATTTCAAGTTCGCTCTTGGCGACTTCTACTTGGAATTGGCGGGACGGAACATGCACGACGCACAAGCCGCTATAGACCGCATGTTTGCGACCGCTCAGCAACCGCAACATCTCTTCGGCATGTTCTCGGTTTTCGGGCTTACCAAGCACCCGTCCCATGATGTCGGCGACCGTGTCACAAGCCACCAAAATCGCCTCGCCATCGACGCGGGGAGCGACGTCCATTCCTTTTTGATACGCCAAACGCGCGACCAACTCGGGCGTTGATTCCCGAGAGCAGATGCCACATTCCGCCGTTTCGCTGGGCAGTACGACTTCAAAATTGAACCCCGCCTCGGTCATCAGTTCATGTCGGCGCGGCGATTGACTAGCCAGGATTATTCGCATGTGATCGAGAACACTCCGGATCGCTTGGGTAACGAGTTAAGCGAAAGGTTCGCGCGGGTTATCCCCGTCGGGATCGGGTGGGAACGGAGGAGGCGAGCCACCTGGGGGTTGCATCCGCTGTCTGAGTTGATCCCAAGTCCCTTTGAGGCTGTCGTAGAACCGGGGCACTTGCCCCGCAGCGAGGAATACGCGAGCGCTGACGGCTGAATGTGGATAAAAGTTGGTAATGAAATCAAAGCTGAACTCGTGAGGTCCATGTCCAATCATGACCGCGTTGGCGTAGGCTCCGCTTAGCAGCTCGTCGCGAATCTTGAGATCATCGTAGATCTCTTGTGCTGAAGCTTGTCGCGCCCCGCCGCCGGCCGGAGGTAATTGCCCCGGGCTTTCCGGTGGTGTCGCCTGGGGTGGTTCATGGCCTGTGCCAAATGGATTTGTTGGATTTCCGCTCGTTGTACCTCCCGTTCCGCTTCCTGCGGCTGGGGTCCCGCCAGCTCCAGCACTGGTTCCGCCGCCACTTAAGGCGGCTGGCTGAGGCGAGAGGTTGGCTGGAGCGTCACCTGGATTGTGCTCGCCTGCCTGTTCAGGAGATTGTCCAGGAGTTGTCGCGGGTCCGCCGGGTTTGTTGCCACTTTGACTTGGACCCGTAGGTTGGGGAAGTTCTCCCCAACGCCCACGGTACAGTTCCATGTTTCGATGGAGCGCGTCAACCAGTTGTGGTAACACGTTGTGTGGCATAATCACTCGAGAGACGATTTGATGGGGCCGCCCAAGATTTTGGACAAAGTCCAGAATAAACTCGGTTTGGGCAGTCATTACGATCACACCCGTACTGAACGCGCCACCGCTAACATGTTCGGGGACGCGAGCACGAATCGGCTGCTCAGAGGGATCGGGACGGTCTTCAGAAGATGGAAAATTCGGCATGAATCGGTCTTTAGTCAGCGAAGGGATCAACGGGAGTCGGCGGCGAGCTATCATCCGGATGCTCTTCCTCACGCACACGCGGTGGCAAGGCCACTCGGACCAGCATGACATCGCGGCTGCACATCAGTAAATTCAACCCGAAAATCCCGATTGCGCACAGGGTAACAATCAGAATACTTGCACCAATGTCAAGCGAGAGTTGAACATTGACCTCCGTAACGGTCAAATAAATATTGAATGCCTGATGCCACCCGTACGGAAATTCGCGATAGTCGTTGTAATAGTAGACCAGTACCCATGGCACTAAATGTGCCAGCATCAGCAAGACGGCCATGAGGGCCACCGCCCCAACCATGCGCGCTGCAAAATGCCGTCCAATGGCTAACATGCAAAGTCGATTTAAGCCTACGTAAATCGCCAGATAGCACAACAGCGTAAAACCCGTCGCAGTGATCGAAGCATTGCCGATAAAGTTTTGCAATTGTCCCGCATAAAACAGTTCGAATATTGCTAGAACAAAGACAATCGCGGCATACATGCAAATCAGGTAGACGTACCCTAAACCCGCGCCGGGGTACATCCATGTCAAAAAGACTCGGCCAAAGAAGGTCTTAGGCAGCGACCGCTGGGCACGCAGCGAAATGATGCCGCGCTCCCCAGTAATCATCGCTCCCAAGACCATCGAGAATACAAAGAAGCCTACTAAAATAACAATTGCCACCTCGCGTTGCTCGGCAACCACCAAACCCATCGTGGACCAAAAAAAGATCAGGCCGACCAGCCCTAACAGTCGCCAACGCAAGCTCGTTGAGTGGTTTTCGCTTGGAAAGTCGATGGCTGCGGAAGCTGCACACAACACCACCATGATCGCGGTTACTACGATTGTCAAAGCCGCAAAAATAACGATGTAAATCTCGGTGGGTGGGTTGCTGAACTCATCGATCCCTTCGTTGATCATCAGAGCGGTCCAGCCAAAAAAGGCCCACAGCAGGCCGCCGAGCAGAAGCACGGATACGCCGGTTTGCATCATGCGCGTGCGGGCCGTTGCAGCGGCTAACAGCGCGAGGGCAGTCTCACACACGGAAAACAAGACGGTCGCCCCGAGCAGGAACAGGATGGCAAAAAGGGTGACACCTCGCAACATATAAGTCAGCACAATGCAAGGAGCCAAGGCTGATAAATAAAGCAAGATTTGCAGACAGGCGGAAGACATTTTGCCATAGACAATTTGAGACGCGCTTAGTGCCGAGATGCTCAGCAGTTCAAACGTGCTGTCTTCTGTCTCCGAGGTCATCGAACGAAATGCACTAAAGGGGATGATCACCATCAATGGCAATGCCAAGATGCAGAAAAACCCAGCTAACAACGTGACTCCACCGGGGACGTAATAGATCCGTGGCACCAACAGTGAGATGGCCAGCAACGTCCAAGAGATGGCAGCAATTAACGTCAGCCCGAAACTGATCGTAAACTGCTTGCTCTTCAGTGACTGGCGCACCTCCTTGACGACGATGGGATTAATAAGTTCGCTAGCCCAGACCCACCATTGCTCCCAACGTTTTGTCGGGTTATCGCAAATGCGATTGATACCTTCTTCTCGCTGGCTCGTCGCGTTATCGGGCAAGTTGCCGGGGACTAAAGAAACTTGGCTCACTGTACCGCTCCTGTAGTGATCTGCAAAAAGACATCTTCCAGTGAACGGCTTTCCGTTGCATATTCAAGGACGGGGAAATCGGCTTGCACGATTGCCCGCAGCAGTTCAGCCTGCAATTGTTCGCTTTCATTCTCAAACTGGAACCGTACGAGTCGATCCATGGGTTGAATGTGGGTCACATAAGGCTTGCCTTCTAACCACTTGGCCAATAACTCTGCGCCGCCGATCAAAGTCACCAACACGTCGATATGTGGTCTCAGTTTGTTCTTGATCTCAGCCACGGTTCCGCTGACGATCAATTCCCCTCGTTCGATAATACCGATGGCGTCGCACATTTCTCCTAGTTCAGTCAAGATGTGTGACGATACGAGCAATGCTTTGCCTTCTGCGGCCAATCCGCGAATCATCTGTCGCAGTTCGATTCGCGCTCGCGGATCGAGTCCATTGGCTGGCTCGTCCAAGATCAACACGGCGGGATCGTGAATCATCGCCCTCCCTAAACACAATCGTTGTCGCATGCCCTTGGACAGGCCACGGATCGGTTTCTCTGCAATCTTGTCCAGTCCCGTGTAGGCCAGCGTATGTCGCAGGGCGCGAGTGCGGTCACGGCCAATGATTCCATAAGATCGCGCAAAGAAGTCGAGGTATTCGATGCAGTTCATGTTGGGATAGGTACCGAAACTGTCGGGCATAAAGCCAAGACGCTTCCGCACGCGATCGGGATCATTCACGACAGAAAAGCCATCTACCAGTGCGTCACCAAAATCGGGCAGATCCAGAGTCGACAGGATCCGCATGCTCGTTGTCTTGCCGGCGCCATTTGGGCCGATATAACCAAATACTTGTCCACTGTAGACTTCAAAGGAGACATCATTGACTGCTTTGGTACTACCAAACATGCGATGGAGTCGTCGCAGTTGAATCATCGGATGGCTCGGAGCAGCTACCATGGTTGAACTCCAATTACGACATGCAGGTTTTCATCGGAGCGACCTTGCAAGGGAACTTCGACATTGTCGGATTCACGCAGAACGGCGACGATCCCAAAGTTTGGAATCTGGGCGCGCTCCGAAAGGTAACGCGTGTAGGTATTGAAGATCACATCGAGTTGGTAACTGCCGCCAATTGTGAAGTTGCCTCGTCGCGATCCAAAGCCGCCCAACGATCCTCGCGCATTCAGTTCCGGTGGTACGTCGGGCCGCAATTGTCCCATGAGGCGGCCAACATTAGACAGCGCCGCCACTTGTTCACGCGACTCCAGAGTCAGAGTTGCGCCCGCCGCCAGCGATTCGGCAAAATAATAGTCATCCTCATCACCACGCAGGGCAACGAGTGGTATCTCTGCTTTGGTCAAATTGCGCACCATGATTTGCGAGTCTTCGCCCCGTTCGACGGAAACCGGCAACGTTCCTTGTTCAATGGGATGGCCAACAACTAGTTGCTGTTGTTGTCGAGCCTTTAGCCAACCTCGCCATGTTTGATCTCCATCCAAATTGACCACACAGGGTGCTCCACGCGGATTCATCTCACTGTAATTGGTAGAACCTTCATCATCGTTGACTGGACGTACATACGTGTCGTAGCGAAAAGTTATGCCTTCGCGAGGCGGCAATCCGCTAAAATAGTTTTGCCGTGACCATGCGAATCCTTCACCAGTTGCTGGTTCAATGAATTGCACTGAAGTGACTCTTGTATAGGTGTCAAAGCCTTCATGTAGGACGCTATACGCAATGATCGATAGCGTGGCTAAAATCGACAGGAACGGGACTAACAGGATCATGAGACTTCTGCGTTTGATCCTACCTGTGAAGAGCAGCAATCCCGGACCTAGCAAAGCGCCGAACAAAGCAACCATGGCACAGAACATCCATACGGGAGGCTTGCCTACAGCCGAAATCAAGTTTCGCCAGAACCAATCGCCATCCATTTCTGTGGTGATTCCCAAGTTGGATTTGATCCCGTTGTGCTGTAAGGCTTGTATCAAGAGTTGCCTCGGAACGTCGTCAACAGGTTTCGAGGTGAGCAACAGTGTGCCACTCAAATAAGAGCGAGCCTGAATGTTTTCTGTTTCTACAGCGGTCACTAGATCATTGCGAACCCGTTGCAATCCCGACACCCAATCCAAAGCGGGCTCCTGTAGACCTGGGTTGAGAAGTTCTTCGAGCTCTTGGATGTTGTCAACATGGCCTCCCCACTCAAGCTTGGCCCAGGTTTCAGCCGCAATGTATGCGTCGTAAACGAGACTTGCAAAACGCAATTGTGCCAACGGTTCATCTCCCGTACGCTTCGGACTCTCGCTGGCTTTTGAGCCAAAATTCAATTCCTGGACCAAACTCCCATCAGGACCATACACGTACTGCAATTGGCCAGTTGCGCTGTTTGTCGGAGTTGCGTAAGTGGGCATTGGACCGGCGATTGAACCTGCCATTGAACCGGCCATTGAACTAACGACGGCCACTGCGCTTGGGTCCTGACGATTCCACCAGGGAGCCGTGGGGGCTTTTACGGTAGACCAAAATTTTGAGACATCTCCGTCGCTGGGTACAAAGAACAGAGACTCGACCTCCGCTTGATCGCTTGGGCTGGCAACCCCGTGAATGAGCAGGGCACCTCCGGCACCAACATAACGCTTTAGCGCCGTGGCCACTTCGGGATGTTTACTCTTGATTTCAACGAGCGTCGGCAGAGAGACGACCCACAGGCTATACGGGAAGTACTGACGCCAATCGCTGCTGGCCTCTTGAATTGAGAGTAGGCGAATGCTCGTGGGAGCCACACCGGTCGTATTGGCGACAGTAGCAGGGTAGATTTCGTTGATCTTATCAACATGAGCTTGGACTTCGGCAGTTGCGTCCTTTGTTCCAACCAGAATTCCGCTCGATTCATTGTTTGCCGCTTGGTAAACCCATTCGAAATCGACCTCGTTGGGCCCCAGCCTGCGGCGGTTTTCGATGTCGCGACCATTTTCGAACACCTGCACATCCCATGCAAATTGGCGTGCCGTTTGGTTCTGCGGAATGTCCACTATGACAAATGTCTGACCTTCGGCGAGCCGAACATTTTTCCGATAGGCAACGTGATTGAAGCTTCCACCATAGCTTTTGGATGAAAAGACAACAGTCAGATCACGGTCTGCAGTGCTGGGGCCTTTGGTTGACGCGATCGTTACGCGAGCTGTCCCAAAAGTCATGGAAGGCGGAAGGCGGATAGTCTAAGGTGGTGGCAACGTTGAGGATATCGCGGCCACCATTCCCACGCGTCACAAAACTTGACGAACTAATTTGCGCCAACAGTGCATCGCTAAGGACCAACAACAGCATCAAAGTGATGCATGTTTGCAACGTACTTCTCAAGGCTTGGCTCAATTGATTAGACATGTTCATCATTTGCCCTTGGCGGAATCAACTGCGGCGGTGGTGCACCATCACTAAAGGGACTGGCCGTCGTTGCTTGTGATTCGGCAATGGCATGTTCGGCTGCTCCAAAAAAATAGGCGACCGAAAAGAAAAGAGCTCCAAGCAAAAAGAAGGCGACCAGGAACAGCACGGCAAACACGAGTGCTGCCGCGAGAGCTTGCCCCTGTTCGGCCATGCGCGTTACGCCAAGCGCTACCGCCACCAGTGCCGCGATCACAAAAAACCAAATCATGCGCACACGAGGCAAAAAGGGCTGGCGCTCTTGTTCTACTTCGGCAATTGCATTCAACTTGTGCTTACCCCCTCAATATCGCGACTAGAATGACGGACTAGATTCATTAACTTACCAGAATTACGACCGGAATCGAGCAAGTGAGGCTGCGATGCAAATTTTTGATGTGGTGCAACAAACTGTGGCGATCTTTTGGACTTGTGGCAGAAAGTCGTTTCCAAAAGTCTTCCCAAACTTGATTGGACGCACAATTTGCGTAGGGATGTTGCCATTGTGCATGTCCACTGGGGTGATCGCGCAGGAACGTGGAGAAGTTGTCGTTTCGCCCGAAGCGCTTGCCATCCATCATCGAAGTTATGTCTTTGATGGCCACAATGACCTGCCCTGGGTAGTGAGAACAAAAGCATCGCGATCCTTTGATTCGCTAGATATTTCGCAACCGCAACCCGAAATTCATACCGATATTGCTCGCTTGCGAAAAGGTGGCGTGGGAGCGCAGTTTTGGTCGGTGTTTGTCCCCGCTAAGACGGCTGAATCTGGATTATCGCACCAAATGACGCTGGAGCAAATTGAAATTGTCAAAGCAATGGTCGCCCGCTACCCCGAAACCTTTGAACTTGCACTCACAAGTGATGACGTCAAGCGCATCCGCGACAACGGGAAAATCGCGTCGATGATCGGAGTCGAAGGCGGTCATGCGATTGAAAACTCGATCGAGAAATTGCGACGTCTGGCGCAGTTTGGTGCTCGTTACATGACGTTGACGCATAGCGAGTCACTCGACTGGGCCGATTCGTGTAGCGACGAACCCCGCTGCGGTGGTCTGAGTGAATTCGGCAAAGAAGTTGTCCGCGAGATGAATCGCCTGGGAATGCTCGTCGATATCTCCCATGTCGCACCGACCACGATGCAAGCAGTTTTGGATACCACGGTCGCCCCCGTCATTTTCTCGCATTCGTCGTCCCGAGCGGTTGCCGACCACGTCCGCAACGTGCCTGACGAGATACTCAAGCAGCTTCCGGACAATGGTGGGGTCGTCATGATCAATTTTTACTCGGGTTTCGTGGTTCCTGAATCGGTTCGGATTACGCGCGATATGTTCGAACGCTCACGCGCACTGCGCGAAAAATATGGCAACGACGAGGAGGCGATTAAAAAAGAGGAGATGGCCTTTCGAATCGCAAATCCCATTCAGCCTGGATCGGTGCATGACGTTGCAGACCATATCGACCACATCGTGAAAATCGCCGGCATCGACCACGTCGGGATTGGTAGTGACTACGACGGAATTGACATGGTCCCAAAACAATTGGAAGACGTGTCAAGCTATCCAGTGCTCACGCAAGTCCTGCTCAACCGAGGCTACTCCGAAGAAGATATTCATAAACTGATGAGTGGCAACATCCTGCGTCTCATGAAACAGGCTGAAGCGGTTGCAGAAAGGCTAAAGGCTAAAGGCTAAAGGCTAAAGTAAGGTGTAAGGTGTAAGGGTCGCTGACTCACCGTCTTTCGGGTAGTAGTCGACTCATCGTTTTTCGCGTAAGAAATCGGGCAGCGGGCGAACTTTTCCTTCCCGATCGACACAGGCGATAATACTTGTCGCTTGCACCACCAAGGACGGCACTGTGGCGTTCAGGTTGACGATTTCGTATTCATGATGGATGCGCACGCCCCGCGATCGTGTCACCCGAGTTGTCAACTGAAGCAGGTCGTCGAACTCCGCCGCTGACAGGTAGCGGACGTTCATTTCGGATACCACCAACATCAAATTCGATTCTTGCTCCAAGTCGCGGTAGCTGTGTCCCAAAGCCCGTAACAATTCCACGCGTCCACGCTCAAAGTAGTTCAAGTACTGAGCATGGTGTACCCGACGTTGACCGTCGGTCTCGTTGTAGCGGACGCGAATTTCAATTCTATGTTCTGTGATCACTGTCCCTGCCGCTGTCGATGGTTTGAAGCACTCAGAATGGGAGAGTTGCTTTGGACGGAAATGGGTTCATTTTACGATAACCGTAGTGACTAACCGAATAAGGGTATAGTCGGCGACTTTAGAACATGTCAGAATTTGCGAAATTGGCTTTCGTTTTGAGGTTTTAATTCGCCGAAAGATGCGACTATGAATGTTGGTGAAGGCTCGGCAATTGGTTATTCGACTGCCCGTGGGAGAGACTACCCATCAATTCGCCAATTTACTGTGTTCCTCGAGAATCGAGTTGGGCAATTGCTGGAGGTCGTCCGGCGATTCGAAGGTACTGGAATTCGAATCGTCGCACTTTCGATTAACGACTCGGCCGAATGTGCGTTTGTGCGATTTCTGCTCAGCCATCCTGAACGTGGTCGCGAGATTCTCGAACGCGCAGGATTGGCAATTATTGAAAGTGATTTGATAGGGGTCGAATTGCCTGACGGCACGCAGCCGCTTTTGCAAGTGTGTTCGGCGCTGCTTCAAGCTGAAATCAACATTGTGCAAGCTTATCCTATTTTGACCCGTGAGGGCTCAAAACCAGCAGTGGCCATCATGGTCGACAATACGGAGTTGGCACTCGAAGTCCTTAATAGCAAGGGACTTAGGATGATCAACGAAGACGATCTACTCGACTCCGCTGACTGACCTCGCCCATTGGCCTGGTTCGTTTCTCGATTTATGAAGACTGCCTTCCGGTAGGATGGAGCAAGGGGGGCGGCGCGTCAATCTTAACCCTGTTGGAACTTGACCAAGGCCATATGCGTCATAGACTTGACATTAGGCAAATACCACAATCCTACTAGTTGCACCAAATGGCAGCGTAGAACTCGCATAATGCCCAGTCGGGTGGTCGTGCGAGTTTTCAGGCTGAGGCGGCAGCGATAATGTCTAATTGAAGCGTTTAGGTTGAAATTTAGGGCATGAAATTGCCGACCTTCCGAAAACGACTCATTCCGAACTAATGGTTTGGTTTTGCTTTATTAGGCTAGAACCGTACTCTCAGGATGTTTCACGAATGGAGTTGCCTGACCAGTTGGGCAGCGTTGGCGATGGATATTCTTGGGTCATCTGTAATTTCGGTACTTTCAAGTGAGTGAGAATATGACGCGTCGAGACAAGAGACGTCGACTTTTGAGCTGGTTGGCAGATTTGTTTCGTGGAACCGTCCCTATTAGCGGGGGGCGTCGCATCTTGGTGGAACCATTGGAAGCTCGTCAATTGATGGCTGCAGATGGCTTCACCGCACTGTTGGGGTCGACCTACGACAATTCATCAACCGAGCTGTACAGCAACACAATGTTGCTGGGAGAGGGAGAATTGTCGGGGGAGGGAGAGCCTGCAAATGATCTGGTAGCGTTTGCAAAGGCACTCGCCGACTCGGGGACTCGTTTTTTTGGAGCTGCCTGGTGTCCGTTTTGTACTGAGCAAAAGGAGCTTTTCGAGGACGGATACAAGTTCCTGCCTTTTATAGAAGTCACCAATCCAGATCGCACACCTAACCAAATTGCGATCGATGAAGGCATCACGCAATACCCGACCTGGGAGTTTCCCGACGGTAGTCGGCTGACTGGAATACAGACGCTGCAAACTCTATCTCAGCGAGCGGGCGTTGCCATTCCGCAGTCGTCGACTCCCTCTATTCCCGATTTAGCCAATGTGAACGTCGGCATCGGCTCGCCGTTGCACATCCCCATCGATGCATACGACCCCAATGGAAATCCGCTGACAATTACGGTCACGTCGAGCAATCCGAGTGTCTTAAGTGCTCAAGTACTGACAAACAATCCGAGTCTCAGGATTTCAACGGCTGGCTTCGGCGACATGGTCTTTGAATTGTTTGAGGACCGGGCACCAGTTCCTGTGGGGCGAGTTGTTGAGCTGGCGGAGGACGGTTTCTACGACGGGCTGAAATTCCATCGCGTCCTGAACAACTTTGTGATTCAAGGTGGCGATCCGCTCGGCAACGGAACGGGCGGTTCGACACTTGGTGATTTCGATGATCAATTCCATTTGGACCTGCAGCATAACCGCACGGGAGTTCTCTCGTACGCCAAGTCCTCTGATGACACAAACGACTCACAGTTCTTCATCACAGAAGGTCCACAGCGATTCCTGGACTCCAACCATTCGGTATTTGGTCAGTTGGTTGAGGGTGAAGCCGTGCGTGAGGCTATTAGTAACACGGCAGTCGTAGATAGCGCGGGCCGGCCAGTCACCGATGTCGTGATTGATTCTGCTACCATTTTTAACGACGCTGAAAACGGCATCGTCATGCTCAAGCCAGTTGGCTCGCAGACAGGTACCTCGACCATCACGGTCACGGTGACCGATTCGGAAGGCCTCAGCACTACTAAAACTTTTGTGGCGACGGTTGTGGCTGACACGGCCAACGGCGCTCCATTTCTGAATCCCATTCCTACTCTGCAGACAACGGTCAACACCCCGGTAACGCACACGCTTACGTCGCAGGATGCTGAGGGAGATCCGGTCACTTATTCCGTACAGGCGTTGGGGACAACCAGCTTCAACGTCACGGTCAATAGTACAACTGGACTGGTCACGGTAACTCCTCCCACCGGCTTTGTGGGAGAATTGCAGTTCCGCGCAACCGTGCAGCAGACCACTTCGACGACGACTTCCAGCACCACGGATACACAGACGGTTCGCGTCGTCGTCTCTGCAGCAACACAAACAGCCCCGACGGGATTGGATTTACTCGCGCCGAGCGACAGTGGTACTAGCTCCACCGATAACATCACCAACGCTCAGACGCTGACGTTTGCAGTCGCGGGGACGCAGGCGGGTGCGTTGGTTGAAGTTCGAGCCGGAGGGAATGTTGTCGGCTCAGCGACGGCTAGTGGAACCACCACCGAAGTGACCGTGAACAACGTTGCAGCAATTGGACAAGGATCGACGTTGTTCACTGCGCGCCAGACGATCGGCGGCGTTGCCAGTACCGACTCGCCTTCGCTAAGTGTGGTCTTAGATAACGTCGCGCCAGCGGGCATTGCCTCGAGCGTTTTTCCATCAAGCATCGTTGTCGGCCAAGCGTTTGCGTTGAACTTGACGCACGCTGAAGAAGGTCAAGGCTTGACTTACGCGTTCAATAATGCACCGACAGGATTAACGATCAATCCTAACACGGGAGAAGTTGCCTGGACGCCGCTTACAACCCAGTTAGGTACCAGCAACGTTACGCTTCGCTTGACCGATCCTGCTGGCAATTCAGTTGATCAGGCCATCACCATCAATGTGATTGAACAGCCCAAAGTTCAGATCACGTTGAATGCGGTCAGCCTTGCAGGAACACCGCTCACAACCATTGGTGTCGGTGAGACATTTAAAGTCCAGGTCTTTGTCGAAGATCAACGCGAGGGGACCAATCGCACTGGAGTGTTCGCCGCATATGTCGATTTGCTGTTTGATCCTGACGTCATCGAACCTATCGCTGAAGATCCCATCAACCATATCAGTCCATACCGTGGAACGCCTGTGTCGGGAACGGTCTCTGCAGGCTTGATTGATGAACTCGGTAGCTACTCAACCTCGACACCGCAACTTGGCCCTGACGGTCGAGTTTTCGCCGAAGTAACCTTTCGAGCAAAAGCGACCGGCAATGCAGGACTGCGCGCCGAGGCGGCTGACGATCCTGGCAATGACGTTTTGCTTTACGATGAATTGAACGCAGTCGCCGATTCGCAAGTGTTGTATGGAACCAGCAGCTTTGTGGTCGGGGCCAATTTCACATTGGTGAATGACATTTTTAATTTTGATGAAGACTCTGGAGCACACAACCTGACAGTGTTGGCTAACGACACGGTTACGGGTGGCGCCATACTAACGATCTTTGCTGTGGGTACTACCAGCGGCGGCAGCGTAACCATCGCGTCGGACGGCAAATCACTGAACTACACTCCTGCGGCCAATTTCAACGGCGCAGAGACGTTTACCTACACTGCCCGGAATCAAGACAACATAACGAGCACGGCTACAGTCACCATTCAAGTGACAGACGTAAATGATCCTCCTGTGGCGCTGAACGACACCTTCTCGGTCTTCCGCAATAGCACGGAAAACGTACTGCAGGTACTTCTCAATGACACGACAGGTGTTGATGGCTCTGCGTCGGAGACTTTGCAGGTAACCACAGTCAGCGCCGGATCGGCCGGCGGTACCATCACGGTTGGTTCTAGTGGCTTGACGTTGCGTTACACACCGGCAGCCAATTTCCAAGGTACTGAGACCTTTACCTACACCATCAGTGACAGTCGTGGCGGCACCGCCTCAGCCACAGTTTCCGTCAGCGTAAATCCGCAAAACCCGCCACCCACGCCACAGTCCGATTCTTTCACCGTGGTCGAAGATGCGGCGCTTGCTACATTTGACGTATTGGCGAACGATACGACCGATGATTCAACTGAAACGCTCAGCGTATCCGCCGTCGGTACGTCGCAAGTTGGCAGTAGCTTCTCCGTTACCGCTGGCGGACATAGTGTCTCTTATCGTCCAGCGGCAAATTTCAGTGGGCAGGAAGTGCTCACGTATACATTGCGTGACAGCAATGGTGGTACGGCAACTGGTACCGTCACTTTTAATGTCACCGCGGTCAATGATCCACCGACGGCCGTTGACGATACCGTGTCGGTCTTGGCTAGCCAAACGACCAGCACATTAAACGTATTGGCGAATGACACCAATGTCGATACTGGTGAAACGTTGACCATCACTGCCGTAACCCAACCACCAACTGGCAATGGCACGGTGGCGATCGCTGCAGATGGCAAATCACTGACCTACACCAGTCCTTCGAGTACGTTTGAGGGATCGTTTACGATCAGTTATACGCTCAGCGATGGTACGAGCCTCACAGACACTGCAACGGTGACCGTAAACGTAAATGACTTTGTTCTTTTTGATCTCAAGGGGAACGTCAACGGCGACTATTTCCATTTTGCCTCGGAGGATTTTCAGTCGAGCAGTCTTCGCTTAGTGGGTACGGATGTAACGGGCGCCGCAGTCGAGCAGGCGATTAGCGTCAATAACGGTTCGTACCTGGTGGCAGATCTCGTACCAGGCTCCTACGAGCTTCAACGTGACGCGCTTGCATTCACGAATGACACGGGGGCGACAATTCCCATCAATGCTTCCGTCGATGCTGCAGGGGCTGACGTGACCGCTGACTTGGATATTCCAGGTACGCTTCTTCCACAGTTCATCAACATTCGCGACTTTTTGGGATCGACCTTCACCAACAGTCTGACGGTAGCCATCAACGGTACAGGGGCCAGTCAATGGATTGCCTCGGCTGGAACGTGGGCTCAGCTTTCGTCGCTCAACGTAGCTGCCAATTCGGACCTTAATTCACTCACCGTCACAGGGGTCAATTCAACCCAGCAAAACGTGCGGGCAACCGTTCCGATCAATGGAACTCGAACCACGCAGGTCGGACAGCAGGGTTCGATGCGACTCATCCGAGTTTGGGGAGCGACGACTGACGTGGGGGTCGCACCCGTGACCACAACAGCTTCCACCAACTCGACGTTGACTGGGGAAGGGGAGGGTGAGCCAGTTGCACCAGCCGCGTTGTCAACGATTGCAGCGCCGGTCGTCGATTCGAATCAGTCGAGCGATACAACCGACGATTCCCGTGAGCCACTCGCACCGAGCGAAATGGGCATTTCTTCGCTGCTTGGTTCAAGCTTACAACGCCGAGCCGACCAGCAAGCCTCGGCGGCTCGTGCCCTGTCGACCGACGCTGTAGACGCTGCGATGGCGAGCATATCTCCCAGCATGCGACTGCAGCTTTCCGATGACTTAGAACAGTCGCTGGCTTCAGAAAATGGCAACCATCCGTCGACAAATGATTCGGTTCTAGGTGAGTTTTGACGGTTTCTCGGTGAGCGGAAAAGCGAGATCTTGGCGTGTCAAAACGGCATTTACTCCAAGTTTTCGCCCCGTTTGACATAAAAAGCCCGAAAATGCTGGTTTTTTCAGCTTTTTTGGGCTGCCGACCCGTTGAAATTTACGGGGCGGACTCTTTAATCGTGTCCACTGTACAACCTACACCCGACCGTCGTTTCCATTTTGAAAGGGATTGAGAGTATGGCGAAAGCCGCTGCTGCCAAGAAGAAGCCTGCTACGAAGACTGAAATTTTCAACAGTCTGGCTGAACGAACAGGGCTTAACAAGAAGCAAGTTGCTGAGTTTTTCGATGCGTTGGCGGAAGAAATTCAAGCCAACATCGGAGCCAAGGGCCCTCGGGTTTTCCAAATTCCAAACTTGTGCAAAATCGTTGCTGTCGACAAGCCAGCACTACCCAAGCGCCAAGTTCGCAATCCAGCGACCGGCGAAATGATCTGGGCGGCACCTAAGAAGGCGTCTGTGACCGTTAAGGTCCGCCCTCTGAAGAAGCTCAAGGAAATGGTCTAGTTCCCACTACATAACAGCCCCACCGTTTTAAACGGTAGTTGCTGTAGTAACCACTGATGAAAGGTGGGATCATTTTGATCCCACCTTTTTTGATTTCAGAAGTCAGTTACGTTGATCGGTAAAGTCTGGTTGCGTCCAGCTCATTGTTACGTCGATAGGTCGGTTAGTGCCCGAGCTTGTTATTAATGCGTTATTGATGCGATGTACGCGACAATAACTGCAAGACAACCGGATCGGCCAGCGAACTGGCTTGGCAATACACTCCGCTAAAGTCATGTTCCTCGCTGTGAGGACCTGGTACGGCGACAGTGCAAGCACCTGAAGCAATACCGGCACGCGTGCCGTGGTGGCTATCTTCAAGCACCAACATGTTGGCTGGTGCGACCTGCATGCGCGAAGCGGCGCTGAGGTAAATATCTGGGGCCGGCTTGCCGTGCGTTACATCTTCAGCCGTGATCACAAAGTCAAAACGCGCGGCAATTCCAACCAACTCCAATACCTCCAATGCAAATCGCCGCGAACTACTGGTGGCCACACAACGTGGGAATCGTTGGTGATCGAGAAAATCCAGCAATTCGCCAACGCCACTCAACGCGCGCACTCGGGCGGGTAGAATGTCGGCGAAGATTATCGCCGACTCTGCCGACAGTTCCTCTGCGGTCTCGGTCAACTGCGCCGTTTCGATCATCACTTCAAAGGCCTTTGGTCCCGGTAGTCCGGTCATTGCGTTTTTTAGCGAGCGGGTAAACTGTTTCCCACGACGGCTAAGGAGCGTGTGGCCCACTTCGGTATAAAGTTCCTCGGTGTTAACCAGCAACCCGTCCAAATCGAATGCGACTGCTGATAGTCGATGCGCCCAGGAATTGGTGGATGTCAGCCGCTGATTTGACATAGTTGTTTTTTGAATTTCGTTAGTAGTGACGATGGGAGTAATCGTTCACGATGCATTTTTACTTAGAGGGTGATACTTTTGTCGATCAGACAGCCGGTCGTCGCGAGCACTTTGTACCTTTGCATCCCACCGACGTGGTGGAGTATCTGACGCAACATCCCTCGTTATCGCCTGACCAACAAGCGACGTTTCGAGAACTTGCTTCTCTGATTCTCTCGCTTTTGCATCACTTGTACAGGCAGCGTCACGAGCAGCTTTCCTATATCTATGCCCCCTTGGACCCCGATCGCGATCGCCTGCTTCGAAGTGTCCCAACGCCTACGCAGCGCGCGCGGCTGAGCAACGAACTGCTCGAGCGAACGCAAGAAGCGCTCAAACATGCCAACTATCACCAGCTGAGCCGCGCTGAGATCGATGTTGCATTGCGCGCTGCGAGCCAATGGGGTGTACGGATGCGTGTCAATTTTTCAGCCATGAGTATCTTGGAGGTCTATGCGCGCGGGAGCGTTATTGGGAAACGCAGTATCCGACGTTGGACGCGATTGTTCAGAAAAGAAAAAGTGGATGTGCCACTCTTTCAGCGTTTAGTCGTTATCTTTCGGCCAAAAGAGTTTCTGAGAGACGCCCCTTTCGATCCTCGACATGTCTACCTGCGCATGTTTAAGAATGTGCCGCAACAGGATGTGGATATGATGCTCCCGGGCACTGGGCTCCAGCTCTCCTGGCTCGATCATTCGCGTATCGTATTACCCAGTTTGTATGCGGCAGGTATGACGCTATGGCGCGTACTTCGCAACGTGGTCGTACTGGCTCTCTTCGGCGTATTTAAAACCGTTGGTTTTGTCGTACTCATCGTCTTTGCCATCGGTTTCGGCCTGCGCTCAATGTTCACCTATCGAGCCAACACCAAACGACGCTACATGTTAAACATGGCGCAGAGCCTTTACTATCAGAATTTAGACAACAACGCAGGGGTGCTGCTGCGACTGTTGGAGGAGGGCGAGCAACAGCAGGCTTGCGAAGCAGTACTGGCGTATTTCGTCAGCGGTGTGCTACTCGCCGATCACAACGGTTGTTCACTCGTTGAGATCGATGATGCCTGCGAGTCGATTCTGCGTGAAGCTACAGGGATGGTCGTCGACTTTGACGTCGAAGCCACGGTGCGGATGCTGATTCATCTTGGAATCATGCGCATGGATTCCAAAGGTTGGCACGCCATACCACTGTCTGCCGCAATTGACAAATTGGATCACACCTGGGATAGCTGGTTCGGAAGCTGACCTTCGACACTGAGGCTGCCAACCTCTCTAGCGGGCAGCTACCCTCCCCAAGGGAATTCAGGCGGAACGCTTGAATTATCTCGCGGAGTGTCGTCAAGGGAGCCTGTCGGGGCGGAGGAGGGCTATCAGGGGCGCCGCAGTTGTTTCCGATATCGGTTAACAACCTGCTTTGGCGCACCGGTTCGATCTTCCAAAATCTAACCAACCATTAGCGACGCGTCGTCGCCGCCTCAGCCCGCGCCTTCTTCTGAGCAGCCGTTTCATTGGCCAGCTTGTTTTCTGGTCCCGCCGGATGGTACTGTACGTCATCATACAGGTAGAAACCGCTGGGTAGGGTCTGACCGGCCACCGATACTTGGCAACCTACCGATGGGGCCAGCGTTGCAGCGAGCAATAGCCCACCGAAGGCATACTTCCACGCATGCACACGGGTCTTATCAGTCATGAGCAATTCTCCTCGACATCCATCGATTCTTTAGTATTCACCGGGCGCAGGCTCTCTGCGGTAATATCTAAGGGTTCTATCGGTGTTAGCAGCTAATGGGATTAAACCAAAAACGCACTTTTTACCTCTCCACCCCTCTGACTGGCACTAAGCGGCATTGCCTGCATTTGACGGGCGTAAAGCTCGAATCCGGTTTACACTGTAGGGTTGTAGTAGGGTTGTAAACCTCCCAAACAAGTGCCTGCGAGTTCCTCATGCGATTCCCTGTAAAGTGCTACCGTTTCGTAGGATGGTGCCTTCTAGCATTGGCTGCCTCCTCTGACCTTTACGCTCAACCAGCGCTCAGCGAGCTTCCACGGGCAGAATACTATCTCGCTCGCGAATTACTTCATGCTGGACGAACTCGGGAAGCGATGGCCGGTTTCGAGGCGGCACGGAGCGTCGCGCGGAAGATCGGCCAAGAACGCTGGATTGATAGCATTCCTCCCTTGGTCATGCTCGGAGAGTGCTTTTATCAGCAAGGTAACTTGGCACTGGCCTTGGAACACTACGACGCGGCCCTGTTGCTGGCACTGGCGAACCCCAATTGGATCGATGAACTCAACGTTGGCGTTGAACAACTTCCGCCGCTGGATAACCCGATCAAGGGGATCAATTGGTTCGCCAAGTCGCAGGCGACAATTCCGGTGATTATCCCCGAGGCAATTCAAATTTCGATCGATCCAACGCAAGCCACGATCAATCCGATCGGCGATGTCGTCGCGCCGGTTAGCCTGGTAACGCGTCTAGACGCCATGGAGGTCATGCGTGCATTGGGGGTGGCGATGTACCGGCGTTGGCAAGTCCTGGGACCCCTTGCGGAGTACTCACCGCTGGCCGATCCGTTGGGCAAATATTTCGACCGCAATCCACGTCAGCAGGCGCCTTGGGTCAACAGTGCTTGGATCGTGCTGCGTGGTTTAAGTCAACTTTCATCCAACGCGCGCGTTGACGCCCCCAAACAACTGCGGAGTGGCGTATTGATCAATGCGAAGTTCGAGTACTTCATGACTCCCCTGGCACTTCTTGCCTTGGCGGAAATAGACGCTCGTGAAGGAAAGTATCAGTCTTCGATCACCGCTCTACAGGATGCAACGCTGGTGGCGGCTCAATACGAGCAATACAGCTTGTTGGCCGAGGCTTTCACCGAACTTTCGTCTTCCGCAACGGCCAGCCAACGTATTGATCTGCTAGATGCCTTACAACAAGCGGCCACATGGTGCACCAAGCGCAGCCTGTCCGCTCACTTAGCAGCCTTGATCGGTACCGCAGAATTATCGATCTATGCGGGTAAGCTACCAACTGCTGATTTATTGCTCAAGCAAGCCGCCATCGGTTTGAGGCTGCGAGAAGTCGAACTTCCTCGCTTACAGGCTCAAGCGGCGTACGTTGCTGCGATGCAAGCTTTTTCTCAGGATCGTCGCGTGATAGGACAGAACAACCTGAGTACGGCTTTGAAATTGATGCATGGGAGTGTCGAGACGGGTTCCGTTGCAGTGCGCGTCTTTCAAGCTCAATTGACGCTCAACCGATTTGCCGATGGAGCATTGACAGGGCGCGTCGCCGAACAGATTTTGACGCAGGTTATCGCTGAACCAACGCCGCGCGATTGGCAAAATGAGCCGCTGGAAATGTTGGCCACGATCACCACATCCAGTCTTCCCGCCTACGAACGGCATCTGGATTTCGCAGCATCGCGTGGCGAGCCCGAAGAAATATTGCTCCGCATGGATCGCCTCCAACGGCAACGATTTTTTGAGGCCCTCCCACTGGCCGGTCGACTTTTTGCATGGCGGCATGCCTCTATGAGCGACCCGCAATCGCTGCCTCCCGATATCCTCCAAGCGTTGCAACGCGGCTTCCAACGCTCGCCGCAAATGCAAGCGCTAGCGCAGCAGCACCAGGATTTGGTCGAAATTCTGAACAATGGCCCGCTGCCATTAGAAGAAAAACTATTAAGCGCCGATGCCAAGAAAGATTTTGCACAATTGATCGATCAATCGGAGCGACTCGAGAATCTCTTTAACCTACAGAGCATCTCGCGTTCGACCTTAGGACGCTACCTATTGCCGCCAGTAAATTTAGCAATGATTCAGCGGACACTTTCATCCGATGATGTCGTGCTTTGCTTTGTTGTTACCAGTCGCCAGATTTATGGCGCCGCGATCTCTGCGGATGCTATCGAACTCTGGCAAGTCGATCAACTCGAAGCCGTTCGTAACAAACTGAACCAATTGTTGAGCGAAATTGGACTTGGACGACAGCCAGCTTCGCGAGTTTCTCTCCCGGTGACTGGACCCAATGCCGCATGGCGTAAAGCTTCCCAGGAACTTCGGGGAATTTTGGTCCCCGCTGCCGCACAACAGTTAATAGCCAAATCAAGGCGTTTGATCGTCGCTCCCAGCGCACAACTTTGGTACGTTCCATTTGAGCTGCTGTTGGAGCACAACGGGGCCAACGCTCAGTCCTGGATTGGTACGCGCTCGATCGCCTATGCACCCACCCTGGGAAGTGTGACCAAAGCGTTTTCCGCTAAGCCAGTTGTGCGCGAAACCGTGGGGATCGCCAGCGGAATCTTTTCGGTCGATAAGGCAATCAATGAACAACAGATCGACTTGCTTGTGGCCGCAGTACCCAACTCACACAAAGTCACATTAAACGCGAGGACCAATGTTCCCAGTTCGCAATGGCTTGGCTTGAGGGCCGATCAAATTTGGGTAGCCAACGAAATTGACAATACGCGCGGAGGGTGGGATGCCCTGTTTTTGCCAGTTAGCTCAAATCGCCCATTGCTACTTGGGAGAATGCTGGAACTTCCCCACGTGGCTCCTCGACAATGGTTGCTCCCGGGCGTGCAAACATCCGTGCAAGCGCTGCCGCAACTACTCGACGGCAACGACATTTTCCTGCCGGCTTGCGCGATGCTAACAAGTGGTACACGTTCTGCCATCTTCAGCCGTTGGTCGGTAGGCGGTATGAGTTCTCAACGGTTGTTACAGCGTTCTTTAGAAGAACTGAGCAACAACGAAACCACTTCCGACGCCTTGCGTAGGTCTATACTTGCGTTATGGACCGAAGAGTTCTCAACTGCGGGTGAACCCATCTTGGGATCTTCCAATCGTGACGCGACCGACCTCACCAGTGGCCGGCATCCGCTGCTGTGGAGCGGCTACATGTGCATCGGCGATACGGTACAACCCAAGTGAACGAAATTCGCGTGGCTTGGCAGGGGTGCTTCATCCTTGCTCGACCACGACGAATCGATTCGGATTGGAGTCGCGCGCTACTGGACGATTTGGTGCAGTTGGTTGATCTTTGGCGATTCCAGGACCTGTGATTTTCCGTCGGGCCAACGGATGGTAACCCGATCAATCTGGGTGGCTTTCCCCAATCCGAAGGTCAGCGTTGGCTCGCATTGGCTGAGATAACTGCGAGTGGTCGACACGGTGCGGCGTTGAATCTTATCGCCGATTTGCAACTGTACTTCTGCACCATAAGCATTTCGATTCGAAGCTCCACTACCTTCCAAATGCAAACGTATCCAGTTGTTGCCAAGCGTCTGATCGTTGCGCAGTACTCGAGGAATGCCACTGTTGGCGATCAGCACAATGTCCAGGTCCCCGTCGCCGTCCAGGTCGCCGTAGGCAGCGCCACGCCCCACCATCCGCGCCACGGCTGCTGCCCCTACATGTTCTTCGGACAGCGCCACGAGTTCAGTCTCTCCTTGGGTACCTGCGTTCCAAAAGTACTGCGGCGGCTGCGCATACTGCTGGGTCGACTGCACTTTAGAAATCTCCGCTTCCAAGTGACCATTGGAACAAACGATGTCGAGTCGTGAATCGAGATCCAAATCGGCAAAAAACATTCCAAAGGTCAAATTAAGGCGACTGACAGGCCCTAAACCGGTTGGCATAGCCATATCATTAAACGGAGGCTCGGCGCCGCGCGTCATAAACAGCGACGATGGCTCGTTGGCAAAGTTCCCGACGGCAATCGCTTGTGATTCGTCGTTGCGCAGATAGCCGCAGTCGACACCCATTGCGCCTGTTGCATTACCGCTGCGATCAAAGGCAACACCCATCGGTATCGCCGATTCGACAAACTCCGTTCCTTCATAGTTGATAAATAGGTAATTCTTGATCGTATCATTGGCCACCATGAGGTCTGTCCAGCCGTCATGGTTGACATCCATGGCGACGACAGCTAATCCCTTGCCCTCGGGCACCTGCAGTGTGGGGCTTTCGACTTCAATTCCCATGGCTTTGGTCACGTCACTGAACGTGCCGTCACCGTTGTTGTGATAGAGATGCGAATGCGTTCCCGTGAATGCGGTGGGCTGGCCATAAGCTCTACCAATACCGGTCAATGAAAAGCCGAGCGATTGGTCCAACTCGCGCGACCAGACCACGTAGTCGCAAACGAACAGATCGAGTCGCCCATCGTTGTCATAATCGAACCACGTCGCGGCTGAACTCCACGCCTTGTCCCCACCTGCTACCCCGGCCGTATCGGTAACCTCTGCAAATTTCCCTGCGTTATTACGGAACAGGAGATTTCGTCCGAGCGCGGTGATGTAAAGGTCATTCCAACCGTCATTGTCAAAATCGCCAACCGCCGGTGCCATACCATAAAGCTGAATATCGAGCCCAACATCGGCCGTAACATCAATGAAGTGGCCAGTTCCATCATTTTGATACAAACAAAGTGAGCGCGGATTCGAATTGATCACCTTGGCCCATTCCCAGCTTTTGCCTCCTACAAATAGCAGATCGAGGTCGCCATCGTTGTCATAGTCGAACACCGCCACCCCTCCTCCCATCGTCTCGGGCAATAATTTTTCACCTTCCATGCCACTGACGTGTGCCCAATCAATACCAGCTTCTCGCGTGATATCGGTCAGGGGAATCTTAGGTAATTCAAGTTTGGCCACACGACGGACTTCCGGCAACGCAATTTCCGTCTTTCGATCTTCTTCAACCGTCTGACCAAAGTAATAGGTTGCCGCAACGACGCTGGCCACAACGGCAAAAATCGCTACGCCACCAATCAGCGACAGCCGCAATGCCTTACCGATCGCTTCATCATTTTGTTCATCATTCAGAGCATCATCGTCAGTTGTTTGGTTGGGGACGTTTTTTTTCGGTTGGGTTTTCAAAGCATGAATCCTGGTTGGATGAGTTGTTACTTGAAATAAGGCAGAGCCTATAGTCAGTGCCTGCCCAAGCGGAATCGGGCAAGCGTACAAAGCACAAGCGACACGAATTGCTAAGCAAGGAATTCCGGGTAATAAGTGTCAAGGGACGGACGAGCCTTGGGGAGCTCCATCGCGGTGCAACGGGTAAATCACCAACGGCTCTGCAGCGTGATCCGCTGCTGGATAACGCCGCCGCGCTGCTGGGATTGCTTGGCTACCGGCGCTGTCATCCATCTTGTATCGCAGTTGCAATTCGCTGTGCTTTTTCGCCAGCTCCTGCTTACCAAGTCGATCGTAAATGCCAGCCAGGTTTGCGTGAGCGGTGACATCTTCAGAATCAACATGCAATACCTTTTGGAACTCGCGTTCCGCTTCAGCGAGCAGCTCTTGCGCTCGCTCCGGCTGGCCGCGCGATTCAGCCCTGTCAGCCAAATCGACCAGGGTCAGACCCAACGAATTGCGCACACGAAAATCCAGACTGAAGTCAAATTTGCGTTTTCGGCGTTCTGGAGTGTTATCCTCCAAAACACTGCGGAAGCTAGCTGCCGCTTCTTCGAAAAAGCCTTGTTGACGACTTACCTCACCGCTGAGCCATCCCAAGGTCCAGGCTGGCGGAGGTGGATCCATTTTGGCGGCACGCTGCAGGGATTCGGTGGCAGCATCGAGATCACCTTCGGCAAACTGCACGCGGCCTAAGTTGACAGGTCCATCAAACCGACCCAGCTGTTCGACTTCGCGAAACGCATCTGCGGCTTGACGCAGTTGCGATTTTCCGGCAAGCAACATACCGATTCCGTAGTCGTTCCATCTCTGCCACAACTCGGGTGTTTTGCGTTCCGTGCGTTCTGCGGAAATGACTTCTCCAGCCTTCGTCCGAATGTCAAACACCACGTTATCTTCAGCCATGATCGTGACGGGTAATCGATTGGGTGTTACCCCCGCTGGTCCCTGTTCTCGGAATGGTAGATCTCCTTCGCGATAGGAACGATTCATGAAGTCGATATAGCCCTTATCAAACTTGCGGTATTTAAGTTGCAAGCTGACTTGAAGCGGTTCGCTGATATCATCCGGGATCTGCAATCCGTAGTGAACCGTCTGACCCGCGCCGGGTGGAATCTGTTTGTTATACAGTGGAATGAAAATGTCCTCTGCATTGCGCTCGGCAACACGATTGCCTTGGCGATCGAGCATAAACACATTGACAAAGTGAGACCACGGGTCGACCGTGCCATCCTCTTCCATCCCGCCGTTGATGCCGATCAACCGTTGGCCGCTGGTGACTCTGATCTCCAGCCAGAGCTCATTGGAGTCGACCGTGCCTTGCGTCAAATGATGGCCAAGTTTTGTCGTGCGAATGACCGTCTCGAGTAGATACTTTTCGCCCGCGTCGAGAATTGGATAGTCGGGGCCGAGCGGAGCGATCAGCTCACCGTCGATCTCCCCACCCTTGCGAACTCCAAAGATATCGACGCGAGTCACATCGATCAGCAGTTCTTTTGCCCGTTCAACCCATTCGTCTTCACCACGCCACCAGGGCAGAGCCGTGTTGGCACCAGGCGCAAAGTGATCGTGTACGGCCAGTCCTCCCACTTTTTCAGAGTACTTCGCGCCAAAGTCATCCGACGCAATGGGCGGCATGTGGCATTCATTGCAATTGGGTTCCGACTCGGGCGGATAATAAAAACTCGACGCTCCATGTCCCGAAACGCCGCTCAGTAGGAATGTGTCATAGTGGTTTTGGCCGCGCAAAAAGTCCTTGTAAGCGGTCAACTCTTTGGGCAAATGCACTTTATGACACGTGCCACAAAATTCAGGAGTCTTATGCAACGGCTTTAAGAACGTCTTTTTGTGAAAGCTCGGCTTGGCTTTAACCAACATCTCATTAACACGCTGTAATACCGCATTGTCGCTAAATGTGAACGGATATTGGATCGGTTCTTCAATCACATAGTCGGCGTTGCCTCGTGTCGTGCGCACGCCATCGTCACTGATACTGCCGACATGCGTAATCGCATGACAACTGGTGCAAGTAATCCCCGCTTGGCTGGTGGGGTGATTTACGTCATCAAAATGTGGATCATCAAAAGCACCCGAGAAGAAAGGTACTAAGTCGTGGCAACCGGCACACCAGCGAGAAGCTTGAACATTCCCGTCGCGCTCGAGCACTTTGCGACGCGTCTCGCGCACGGCGTAGAGATAGGCTGGGTTGTTGAAAGAGCTGAAGTGGTGTGCGCTGTGAAACCAACCATCGTAAACATCCTGGTGACACTTCATGCAATATTCGTCGTTTTGCAACGCTTCGGCTGGAATGAAATTTCCCGTTGCGGTCCGCGCCAACGATGGCTCAAAGTACTTGGCGCCTTCTTTTGGGCCTGCGACGTTCCATTGCCGGGGATCCTGCATCTGCACAATCACCATCAACCCAACAATGAACACCATTGCCAAACCGATTCGCCTCGCGACATACCATTTGATTTTTGGTCCTACCAGTCGATGAAGCCAGTACAACCAAATAGCAGCCAAAGGACCAATGATGTGTGCCCAATAGACGGCGTTGCGGACTAACGGCTGCTTGAGGTCAAATCCAAACTGTCGAGTCAACAAAACGCCAGAAATTAAAATGACTATCGAAATAGCGAACAAGGCATAGCCGATTTTGACCGCGCGACGATTGCGACGCTTCCTTGCGGCCAACATATGTACGAACCCAAACACAATAACTGGTGCAATTAACAAAAAGCCCAGTACCAAGTGAGCGAGGAACATAAATTGATAAAACAAATCCTCGTACACATCCCCAGTGAAGTGCTGCATCCAGGTGATGACTGCTAGATAAACGCCGTTGGCCATCAACAATGAAAACAAAGCCAGGACCACGATCAGGACGATCCGCAGACGCGGTCCTATGACTCGCCGCGCTGCCACTTTGGGTGCGGATTCAAGTAGATGTGCAAATTGACCAGGCAGTTCCGGTGAAGAACTCATGCCACGTTTCCAATTCAAAAAGACAAGTTTTGGGGATTATTGGCTTGCGGTGGCTCGCGCCACTCGCAGAGGATGTACAGCCCTAGCAAAAATACGATTTCAAAAAGCTTCAGCCTGAGGTAAATTGCCCCTCGCTTCGGGTTGGGATTATCGCTGACGCTTAGGGTTGGGATTAAACGAACGAAGTCGAGCAGGCGAAATTTGGCAAATTCCGTTACGCGATTGGGAACTTTAGCAAGCACGTTCCACTACTGGCTCGACTTTGGCAAGTTCAATTGCGGCTTGGGGGAACTACTGCAAGTTCCACTGGCTCGAGGATTGCTGGCGCTAGAGACGCGGCGGACGAAGCAATTCAAAAAGAAGCGGAGAAGAAGGCAGCGCACTATCTTGCGCTACAAATGCCATCGGCGGACATGCGAAATGAGACAACCGCAACGGAACAACACCAAAGAAACTCTGTCGCTCGGTTTCTATAACCACAGGAGCTTGCATCTGGTTATCCGGCAACTTGCCTCGACAGCCCGGACCATCACATGGCACGCGATCTGACGGGACTTGGAAATAAGTTAGCTTGCCAGAGTCATAAACGCACCGCACCTTGGCAGTTGACCACCAAGCGTTTTGAGCTAACTTGCCAATCTGTCCACCCGCATGCAATTCACCTGCATTTTGGGCTCCGTAGTGACAACCCGCTGCGCTGGCGCTTAGCCCCATCGCAATCCAACAAACCAAAAATGCAGATGCCATAACCCAGGCGTCACCAAGTGGCGACCGGACGCGCGTGCATTGCAGGTTGAAAGCAAGTTTGCGATGGGTTGTCATAAAAGCAATAGCCGCAGGGGGCGTTAGCCGCGTTAGCCCCGGTTTCTGACAGGAGCCGTGTCTGATCCCAAAATTCAGCGTGAACAGAACATTATCTTATTGTATCGCCAAGCGCGATAACCGTCAATTTTCGTATTCGCGTGTAGACCCGCGATCAAACGAAACGGAGTGATGTCGCTCTACAATGACTTGCGAGGCTTCGTCGGATCGATTTGGTGCTGCCGAGTTAACGTATCGGCATTCTTCCGCCATACCTCTTGAGCTTCGTCCCACTGTTCCAGTAGGGCGGGGTAGGCCGTTTGATTCATGAAAGGCAATGGCATCGAGCCCTGTCCCTCAATCGTATTCAAATCGGCATCTTTGTCCCAACCGGTACTGTACAACACATAATCCCTAACCCAACCACTTGGGAGCGGTTCGTCAGGTGGAGTGAACTTGAGCGTGATTTCATCTCCCGAAACGATGACGACCATCCGATCGTCGTCGGTGTTTAGCAACTCTTTGACATCTCCAAAGCGAGTAAAAGGCCCTTCCAAGCTCGGCCAATTTGGCGCGACTCGCACTTGATCGTAGTCGAACCAATGGGGTTGGTCAGGCTGACGGGGCATCAGCCCACTAAAGCCACGGTAATGCAGATCCGCCGAAGCCATCTCCAGCGTTTGCTGGCGTATAAGTTCATCCCCTGCATGCCATGAGACAAACGCTTCGTCCCAGTAAAGCTGCTGGCTAGTACCGATCCGCAGGCGATGGTCATCGCTTTTGAAGACACCGTCGAGGTCAATCACGATCGACTTCGTCTTACCACCCGGGAATCCCATAAAGGGTTGAGCACAGACCCAATCCCCTTTTTCATCGACGACCCATAAGCTAGGTGGCTCAGGTGACGGACGCTCTGGATTTTGATCCAGTCCAATGTTGAGCGAGGTGTCTGTCGGAAACATCCACCCCGTGAGAAACAGTCGCAATGCATGTTTGTCGGTTGGCAAGGAACCAAAATCGAGTTCAACAAAATGAGGTTCGGTCAGCCCTTGGCAGATTTGAATATCAAACGCCTGCACCACGACACCATCTTGTGCGCGGATTCGCTCCAACACATTGCGACCGTGGCTGTCCATTGCGGCGATTGGAGCGAGGCGTTCTTGCGCCGCAAATACTTGATGTTCGGCAATCTGCGCAGGTCCTACCTTTTCGTTGGTAAACACTCGAACTTCGGCAGGATGGTCAATGGCCGTCAGTCGCATGTAGTCGAAGTAAGCAATCTCCCACAACTCCTCAGTTATGCGTAGTTCGATCATACCCTCGCGCGGCTGCATGACTCGCGCAGGAAATAACAGGTGCTCCCAGCGCCGGTCGGGTAACACTTGATCACGAGCGATCTGCAATCCCAACGGCGCATTCCATAAACAGTCGGTGATCAACTCAAATTTTTCGCCGTTCCAGCCATACGCGTAGGGACATGAACCGCGCGGAATCTGTTGCTCTTCGATGAGTACATTCGTATCAACATCTTCTAGATTCTGAGTCAGACCGTTAGGGAAAATGATCCGCAAGTTCTCGGGAGTCCGTTTTCCAAGGCCCAAATGAGTCACAGGATGTTTGACGATCCGGGAGAAATGCTCTCCGTCGGCCCAGATTTCGAGCGTCGAGCCCACCGAGAAGTGATTGACCCGACCGCCGCCATTAACATCGTTGACCCCGCGAACCCGGGCTAGCACAAATTGCCCGTCCGTCGGCTCAGTCGCAAGACTCACCACCGGCACACCATTGGCTATCGTCAACAGCTCGAGCATGCCATCCCCATTGGCATCGATGACTGATAGCGCGGAAATCGACTGGCCGCCGAGTGCCAGGTTGGTTGGCTCGGCAGCAAAACTGCGTCCACCGGCTTCGTCAAACAAACCTCTCAACGCGAGAACTCCGTTATCGCCTGCGGCCACAAGCTCCATCGCGCCGTCGTTATTCAAATCTTCGACCGCCAGCCACTTGCCACCCAACGGCAACACCACTTGATTGCGAGCCGCGACGGTACGGTTGGGCATCGCGAGCGTGTAAGTCACGTGTGATTTGTCTGGTCCCGAGCTGACCACGTCCCACGAACTGTTGCCATCCAAATCAGCTATCACGAGCTTGTTCGCCCCCGGAGCCAGCGACCACTTGTCATCAGTCATTGTCTGCTGGCGAAACTGATTGTGCAGAATGTTTTCGAGCAACACTACATTGGATTCAGCCGGGTCAATCATCAAGAAATCTTGATCCGTGTCCCACTCAAAGTCAGCATTCACCAGCGCTACTCCTCCGGCCGGAAGCGTACTAAACTCGGTGATATCTTCAAAGGTTCGATTGCCATTGTTCTGCATCAACCGTAAGCCCTTGGCCGTTAACACGGCCAGGTCCAAGTCGCCATCGGATTCGAAGTCGATAGGAACGACGCTTTGCACAGCACCCAAATCTTCCAATCCCGTCGATGTTTCCACTAGTGCCAGGCGTTCGTTTTCATCCAGCGTCACTATGCGGATACCGTTGTCCCCCCACAGCAACAACTCTTGCAGAGTATTGTGTCGTTTAGCTGCAGCGATTTGTTCGTCCGTCAATTCTTGTGTTGGCGGCAGTGCGGAATTGGCCATGAGTTCTGCGACCGAGCCGGGCGGCTTGGGACGGTTTGGGAAGTCGACTTCAAACAGGTCAACCGGAAGTATGCCTTTGGACTCAAAACCCAGTTCCAACTCAACGGCAGGTTCAGCTTGCCATTTCTGATCCGACAGTTCGTATATGAGAAGTTTTGCTCCGCTAGTTACTGCCACATCGAAATCGAGATCGAAGTCATAGTCGTACCAGGCGGCGGCGCTGGCCTGGGCATCCAGCGTAATGTTAATATACGACGGAAGTGGCAGTTCCGCCGCTGTTGTTTTTCTTGGCAGATTGTTTGCCAACTCCGCTAAAAATCCAACTTCGAGCAATGCAAGCGGATCGGGTCTTGCTAGTTTTCCATCTGGGAGAAAACCGGACATTCCTTGGAAAGTGTTTAGCCATAGTTGCAGTTTGCGGACGTTTTGCCATTCACCTGCATCAATCCATTCAGCTACATCCTTGACTAACTTGTCTGGCATAACCCGTTGCACATTCCTTGCCATTCCTGGGGCAGTCATCATGGGTCTTGGAAGTTCGACCATGGCACTTAAAAGTTCCTTGAGCCGTACATCCTGGCGAGCCATCAGGACTTCTGCTGCGCGTTTTAAGACAAACATGTTCCGCGGAACTCGTTTGAAAGCATCGAGTAGAAAGTCGGCGTTATCGGCTTGCAATTCGGGATACTCGTTTTCTAACTGAGCGGCCAGTTCATCGAACTTGATCGCCAACAGCACTTGACCTTTGTCCTCTTTGAGTTTCTTCGCCAGCAAGTCTGCCGCCTGTTTCAACAGCAACGAACTGTTTGCTTCTGCTTGGGCCTTTTTTTCCAACAACGCTGCTTCGACAAAGGTTGCTCGATAGTCATCAATATTGCTTGCCGCAAGTGTCTTGATAACCTCTTCAACCAAACGATAAGCCACTCGCAATTCTTCTTGCAGCGCGGCCAGTCTTTCGGGAGCAATCTGTCCACTGCTGATTTCCGAATTGGCGCCGCCGATCCAACTGAGAATCGCGATCGCTTGATTCAATTTGAAGGTGTTGTTCTCCGGCTGAGTTTTGATCAATTCGCTCCACAATTGCATGGCGCGCTGGAAGTCTCCTTCTTCCGTTGCGGCCACCGCTTCGACCGCTTGTTGGTAAGTAACCAGAGTCACCTCTGCTTGGCCACCGCGCTCTCCATCACCGCCTTTGTCCCCCTCATCATCCTGACGATTAAAAACGACCCAGGACGCCACAAGGATGACAGCCACCGCGATGACGATTGGCAACCAGTTGGCTTTGCCAGAACGTTGATTGAGGCGAACTCGCCGGACCGCTACGAGTGGGCCGGGTAGGGTAGGGGGTGGGGAAACTGTAAACACGATGTGGCACTTTCCATTTCAGCTCGACGGACAAGTTTTTACTCCGCCCGAGTATACGAGTTCGCGGTAACCGATGTTCGTCTCGCGCAATTGTAATGTGAAAAGCAATTGGTACCAACTCGGCAGCTTCGGCAGCAAACATCTGGTAGACTGACGTGTCGTGTTTCACAGTGACACTGGAAAGTTGATTATGTTGCTTCTGCGATTTTCGACGGCGTTTGTATTCGCCTTGCTCATCACCACCAACTCCAACGCTCAGTCGCCGTTGGTAGAGCAATACCTGTTAGAAGGCAAATCCACCGCTGGCGTTTCCGCCTTACGAATTCATCTGGAAAAACATCCTGACGATTCTCAAGCGCAGTTTGGGCTGGGAGTTGCCGAGTTCTTATCGGCTGTCGAGAAACTTGGCCAAAATTTTTACCGTTATGGGTTACGTGATACCTCCGACTCACTCGGCAGTTGGCTCCCTTTGTTGCGGCTGCCCGTTCCCGAGAATGCCAAGCCCGAACCGCTCAGTTACGCTGCCTCGCGTCAAATTCTACAAACTTTCATTGACGATTTAACAATCGCCGAGGCATCGCTCGCTAAGGTTGCCGACCCGAGCGTAAAATTGCCATTGCATGTCACCGATATACAGCTCGACTTTGTGGGAAATGGCCAACAACCCGTCGCTTTATCAGAAATTTTGCGTCGCATGAGGACCATCCGCGATGGCCGGGAATTGATGATTGCCTTTGATCAAGCCGATGCGACTTGGCTGCGCGGTTACTGCAATTTGTTGTCCGCGATGTGCGAATTCGCTTTGGCTCATGATGGTGAAGAGCTCTTTAATTCCACAGCACATGTTTTTTTTCGGGGCCCCGAGTCACCATTGACCTTCTTGCAACAAGGAAAACATGTCTATCGCTATGGGGAAACGGATATTTCTGACCTTATCGCCTTTGTGCATTTGATTCGCATGCCTGTAATCGAACCGGAACGTATGAATAGCGTGCTGCATCACTTGGAAAACGTGTTGTCGTTAAGTGGCGAGATGTGGCAACAAGTACAAGACGAAACTGACGACGACCGTGAGTGGATCCCCAACACGAAGCAAAGCGGAGTTTTGGGGATTGCTGTCACGCAGGATATGATCGACCGGTGGTTAATAGCCACCAAAGAAGGTCTAGAAGTATTGCAGGGGCAGCGATTGATACCGTTCTGGCGCGGCGATGGAGAGCTGGGTGTCAACTTGCGAAAAGTCTTCACGGAACCGACCGCATTTGATCTGGTGCTTTGGATCCAGGGCAGCGCTGCAGCCCCTTACCTGGAAAAAGGCGAGATGACTCGTCCCGAAGTTTGGACGCAACTACTCCAAGTCTTTCGTGGCGACTTCGTCGTCTTTGCGATTTGGTTTAATTGACAGCTTGCCGTCGGAATGCCGTTCGACCGTGACGGAGCGGTAATGGGTTGAGTTGGATTTCAATTGTTGGGCCACATTGCCCGGCGAGGTGGGTTTAAAAACTTTGATTGTTAAGTACGTCTAGATTATGGCCCTGATTGCACCCAAAAGATCCTTCCCACACACAACAGCCAGTTGCAAAACAATCGCGTAGCGATGGCATCCGATAGCCTGGGGTGGAGCTTGGCTGGGGCGTTTTTCATTAAAAACGTCCCAGCCAAGCGGAACCCCAGGTACAGTGGAATGTGCACGAGGTGGCCGAGCAGAAGATTATCCCAGCGCGCGGATGTGCGCCGAGGCCGTAATGCTACGGTTTGTCCAATGTGTTCTGTGGA
>JBGSUV010000154.1:0-50595 GCA_041753315.1 Pirellulaceae bacterium | reverse complement strand
TATCGGAAGCACTACCGCTCACCCAAAAAACCGCCGCCGAAACGAAAGTTTAATGGGTCGAGGCACGCGGCAACTCAGAAAATTCTCGAGCAAAGGAAATGACAGCTTTACAGGGTTTATTGAGGACAATTGTTCTACATTCACTCAAAACAATTGAGGACAATTGTTCTACATTCACTCAAAACAATTGGGGACAATTGTTCTACATTCACTCAAAGCGATTGGGGACAATCGCTCTACACTGATACCAAAGCGATTGGGGACAATCGCTCTACACTGAGCCGTTCAAGGAGTTAACATGGAAATCAAGGCATCCGTTTGCATCGACGCTGTGTTACCGCATTTCTCGTTGGAAGAAGCGCTGACAATCGTTGCCCGTAGCGGCTATCAAGCTTTTGAATTTTGGTGTTGGTGGGAGAAGGATCTTGACGCAATGCTGGCGCTACAAGAGCGACTGAACTTGCGCGTGGCTGCGACCTGTACACGATTTGTCAGTTTGGTCGATCCTGCTTGCCGGGAAAGCTATCTGGCTGGACTGCAAACGTCGATCGCTGCGGCCCAGCGCGTTAATTGTCCGGTACTCATTTCGCAGGTCGGAGACGCGCGCTTGGGCGTCTCACGGAAAGAGCAGCGCGATTCGATGGTCGACGGGTTGCGTCAAGCAGCCGATTTGCTTTCAGGCACCGGAATAACGCTCGCCATCGAGCCTCTGAATGAACTGGTCGATCACGCCGGTTACTACTTAGTTCGCAGCGATGAGGCCTTTGAAATTGTCGATGAGGTCGGTTGCGACCAGATTCGAGTGACGTTTGATATCTATCATCAGCAGATCAGTGAAGGTAACTTGATCTCGAATATTGTGCGTCACATCGACAAAATTGCTCACTTTCATGCTGCGGGTAATCCAGGGCGGCATGAGTTGACCTGTGGAGAGATCAACTATCCAGAAGTCTTGAAGGCGATTGCAGAAACCAACTACAGCGGTCACTTTGGACTTGAGTATTGGCCGCTATGCGATGCTGAAACTGGGCTGCGAGAAGTTGCAAAATGGTTTTGAAAGGAAACTCGGCTTGACGGCGTTGACAACATCGGTTGCAAACGGTTCGATTTCGCGCCCGGTCGCAACCATCTTTAGCGATTTCATGTGTCCCGAACTGCAGTACATGCAAAATTCGACGACTTACGCTGGAAACAACTAAGACGATTCAAAAAATCGCGTGAGCCCATTCTAGCTGTTTTGTCGCATTAGACAGTAACGGAAGATGTTTGGGGGAGTTATTCGCAGCTCTCTGCCCAAGGATTGTCTCGTCGCTCGGGCCACGATGTTCAGTGCATCTTCCGAACGCTTTGCAATTATCCAGGAGTCGCTTTCATGCGGTTGAACGATTCGTTTGTGCCCTCAGCCGGTTTGAAACTTGGAGCTCTTTTGGCGATTGCGTTGGTCCAAATTGCGGCCGCCGACACCACGATTCAGATCCAGGGGATCGGCACATCGCTGGTAAGCGGGCCTTCGATTGACACCCATGTTGATCAGGTGACATTTTCGGAGCCCGTGGCTGTCGTTATTCAAGGCGTCTCCGCCTGCGAGATACGCGGAACGGTTTCGGGAATTGGCTGGGGTGGTGGTGGGATCGTTTCCCGAGCAACCGGCGCACACTATCAATACAACATACCCTTCGTCGCTCGCTGGCCCGCAAATTATCGATGCCAGCGACTGGTCTTCTTCAACCATGGCGGAGGTGTTGATCTGATGGGGGCGATACGGCGAGAAAAATCGGAAGGCGTAAAAAATGTAAATCGGTCAGCCGAGTTGAACGGTGACTTGCTAGCAGGCTTGCCAGCACTGCTGGAAAACTCCGCATATATATCCATTAATCGCCGCGGCATGCAGCGCGATGGCACCTTCAGTGCCACGTACCTCGCCGAGGTATCGCCACTAACAGCTGCAGAAGTCTCCACTATTGAGACCGACCTTGCGTCCAACCCAGGAGATTCCAGTTTTCGGCAACCGGGTCTGACCGTGGGTGCCCCGGTCCCACTGGTGCCGACTAACGACACTTCCACGTGCCGCGATGTGGCTCGTGCGCTCCAACTAGTTGTTGCACAGCTGGTGGGTCAGCCGTTCCGGACACGCATCGGGGTAGGTACTTCCTCGGGCGCCAGACTCTTCGCTTCGCTCAATTTCGGACGCTCTGTGGTTGGTTCGACCAGCGTGCGGACAGGAGGAAATCACGTAATACCCTATGATGCCAGTTCACCGCGAATATTTGATGGATACATTCTGAATGGCGTTCCGTATATTCCAGATGTGGACCATGTTGACACCATTCAGCCGCAGTCGGCTCCGGTAATCCTGATCCAGGGGCAAGGCGATGAGCGGTACCAACAACATATCTCGCTGGCTTATGAACTGATGCAGAAAGGTGTCAGGCTGAATGGTTCGGTGTGGATTTATGAAGTGAAGAACCTTGTACATGTGACGCGGGACAACTCCGCCGATGCGCCGTTGCCGTCGAACGGTGACCGACTGGGTTGCTTTGTCAGTTCCGCGATTCGCAATCTGCGACAACACATCGAATGTAGCTTGTCGCTCCCCTGTAGTCGCATGGCAGGTCAAATCGTCGATGGAGCATTGAGATTCAAACAAGTCGGTGGAAGTTCGACCAGTGTTGTTCCGATTCCGAACGATCCTGCAATCGATAGCGTCTCAGTCGGCACGAATCTTACTCTACGGCCAATTGGTCCTGCTGAAACGGATCGTTGGCGGGCCGTGACGTCTGTTCTGCCGCATGTGTCCGATGCTATTACACCACCGTCTGTTGCCTGCAGGCTAGGAGGTTATCGATTGCAGTTCTTCGGGGCACAGCTTGAACCTTGGGCGCCAGCAGCACTGCGTGACAGATACGCGAGCTTTGGGGATTATCAGGCATGCATCAGCCGCGCAGTCGCCGAACTCGAAGCACAGGGTGTTTATGATTCACGGGTGGAGTCGGCTAAAACGACAGCGGAATTGGCCAGTAAACTGTTCCAATCGCCTTAAGATGCTAAGATCACGCTAGTTGAAATGCTTGTACAAAGATCACCGGTTTCTTACAAATACCATGTGTTACTGGACTTTCAATTTACCTTCATGCCCGACGTAACTGAGATACTCTTCCAAATCGAAATTGGCGATCCTTCGGCGGCAGAGCAACTTCTGCCATTGGTCTACGACGAGCTACGCAATTTGGCGGCAGCGCGGTTGGCTCAGGAAAGGCCTGGCCAGACACTGCAAGCCACGGCTCTAGTCCACGATGCATATCTTAGATTGGTAGATACAGACAGAGCGCAACATTGGGATTCACGAGGTCATTTCTTTTCCGCAGCGGCGGAAGCGATTCGCCGGATCTTGGTCGAGAACGCTCGCAAAAAGGGGCGCGTAAAACATGGCGGCGGTAAAAATCGAGTTGATTTTGATCAAGCCATTTCCGTCGTAGAAGCTGGCGACGCAGATAAGGACGGCGTGTTCGCGCTGAGCGAAGCGTTGGACAAGTTTGCTAAGGTTGAACCTGCAAAAGCCGATTTGGTGAAACTGCGCTATTTTGCGGGTTGTTCAATCGACGAGGCGGCTGAATTGCTTGGGATTTCGCGGACAACTGCCAAACGCTATTGGGTTTATGCGCGGGCTTGGCTGTTGGCGGAACTTCACGACGGCGACGATTCTTCAAATTCTTAAATCATCAGCGGTCCTTTCGTTCTATATCGTCGCATTGAACATGAAGGGCGAAAAGAGGGTGGTCTCATGGTTGATGGTCCTCATATCGACACGATCTTTTGCGGTGCCATTGAGATCGAGTCGGCTGAAGAACGAGAAGTTTGGCTCAATCAAGTTTGCGGTGAAGATGCAGCGATGCGCCGCCAAGTTGCTCGACTTGTGGAAGCTCATTTCCGTGGCGGTAGCGTTATTGACGCTCCCTTTTTTGCGATTGAAGCCACTACTCACTCGATGCCGCCGGAGAGTCTCGGCACTCAAATCGGCCCCTACAAGCTTCTGCAAATTATCGGCGAAGGTGGCATGGGTGTCGTCTATATGGCCGAACAGATGGAACCGGTGAAAAGAAAAGTCGCGTTGAAACTGATTAAGCCAGGCATGGATAGTCGCCAAGTGATCGCTCGCTTTGAAGCCGAGCGTCAAGCACTGGCGCTGATGGATCACCCCAATATAGCTCGTGTGCTTGACGCCGGTACGACCGCGTCTGGTCAACCGTTTTTCGCTATGGAATTGGTGCGAGGAATACCAATTACCGATTATTGTGATACACACCGACTTTCTGTATCCCGGCGAATAGAGATCATGATGGTCGTTTGCCAAGCCGTTCAACACGCTCATCAAAAGGGAATCATCCACCGCGATCTCAAGCCGTCCAATGTGCTCGTGCCTGAGTACGACGGCCAGCCTGTACCCAAAATCATCGATTTTGGCGTGGCGAAGGCCACAAGTGAGCCTCTGACTGCAAAAACGATGTTCACAGCATTCGGTCAACTCATTGGCACATTTCAATATATGAGTCCCGAACAGGCGAGATTTAATCAATTGGATGTTGACACTCGCAGTGATGTCTATTCGTTGGGCGTACTGTTCTACGAACTGTTGACGGGCAGCACTCCGCTCGACAAGGCGTTTCTCAAGACGGCGGCATTGAATGAAATCTTGCAAATCATCAATGAGGAGGAGCCGCTACTGCCAAGTACGCGTCTTAGTTCGAGTCCGACTTTTCACGCCCTCGCTACCAACCGCAGCCTGGAGCCAAAGAAACTTGCGGGACTCTTGAGTGGCGAACTGGATTGTATCGTGATGAAATGTCTAGAGAAGGAGCGTGGCAAGCGCTACGGCACTGCCGAACAAGTCGCCGACGAGTTACGACGATTCTTGGCCGGTGAGCCAATTCTCGCGCGTTCGATAACGATGAGTCAGCGCATGTGGAGATGGTATTGTCGAAATGTCCAAATCGTCGCAGGCGCTTACACAGTAGTTATTTTTGCACTGTTTGGCGTCACCTACGTTGTAATATTCTGCATCCAGTTCTTGATCTACAGCCCCAGCGTCAGCGACCTGATGTCCGGTCTCGCACCAATTCTTCTCGCCACCTTCGTCTGTCTTTCAGGGATTGAAATCGGCATTGCAGCGTTTCGAGGAAAGGTTCGTGGGCTCTGTATGTCGTTGATCGCGTTCGTCTTGTACGGTGCCGCTGGGTGCTGGGCGCTTTACTGGGCGATTCGCATCAGCCGCGAACTCAGCGATGTACCACTTTTCTCGTTTCAAGCCTTCGCGGTTGACACCTTAGCGGGAAAGAACGCATTTATCCGCAATTGTGTGATTGACTATGTGCTATTAGCTCTTACTGGGTGCCTAATTGGAGTTGGGCTGCAGGTGCATGCTCTCTACAGTCGGGCAACCAGACGGATTCTCAACGTTCTCAGCACTAAACTTACTGGGGTTTAACGAACCCAGATCATGTCGTCGAACATCAAAAAAAGAGCTTTCGCCGTTTTGCAGTTGATGTACTCACGCATCTTGGATGGATGCAAATCAACTAGCTGCCATTGCAGGATTTGTATGAATTCCTCTGGTCCTCTTAAATGGGTTTCGTCGCATTGCATGATGAAGGCGAAATCGAATGTTGTTCAACACTGAATGCAAGTTGATCGCCTTGTTGCCAAGCTTCAGTGCAAGGTCTGCGCTCCGAAGATGGCACTCACATTCCATGCGGACCAAGCGTAAGGGCAACAACATGCGTTCTCGATGGTTTTCGATTAGATTCGTTTTTGGTGCTATGTCGACATGCGTCATTGCATCGGCATCCTCGCTCTCTGTGCACGCTGATGACGTCATCGCCAGCGGCTTGTTGAGGCCGTCGAAGGTGGTTGACACTCGGCTTGGCAATTTGCTTGTCGCTGAAGTTGGTACTGCTGCATCTGCAGCTAACTCGGGTCGCGTGTCGATTATTGATCGCGACGGCAAGCGTCGCACGTTAGTTGATGGATTGCCATCAGCACCCACCAACGCCGCGAACACTCCCTCCGGACCATCCGGCCTGTTTTTGAGTGGACGAACACTCTACGTCAGCATCGGAGAAGGAAATCCAACATTAGCGGGGCCTGTACCGCGGACCGAAGTCGTTAATCCGAATCCATCTTCTCCGATCTTCAGCTCCGTGCTTGCGATTCACTTTAGCGCAGCAGTCGAGAAAAAAACCACAGGCGTGACGCTGTCACTTGCGGATCATATTGCACTCGCAAGTGGTAAGCGATTGGTTCGAAAGGACTCAACGAAAGGTAAGATCACGATCGAGTTGATTACCGATTTCCCTGACTATGTTGCTGAGCCGCTCCCGATCCTTGCAACGAACGTCCGCCACTCACATCCCTACGGTGTCGTTGCGGACGATGACTTTCTTTACGTCGTGGACGGCGGTTACAACTTGGTGCATAAGGTGGAAATCTGCTCAGGCGTATTTGAGCCCCTGACGACCTTTCCCAATGTAGCGAACCCATTGTTCCCAACCTTTGGCCCACCGCAATCGGAAATCGTACCGACGAGCATCCGTTGGTACGATGGCCAATTGTTGATCACGCTTTTCACTGGATTTCCTTTTGCTTCCGGCACGTCGCAAGTCGTTCAAGTGGATCCAGACTGGGGTGGGAGTTCGGTGCTGATCTCCGGGCTGACATCTGCAATTGATGTTGCCCCGGTCGTTAACTGCCGCGAATTGTTGGGTTTCCTGACCCTCGAATACAGCACGGCGCAACTCGCAGGGGCACCGGGACGACTGCAGTTCTTTGACGCTGACGGTCAATCGATCTCGGTACTGTCCGAAACGTTGATCACCCCCAGCAGTCTCGTCTATGAAGCAGAGGCAGGGTCCATCATTGTCGCTGAACTCACTTTAAATCGTTTGATCGAAGTTCAGTGACCGCAGTCGCGGCACAAAATAAGTCCGCTCAGATAGGAGTCCACCCATGTCGCTACATACACTGTTCCATACGGGGCAAGGTCGGCCAGTCCGCCGTCCCGTACGACACCTCTCAGCCCGCCGACTATTAATGGAAGGCTTGGAAGATCGGAAGTTGATGGCGTTCAACGTCGTTGCCGAATACGTAACGGGCTCAAACCCCAGCGACGTGGCACTGGCTCTGATCGACTCTGGCAGTCAAGCGGATCTGGTGATCGCTGATAACTCCGCCAGCCAAGGAAGTGTGCGAATCGGTAATGGCGATGGCACTTTCGGTACTGCACAGAGCACGGGAGTAGCAGCAAGTTCTGTAATTACGGGCGATGTCAACAGTGATGGGATCACGGACCTCGTTTCCATCGAAGCGAGTGTGATCATCCAAAATGGGAATGGCAATGGGACCTTCCAGGCGCCACAAAGCATTGCCCTTCCTCCGCAGGTTGCACCAGGAAATACAGACCCGACACCTCTGCCGCAAAAATTGACTTCAATCGTTAGCGGCGATTTAAATGCTGATGGCAAACTCGACTTGGTCGTCAGCGGCCACACTGAATTTCAAGAATACACCAGCTATCTGCTATGTGGATACTACGGGTGCAGCTATATCGGATTCTGGTCCACTTTAACCGATGGTTACGTGAATGTCCTGATAGGCAACGGAAGTGGTGGATTCTCCGTGCCAACCGTTAGTTCACTGGGCAGGGACAGGTCGCCCAACTCGACCGCGATTGGCGATCTCAATAACGATGGTAAAGCTGATGTGATTGTCACCAATCAGTATGAGCTTAGCGCGCTACCGGGCGATGGCGCTGGAAGTTTGGCAACGCCAATTAGATCTGGGAACGGTTCGAGCCAGCAATCGATTTCACTCGGAGACTTTGATGGCGATGGAAAGCTAGACGCCCTCACTGGCTGGAGCAATTCCATGACATTGCAAAAGGGGCATGGCAACGGCACGTTCGCTCCGTCCCTCGATATCCCAATTCCGCATGCAATCGATTCGGCCCTCGTTGGTGACGTCAACGGTGATGGCGAGCTTGACATCGCAGTTGCCGGGAACGCTTACACATGCACTAGCTCCGGTTATTACGGTTGTTATGACGGCTATTATCGCGGACTGGTCAACGTAGTCTTAGGGAATGGTGTTGGAAACTTTGCGTTGCCTATCGCATCCTCATTAGGAACAGAGTTTAACGCAGACTTCGTCGACTTGGCGCTGGCCGAGTTGAATGGCGACGGTCGACCCGATTTGGTCGCTATCGTGAAGGTCACTGGGCGAGCCTTCGTAACCACCAATGATGGCGGTTGGATCCCGCCAGTTCTCCTTTCGATCTCGGATGCGACGATCGTCGAAGGGCATAGTGGGTCAGTTGACGTGGTCTTCAACATCTCGCTGGCAGCGCCTTCGTCCCAATCCGTGACGGTCGATTACTTTACGGACAGTTCAGTAGATCACTGGGGCCCCGTCGCAACACAAGGTGTCGATTACACTGCAACCGCTGGAACCATAACCATTCCGGCTGGCCAAACCAGCGCAATGATCAACGTGCCCATCCATGGTGACCGGATTGGTGAACCTGACGAGATGTTTCTTGTGAGTCTAAGCAATTCAACCAATGCGATTCTTGCCAACAATCAAGCTTTGGGACTAATCCTCGACGACGAACCCTACGTCAGTTTCGAATACTACACCGGTTCGGAAGTCACAGAAGGAAACTCGGGCACGAAACCGATGACGTTCATCGTCGAGCTTTCCGGACCTTCGGACATACCGGTGACTGTGGACTTCGCAACTTTGGATGCTAGCGCACTGGCAGGTGTTGACTATCAAACCAGGACCGGAAAGCTGACCTTTGCGCCTGGCGTCACTACTCAAACGATTGTCGTACAAGTCATCGGCGACACGCAGGCAGAAACGGACGAATACTTCCAAGTGGATCTCTACAAACCGATCAATGCGAAAATCGGAACCGGTTACAAATATGGATATATCATTGACAACGATACCGTACCTGCTTTGAGCATCAGCGATGCCGCAGTGTACGAAGGGAACAGTGGATCAAAGCTGATGACGTTCACCATCACCCTATCCCAGTCAGTCAGCACGAACGTAAGCGTTAACTACTGGACCGCAAATGGTACCGCTAAAACGACCGACAATGACTATCTATCTAAGTCTGGCACGGTCAAATTCAAGCCGGGTGAATGG
Source organism: Pirellulaceae bacterium (assembly GCA_041753315.1). GTDB lineage: Bacteria > Planctomycetota > Planctomycetia > Pirellulales > Pirellulaceae > Aureliella. The sequence goes on along the minus strand of JBGSUV010000154.1, from coordinate 41,394 downwards.
ACGAAAACCGTAACAGTCACCGTCAAAGGAGACAAGAAGTTTGAAGCTGACGAGTGGTTCTATGTGAATCTTTCGCATGCCAAGGGTGTACAACTCGATGACAGCCAGGGCTTAGGCACGATTTTAAATGACGATGGAAGGAACTTCGCAGGCCTAGAAAGCTCGCGAGCCGTACCACTGGATCTTTTGCTTGGTGAGTTCGTCGACGAGCGCACCAAGAAGCGGGTTCGGTAATTCGGCTTCTATTCAGACTTGGACCTGTCAGAGCGTCTACATTGCATTCAAGAGTAAGGCAATTCAAAGAAGCTGCAATGCTTCAGACAGTCGAACTTGCAAGACATGAGTAGGGACGATGAATTTTGCGGCTTTTTGAACGATGACATGCCTGGCCGCAAAAGGTGCTAAGTGTCAATCGGATAGATGTCACGACGTATTGATGAAATGAGAAGGTGAATCGTTCGGTTTACTGTACAGATCAATCTCAATCTTGTGGCTCACCTTAAATGAAATATTCATCATCGACTCTACCACGCGCCAATGAAGAAACACGGCCGTTGATATCGCCGACGGACACTGGGACACCCACCCGCTTGGCTATGGAATCGGTCGCGTTTCGCTACACTCAAACCGAGAGTTTTGTATCCCTCCTGCAGCAACTCGGAGCAGCATTGTTGGTCAGTACTTATCAGGCTAATAAACTGATTGCCATACGCGCCACCGGGGATGGACTTTCCACTTTGGTGCGCTCGTTTGATAGACCGATGGGTATGGCTGCAGATGAGCGGCAACTGACAATCGGTACGCGCAAAGAAGTTTGGTTCCTGCGCAATGCGCCAGATATCGCAGTCCAGGTCGAGCCGGCGGGGACCTTCGATGCCTGCTACCTTCCGCGGTCATCGCATGTTACTGGGGACATTGGCGTTCATGAAATCGCTTGGGTGGGAAATGCCCTTTGGTTAGTCAATACGCGATTCTCTTGTCTCTGTACGCTTGATCCTGACTATAGTTTCGTGCCTCGTTGGCAACCGCCGTTTATCACGAGCTTGGTTGCCGAGGACCGCTGTCACATGAATGGACTGTCAATCGTCAACGGCCGACCTTGTTATGTCACCGCACTTGGCAGCTCGGACACTCGCGATGGGTGGAGGCGCGAAAAAGCAGACGAGGGCTGCATTATCGACGTGGCCAGCGGCGCCTTTGTTGCGCGCGGCTTGTGCATGCCGCACTCGCCGCGGTGGGCCAACGATCGATTATGGGTGCTTGAATCTGGTACAGGTAGCGTCATGAGGGTCGATCCGACCAATGGACTTCGCGAAACTGTGGCTCAGCTTCCCGGCTTTGCGCGTGGCATGGCAATCACCGGTCGGTATGCATTCATCGGCCTTTCGAAAATTCGCCCTACATCCGCGATGGATGGCGTTCCGCTAGCCAAATGCCGGGAGGAATTAAAATGCGGCATTGTTGCAGTGGATCTTTGTACCGGTAAGACGGTTGCTGTGCTTGAATTCCAAACCGCCGTGGAAGAAATTTTTGATGTACAACTATTATCTGGCGTGAAGTTTCCCGAGGTCTATGGATTTCAGAAAGAGTCGCTCAACCACACTTTCGTGATTCCAGCTCGATAATTGTCCCTCAATCTCTACAACTGTGGTCACAATGAAACGCACGAACCTAGGCGAAATAGAGGATTCTGACAAACTACCGGGATGGTTACGCGATGCCATGACCGGTTATCTACAGGTCGCGATCGGACTTACTAAACCGTATTCGGTTGTCATTCCAATTCTGACAAATCTGATTGTCAAGAGTGGTGAAAGTCGTATCGTGGACTTGGCCTCTGGCGGTGGTGGTCCTTGGCCAGGGATGATTGAAGAACTCAAGAGGCAACTGGGTGAATATCCGTCGTTAACACTCAGTGACATACATCCAAATCTGAACGCTGCTACTGAATTGGAGCGTCTGCCGCAAGTCGTGTATTGTCGCAAGCCGATGTCCGCTCTAGAGATCTCGTCCGACTATCGTGGCGTTCGCACGCTTTTTACCGGATTGCATCACTTCAACGAAGCGCAGGTACAATCCATTTTTTGTTCGGCCCAAGAGGCAGGAGTACCATTTCTAGCGGCAGAAGCCACTCATCGATCCTGCAAGGGAATTCTCGTGATGTTGTTAGTCCCACTCATGGTCTTTTTGTTGATGCCGTGGGTGCGTCCGCGCAAACCTCTTCCGCTGTTTCTGACATACATAATCCCAATCATCCCGTTCCTGATCTGGTGGGATGGCTTCGCCTCCACGCTGAAAACCTATCGACCTGAAGAACTCGAATCACTTATGTCGCAGATCGAGCGTCCGGGCTACACGTGGCTCGTTGAGGAAGTTGAAGTTCGCGGAGCTCCGCTTCCAGTAACGGTAATTGTCGGTTGTCCGGTCAGCTAGAAATCGTCATTATCAACTTGCTGAATTTCTTCAGACTTTTGAAAGCCGACCAACTTCATCTTCTTTGCGTCTGAGTGCTAAAGGTGCTTTCAAAAATTTTGTCGGCGTTGCCGGCTTCAAAACCATCGCGTCGATGTTCACGCTTGATTTGATCGGCAGGCAAGGCGGCATATTGAGGCAAGACACGGCGTTCGGCAAATTCAACGTAGGAACCCGATATCTTGTGAACTTCGGTTCCGCCCTGTCCGTCGTCAAATTCGGCATCAACCATGGCAGCCACGGTCGAGCTCTGGATGAGCAAGCCATCGGGACTGATTTTGGCTTTGCCGCCGGAATCGTTGAGACGTATTCCCGCTTCTTCCAGGAACTGATTGAAGCGTTCGACCGTGTTAAAGGGAGCGGGAAGGTTGTGGACACTGATAGTAAAGTGGTTCAAGTAGTAGCGGTTGTAGATCACCCAGGCAGCGTATTCGCTCTCGTCGCTCAAGCGTCGATAGTCAGCCCAAGTTGGGCGTCGCCACAAGGGACGGTGTAAGAACTCGTCGACTCGATTTCCCGAATTCAGATCGAGATCATCTACTGGATCGTGCGTGACTTCATTGGTGTACGAATGGATGATCTGCTGTGCTTCGACGCTCAAGTCACCGACTCGCAGCTCGCTGATGAAAATACGAGGGTACTGGGGAGCAGGAGGCGAGTACCAGAACGCGTCCAACTTCTTGTGTTCAAAATGATACGGCTCGCGCTTCTGGTAGCCGCAATGGAGAAAGATCTTTTCGAATGATTGGATACCAAGTTGTGGGACGCCCATGGTCCGAAAGGCGATGTGATCGTTCTCGATAGCCGCTTCGTCGTCAATGAGCCCTTGTGATAGCATTTCGCCCAGGACACGTCCGACATCGGGTACTCGTTGGCGATAACGGAGCATCAATCCGTCGAGGATGGCTTGCAGTGGCTCTAGTTGCGGAGACGGCATGGCGCGAAACCTTATATCGGAGAAGCAATGGTCATCATTAAATGGTGCACTTTAGCGCACTGGGATCGTCATTTTCTGAGATCTCGACCTGCAAGCCCATTTTCGACTTGCATTGCGATGACTGAAAATTGTAACGGATAGTCTACCAGCAACGTGATAGCCTAATACGCATCTGAACCAGCCATTGCGGCTGGTTGCCTACCCATCCGCTGAGCCTCATGCAAATAGACAGCATAGCCGACTATTTATTCCCTAGCCTGGGCGTCTGGGGGCGCGTATGCCACTGTTTGTTACTGACAACGATGTTGGCATGTCTCGGATGTGGAACGACGAAGAGTTACACTGCGACGGAACAGTTGCTGCTAAGCGACGCCGTAGATGCTGCGGTCGCACAGCTTGATTTCACGCCATTGACAGCCAAGCGGGTGTATCTCGACTCAACCTACTTAAGGACCGTCAAAGGCCCGCTCTTGATTGATTCGGATTACGTTATCAGTTCGTTACGGCAACAGATGGTTAGCGCGGGAGTGTTATTGGTTGAAGGACGCGAGGAAGCAGAGATCGTCGCCGAAGCGAGAATGGGCGCTTTAGGGATGGACGGCCACAATGTGGTGTACGGGATTCCTGCCAGCAGTGCTTTGTCATCGGCATCCTCGGCGATATCAGGTACACCAATACTTCCCACGATTCCTGAGATTTCATTTGCCCGTCGAGAGGGACGACAGGGTGCCTCGAAGTTAGCTGTGTTCGCATACGATCGCGAGACGCGTCAACCGTATTGGCAATCGGGCGTTGCCAAGTCGATCAGCGATGCCAAAGACACTTGGGTTCTTGGCGTTGGGCCATTCCAGCGTGGAACGATTCATGATGGAACGCGTTTCGCCGGCGGAAGTGTGCTTGAAGATGTGGATCCAGAGGCTGAGAAGCTGCGAAGCACAAATGCGTTTGCCGACTATAACCGGCAACGCCGCTTTTCAAAATCGAAAAAGAAGTCACCTGACGTGGTCACGGCAGCGGAAGACGGAAATCAGTCGGAGGTGACTCCCAACTTGAATGCAGAAGGAGTGTCACCGGCAAGTGCTGAGGCCGCCCCCGGAGCTGGGACATAGTGAGAGTACGGAAAGGCCAACTGCATTTTGTCAAAAATGAAGTTTAATTCGACAAGACGCTTTCAAAGCGATACCGCAGGGCTGGCCATCAGGCGGCGCAACACCCTCTTTCAAATAAAGGGCAGTCACGATGACGCAAGAAGCCGTCGAAATCAAGCGCCCTGACCGATGGGATCACCCGCTTGATGCAACGATGACGAGCGAAACCGCGTCGTGGTTGCTCAAGCAATATCCATTTTCATTGATGGATCAAGGTCGGTTCGCCCAAAACACCTCCTTGCAAGATGTGTTGCGCAACGATTCGCGTTTAATTGCGTTCAGTGCCGGAGATATTGTGTTTCGCGAGGGGCAATACGGAGGTTCCGCATATCTAGTGTTGGGAGGGACGATTCGAATATTCTTGTCGCGACTGCTGTCATCGGATCGGAAAACACAAGCAGGAGCTTGGAAGCAGAGTAACTGGCGCACAGGGCTGAAGAATCTGTTGTGGCCGCGGGTAATCACGGGGGATCGTCGTCGGCGCTCAAGATTGGTTCAGCGCGCACGGGTTGAAAAGCAGAACGAAGGTGTTGAGCTAGGATATCGCGGGGAGGGAGCTGAAACGCGAGTCTTTCTGCAAGATATTCCAGGCGTTCTATCATCCCATGCCACCTCCGAGATTCATCCTGGGGAGTTGTTTGGCGAAATGGCGGCCGTAACCAGGACGCCACGTGAGTTCACCGCAGCGGCAGAAACCGATTGCTTGGTGCTCGAAATTCGCTGGCAAGGACTCAAACTTCTCAAGCAAGATCCTGCATTCCGTCGTTTGCTGGATGAACGTTATCGGAGCGAGGTTCTTCGCACGCATCTGCGCGAGACTCCGCTATTTCGCTTCATACCCGATGAACACCTGGATCAAGTCATTGCGGCGACGAAGTTAGAACAATTTGGTCAACTCGAATGGTATGCCAAGTACCAGCAGGAAGCGAATCAACTACCGAGCCAGCGAATTGCTTCTGAGCCACTAATTGCCGAAGAGGGGAGCTATGCCACAGGGCTGTGGATCATACGTGGAGGCTTTGCGCGGTTGAGTCGACGACAAGGAGTTGGACATCGAACTTTGGCCTATTTGGGCAAAGGGCAGATGTATGGTCTGCGCGAATTGGTTCACAACCGCGAACGCGGCACCAATGCTACTCCCCTGCCCTATCAAGAATCGTTGCGAGCCATCGGATACGTCGATGTCTTGTGGATTCCAAAGCAGGTGGTGAACGAACATGTGCTCCCGTTCATCCGTGCGATGGACCTGCCAGCACCTATACCATCGCCCAGATATCAGTTCGGTCAACCGGTTGTAGATGCCCCGTTGGAGTTGGCGGAGCATAGCATGGAAACGGGTTTGTTGGAATTTCTTGTCGATCAAAGGCTGATGAATGGCCGACAAACGATGCTCATTGACACCGAACGTTGCACTCGCTGCGATGACTGTGTCCGAGCCTGCGCAACTATGCATGGTGGCACGCCAGTGTTTGAGCGACGTGGGCCCCAATATGGTCGCTGGATGTTTGCACAAGCTTGTATGCACTGCGAAGACCCAGTCTGCATGATCGGTTGTCCCACGGGGGCGATTCATCGCGACCACGAATCGGGGTTAGTTAAAATCAACGAATCAAGTTGCATCGGTTGCAAATCGTGTGCGGAGAGTTGCCCATACGACAATATTCGTATGGTGACTACCAAAGATCACGCGGGTCGCATGCGCGTCGACGAGGCCAATGGACTCCCCATTTTACAAGCGTCCAAGTGCGACATGTGTTCTTCTTCAACGGGTCGTCCCGCTTGTCAAACGGCCTGTCCACACGATGCTCTTGTGCGTATCGATATGGCCAATATCGAAAGTGTGAGTCGATATGTACAACGGAAGGCAGGGTAGGCAAGATGCTGTTTCACAAGCGACTGATGGCGGCCACTGTTACTTTGTGCGCAGTAGTTGCAACCGTGTTCGCGGTCGATTGGACCCGGCGACGGCTCGGCGACGAATCGACACTGACGGGCTGGACACTGTTAATTGCAACCGGTGGACTCTATCTGCTGACGGTTCGAAAGCGGTTGATCCGGCATCCGCTTGGCCCGGTTTCTTTTTGGTTGCAAATGCACATCTACATGGGAACCTTTGCATCGATCATTTTTTTGATGCATATTGGCTGGCCAGTTCGTGGTTTGTTTGAGTCGCTGTTGGCAGCTTGTTTTGCCATTGTTGCTGGTAGCGGAATTTTGCTTGGATTCTTGAGTCGTTCGACACCGCGCAAGCTCGCTGCAATCGAGCGAGACTTTCCGCTTGAACGCATCCCGGTGCTTCAATCCGCTGTCGCTCGCGATGCGCATCAGATTGCTTTGGATTCTTCTAATTTTGGCGAAGGGGCGACGTTGGCGGAGTTCTACCAGCGTCGGCTATTGCCCTTTTTCCAGTTGCCGCGGAGCCTGCCTTATCGATTGATACCCAATGGGGTCAAGCGGCGACTCCTGTTGCGAGAGTTGAACGATCTGGACCGTTATCTGGCGCAACAGGGAATTGCCAGTCGGCAAGCGTTGGTGGCGATGGTCAAAGCAAAAGACGATTTGGACTATCATCAGGCCCTCCAGTTTCGATTGAGGTTGATGGTCGCTTTCCATATCTCGTTGACTTGGACATTGGCGTTGATGATTGGCGTCCACGTCGTGCTCGTCTATCGCTTTTCGGGAGCGCTGTAATGGAGCCAGCTTCGCCGAAAAGAGATGTTACGATTCCACGCCCCAATCCTAAATCACGCTGGCGATGTGGCTTCGAGTCGGTGGGAATGTCCTGTTCTGCTGGACCAACCGAACAGGGTGAATGCTGTCAGGTTCCAGCCCGCAAGTCGTGTGCTCCAGGGGCTTCAGGCGATTGCCTGCATCGATGCGAAGGCGCAGCCAATTGCGAAATCGCCAAGCTTCGTCCAGAGAGCCGCCGGCTGACCAATGACGATTTAGGACCATGTATTCCAACCAAATCGGCCTGGTTTTCGCGCGAGTCGATCGCGTTGAACATGGCAATATTTGCGGGAGGCATATTGCTCTGTTGTATGGCGCTACCACAACGTGAGGCTGTTTTTCTACCTGGAACACTTTCGAAAAAACATGCACAAATTCTCGGGAATGAATTGGTGACCGAGCGCTGCAGTTTATGCCACCCCAATTCTCATTCACTCGCTGGCGGTGCGAATCATGGCAAGGCAGTCACACAGGACGACTTGTGCATCAATTGCCATCAAACGGACTTGCGCGATAGCGTCCACCGCTTGCCGCACGATCTAACCGACGCACAGCTCAATCGTCTACAACGTGACATGAGCGACACGCTGAAGAGCAGCGTAAACCTGATCAATCATACGCACGCTCCTCAAACGCAGAGTACGGAGTGTGCAAGTTGCCACATCGAGCATCAGGGTGCTGGACATGATTTGCAGGCGATAACCAATCAACGCTGTCAGGCCTGCCATCGATCGAAGTTCGCTTCGTTTGGAAACGGTCATCCTGAATTCGAGGATTTTCCTTACCGGACAGAACGGAAAATCGCGTTTGATCATCGAGCCCATGCCGACAAGTACTTTGCTCAGAAATCGGAAAGTTTCGACTGCAAGCGATGCCATTTGGATGCAGACAACGCAACGAGTGTCGGTCCAATAGGACGGTCAGTTGGATTCGAGAAGGCCTGCGCGCAGTGTCACTCAGAACCGCTTCGGGCGGCCGTTAGCGATGGCTGGGCATTGCTGCAGATACCGAGCATCGAAATTCAGGATATGCAACTCGCTGGATTGGAACAGTGGCCTGCCGGTGCCCAGTTTGGATACGATGGACCGCTTACACTTCCGATGCGAATTCTGCTCGCTGCAGATCCGCAGGTTGTCGATGCACTCGGTCACCTGCCAACAAGCGGGCAACTGGCGGACATCGATCCTAAAGAGCCTGAGCAAGTGGCTGCTGCGCAAACCGTTGCACAAGGGGTGCGCAGGCTGTTGGCCGAGTTAGCTGTCGAAGGACAACAAGCATGGCATCGCCGCTTGACGACCGTGGCGGTCGATGCGCTGAAACGCAACTTGACTTCGACCGATCAAGAGTTAATCGGACGCATGACCATGGGGCTACCTCCCGATCTGTTTCGACAAATTGAAACGGAGTGGTTCAGTGCCTCAGAAAACTTGACGGCGCAACGGCAACTGCAGAGGCTTGCGGCGCAACCGGTCGGCTTTCAAGACGAGTTGTTGCTCGACGACAGCAGTCAAGTGGAAACGCGATTGGATGATAATTCGACCTCCGACTTCATGGCGCAGAAGGTCATCACCAAACCGATCGAAATGCCGAACATCAATGGTCGAACGCATGTGACGCAAGGCGGTTGGTACCTGGATCAAGAGCTGCTCGCGGTGCGCTATATGCCGCGGGGCCATGCGGACCCGCTACTCGCCGCCTGGACTGAGTATGTGGTTCTATTGACATCAAGCAGAGAGAAACATCATTCACAGTTGGAGCTTTCAAATGTTGGAAGCAAAATGATCCCAGGTGGATGTGCCGAGTGCCATTTGTTGTCAGATTCGAATTCGTCGGTCTTAGTAGGCGACGGAATGGATCGAGCATGGAAATCGGTTGCACGTTCTGATGCGGTCCGACCGTTCACACGGTTTGATCATGCACCTCACCTGACGCTGCCGATGATTCGAGATTGCCGCTACTGTCATGTGTTGGAGGAGGGACATAGGTTGAAAGATGGCGAACCCGAAAACTTGGCAACTGTTCTAGCTCAGCATAGGGGCTCTGAATTAACAGCGATGCACGCCACGGTTCGCGACCATTTGCACACTGAGTTTAGGTCGATGGAGAAATCGCAATGCAATGCCTGTCATCGACCCAACGGGGCTGGCGACGGTTGCACCCAGTGCCACAACTACCACGTCGGCAATGCCGGTTTTGAGTGGTCGCGTGGAACGGTCACTACCCCGTAGTGGATCTTGCCAAAGATCCCAAAGTCGATCTTGCCGGAGCTGTTTTGTTGGGAGCTCTAGCAAGCTCCACTACGTTAGGGCTGATGAAACAAGTGTGCACCAGGGATTGCGGTCCACCACGGAAGATCTTCCAAGTTGATGGGCGTAGCGTAGGACTGGTAAGGCACGATATCACTTGGTTCGGGAAAGGCCCAACCGTCGATCGGTTTGTCCAGTCCGTGTGCTTTGTGATACGACCGATGGTGTTGATCGAGCCAAAAAAGTGTTTCACTGGGCAGTCGGAAGTTGAACAGTCCGCGGGCCTTGACGAGTTCTTGTTTGGCGCCGGCAAAATCTTCGCGAGCGGCTTTGGCAATTGCCAGGTTATGGTGTGCTGGAGCGCTAAACCAAAACCACTTTGCTGTCTTTTGCCATCTCTTTTCAGCCAGGGGCCAGTTCCCTTGCTTGGCCGCTTTGACTCCGCGACGCACGCCCCAAGCGCCGGGTTGTAGCCAAGGTACAGCGAGACGAACTTCATCGCGATCGACGACTGGAGCGATAGTCTTCCACGTTTCGCGGGCACTTCCGGCAATCAACAGAGCGGCCGGATTTTGTTCGGAAGCCTCCAGGTCTGGATATTCTTCGGCAACCCCTTTGGTATAAAGCGTAAACGAATGAGCTCCGAGCGTCCTACCGCTGGGGACATCAATGATTCGCCATGAAAGGAGCATGCGGTGATTCGGCTCGTCGTTTGATGACTGATACAGACGCTTAAAGAACGTCTGATTCATATTCTCCTTGGCGCGTTGCTCGGATGCTTGATCCGCTTCCAGGAGATCGTCGAGCGTCACATCGGTCGCAAGGATTTCTCCTTGGATCAGGATATCAGCTCCGGTAGCGCGGGCCGCTTGGAGCGCGGTTGAATCGTTGTTCAATGACGAGGTGGACGCAAGTCGGATCGGAGATCGTTCGAACAATTGATCGGCCGTGTATAGCGCGATGTCGGCGCAAGCGGTCGGACGCTGAGCCAGAATGGCCTCTTCAATCCGCCAAGACAGTTCTGGATCGCCAGCGACATGAGCCAGGGCGATGGTCGCTCCGACTGGAGTGTCAACCTGTGGTGGTCGCCAAACGTAAATCGGAACCGTTGTTCTGCAGCCGCACACTAGCGAACAGGCGATGAGGCAGCCCATGACCCAATGGCTGAGGAGTCCGAAGTCTCTTATAGGTTGCTTGGCAGGGAATGCGAGCATTGAATCAGGCAAATTGCGAGATGGCGGGCTTGTGCTTGGCGTTGAGGTAACTCTGTTTCCGTAACTCGCCCTCTCGAAGTTGTGCAGCTTTTTTGAGTTGTGATTGAAAGCGATATGTTTAGTAGCAAAAAGTCGCAGACGCGGTCAAGCAGAGGTGTCTGGATAGAAGCGTCGGCCTCCGTTGACCGCGATGATCTGTCCATTCACAAACTCGGCCTGTTCGCTGGCGAGCCAGACGATCGTATTGGCGACATCCTCAGCACTACCCCACCGACCGACGAGTGCTTCCTGCTGTGCGCGCTTGTTCCAATAGGGGCTCGCAGCACCACTTCCCCAAGCCGTCTGTATCCAACCCGGAGCAACGCAGTTGACTCGCACGCGAGGCGCGAAGCTCATCGCCAAAGCCGTCGAAAACGACATGATGGCACCTTTGCTGGTGCAAAAAAGTTGTCCCGGTTCCCCTTCCATTCCTAACCAAGCCTGGTCCCACCCGACGTTGATGATGGTTGGCACACGGCCATTTGCTTGGTTTTGCATCTTGGCGGCTGCAAGTCGACTGAGTTGCAACGTGCCTATCACATCGACCTGAAGCAATTGCAGCAAACGATCTTCGAACGAAAGTTGACTTGCTGCGGTGGTCAGCACATCGGCTCCCGCGTTGTTCACCCAGACATCTACGGCGCCATGCCACTGGAATGCGGCTTGAACAAGGTCGTAGCACGCAGCCCGCTGACTGATATCACCGGTCAAGCAAACGACACTAATGTCGGATTTAGCCAGTGCGAGAATAGAAGCGGCAGTGGCTTGCAGCCCTGTGAGATTACGCCGAGCATGGAGAACGACAGAGTAACCTTGGTGGGCCAACGCCAAGGCGGTTTGGCGACCAATTCCACTTGAACTACCGGTTACAACTGCGATTGGCATGGTGGTATGTTGCAGATTCGGAGCATAAAAAAAGCCGAAGAGGAGTTCGCTCTGCGGCTCATGTCTTTTGCCTGCCGGGTGTGGCAACGGTGTGTTTACTGAGCTTACGAGCGTCAGTTAGTATATGCTGCTCGCTCCAGTGTCGGGGTTACCGCACATGTGCAAGTGATTGTGGTCAATGTAGATAACCTCTGCCGCTTCCTTGTCTTCCAAGGTGTATGGCACTGGCCAACCGTTGATGACGCGTTCCGAATAATAGATCGTGCATTTGTAGTGAGCATGGTGTAACTGTGCCATGCCAGCTAACGGAATGAACCGAGGAGGATCGACGTAGTCGGCGATCTTCTCTTTGACGATCTGAACATTATTGCGTTGACGCTCGAACAGCAGTGGAATGCCACCGCGAACTGGGCGGGCTTTTTCCATTGCTTGCATGACTTCATCGTCGCTCGGAGGATCCAAGGCAACGGGAGGTCCGCCGGCCGTTTGTGGTCCAAGAATCGGTACGCGTTCGTAACGTTCATGGAGGTGAAACTCGAGCTCTTCCTGGTCCTGGAAGTAAGGACTAACTGGAATCGGAATTCCAAGTGGCCCCAGATTAACGCCATGCGTAATGCCAACACAACCAGTGGTTGTGAGCAAGCTGGCGGACAATAAGAGACCCAAAACTGACTTGTTGAACAATCGTGACATCGAACGATCCCTCGTGTCGACTGAGTTGCTAGAGACTAAGCTGGCCCTACTGCCCACCCGGCATTCCCAACTGTTCGATCATCATGTGGCAACGGGACGGATTGACTCCGACCGCGCTCCATGACTTTCTGGGCAGCTCGCCTCCGATCTACATGGTTTATCGTTGTTAATGTAGGAAGGACTTGCGGATTTTTCGAGTTTTAAGCCTGGAATAATTGGAAGTAACGGTCAAGTACATGCTAGCAAAAACAAAAATCACAAGAGTCGAGCGATTGTCCCCAAGTGCGTTAGTGTCGAGCGATTGTCCCCGGTCGCTTTGGAGACGATTGAGAGTGTCGAGCGATTGTCCCCAATCGCTTTGGAAACGATTGAGACAATCGTTCGACGCTGAGCGCTGCCAACTCCGCAATTCTACGATCGTGTGCTCTGGCTTTCGAAGGGGACTCGTGGCCTCGTCCACTACGATGATGGAGATAGATTGTCCCCAATCGCTTTGGAAACGAAAAAGGCCCGAGCTGCTAGTTGCGGCTCGGGCCTTTCCGATGACACTTCGACGTGGAGGGTCAGCCCACGTTAGTTCTGTTTTTATGCCCTGTTTCTGTTAAATTCGAGGACTCATCTCCCCAAAAGTTGCTCCTTGCAGGGCGGTTGATCGACTACTTGCTGGTGAAGTCCAGGTACCACAGTCCGTCATCCCATTCCAGCGATACTTTGCGCCATCCAAGTGGCACTTGAGGATATGGATAGAACGGTCCGATGTAGGGCCAAGCCGATGGGCTGTATTGCTTTGGATAGGTAACAGCCGCATAGTTCGGGTAAGCTGCGTAGCTTGGCCATGCATAAGATGGCATATTGGGCTGGTCGTAACGTGGGGCACCGACCCCATATTCAGCTCCAGCGCCTTGCATTGGTACAGGAGCACCACCGCCAGCATAACCGCCATTCATCGTCATGCTTGCCAGTCCCGAGGGAGCGAAAGCCTGCGGTACGCCGGGGCTGCCGCCCACGACTGGCATGCTTGAACCCTGAGGCACAGGGGTCAACGCTGGAACTTCTGTTGAAACCTGTCGAACTGGTGCACTTTTTACGGTGACATCATCGATAACGCGAGCCACACCGCGGACGCGTCGAGCGAGATCGAGCACATGGTCTTTCTGTGCTTGATTGGAAACGCTTCCCTTGAGCCAAACGTCACCGTTTACGGTACTGACGTCCAGTTCGAAGCCGCGCAACATGCCAGCAGATTTGGATTGCTGTAATTTGGAAATCACCGCGTCGGTGATTTTCACATCCTGTTCGGACGATTCAGCACTTGAGGAAGTCGAAGCTGGTTGAACGGCTTGTTCCTCGTCGATAGCTTCACCTTCGACCACCAATTCATTCACAATGTTTTCGGCGCCAGCCGCTTGAGCGGCCGCATCGATCACCAAGCTTCGTTGCGCTTTGGAGGCAACTTTGCCAGTCAAAAACACGATGCCGTCTTCAACCTTCAGGTCGATGTCGAATCCTTTGAGGTTGCCAGCAGCCTTATGCTGCTGCAGCTCGGACATAACAGTTTTGGCAATTTCACGATCGCCACCGAACGCCCAAGCAGGCATTGCGGCGGTGACCGAAGCGATTACCACGCCAAACAGAAATCGTCGCATTGGAAACCCTCCTACGAATCACTATCGAGTGTCCACAATCTGGTTTCTGCCCGCTAGGCAACCGATATGAGCGGTTGTTAGCTGCAGAAGGTTTGCGGGAGAAAGTGGTGCCCTAAAGCATGCGATCAACACACCGATATGTGATTCGCATAATTCAGGAAGAAGTAAATCAATTTGATAAACTGCGTCGCGGGAGTTACCCAAGACGACACGGTACTGCGAACTAGCACGAAGCCAGCGCTAAGGATTCCGCAGGCAGATCGCACCCATCGTGCAAGCTGCTCGCGATATCCCCAGCATCTTTAGTTCTCAAACCATGCGTAACAAAAGATTGCCCCCCTTTGTACGCAGTTGGTGTCTTCAGTCTCCCGAAGCTCAATACGATGTTTGAACCGTACCGAACCACTAAAGCTGAAGTTCATCCGGTGATAGTTTTCGGCAGAGACACGAGAGCTCTGGTAGGGTTTTTTCCAATTTTGCCGGTCTATCCATAAAAAACAGTCGTGAGGTCAGCACCTATGGCTGAGACCGTTCCCAAGCAGGTAAAAGAGGTTGAGTTTGACGCCGACACCCAGCTAGCGGCTCTGTTTGGTGATCTTGCGCATCCAGCTCACGACACCAAAGAACATTGAACCTGCAACAAACAGAGCTCCTGCGATTGCTCCAATTTTGGGCCTGATCGCAAAGAGGGCGATAACCACAATGATTCCCGCCAGCATGGTCCCGCGCAACCTTTGCCAACCGAATCTTTCCAACTGCGGGGCTGCCAACCAAGCAATGAACAGTACGACGCCGACCTTCATGAGCGTCCCTGACGCGAATCCACTGCTTCCGTCGTTCATGTACGGTAGCCAAGGGACAATAACGCCGGCCGCCAAGAAAAGAATGCAAAACGTGCCAAGCAGCCAGCGCTGGATAGAACGGTGCAGAACAACCTGGTCGTCGACGCTGCTATGCGGACGCTTTTTGTAGGAAGTTGGTTTTGGGGGAGGCGGCATGGTGTACTTCAATCGTCAATTGCGTTTGCTGCTTAAGCGGTTGGACTTACCGACTCACAGTCTTCCCTGCCCTTCCAGCCAATGGAAGATTTTATCCATGGGGATGGTCTCCCATTTACCCGGGTCGATGGAAGTTGCTGGTAAGATAGTGGTAGCAAAGCCGTTGTCCAACAACGCCGCCGCAGAACTTTCAAGTTTTTGTGGATCACCAACCAGCAGGAAGTCGAGTGATTGTAAAGGCGCATTTTGCTGTCGCAACGACATGCGACCCAAGTCGGTCCCCAGCGCAATTGCTCCATGGATCCGTTGGCGATCCGCAGTCGCACTGGCCAATGCAACTCGGCCACCGACTCCCCAACCGCAGGTCACGCAACGCATCGAATCAAGTTCATAAGCCTGGTCCATCCGTCCGATGACACGTCCAGCCAATTCGATCTCCTCCATTGACCATGACTGGGGATTGGCAGACTGGATGATGACGACGATCCAACCGTAGTCGCGGGCCAGAGTCTCCCAGGCTTGCTGCGTCTTATTTTTGTCCAATTCGCCAGGCTCTGGAAAGACCATGCATAATCCCAATTGCCGCTCTGCCGCTTGGGCCGGAACGATGGCATAGGCTTTGTTCGGAACATCGCCAAGCGTGACTTCGACAATGGACGTCGCTAGTTTTTGATCCACCGTTGCTTCGACCGGCGGCAATGCGTCGGGTAGTACGTTGGGCCATATCTCGGTCAAAATGCTGATCGATTTTTCAGCACCACTTTCGTCGACGAGCTTAAGAACCAATGGGATGTCGAGTTCAGCGACGGCGATGCGACCTGCCAGTTCGTCCCGCGTTGCGATCGGCTGTTCATCGCAACTCAGCAGTCGATCGCCAACCTTCAATTGCGGCTCGCGACTCGCCGGCGAATTAGGCTCGATATGCCTGATCACCAGTCCGGCTTCCGATTCGACAAATCGCAGGCCGAGGTAGCGGCGTTGATAGACTGGAATTTCGGCGGCGAGTTCACATTCAATTTCCAAACGTTGACCGTCGCGCAAGACAGTCAATTGCAGTATTTCCCCTGCATCCACCTGCGCCAGCGCATGTCTTAGTTCAGCCAGCAACCGCACTGGCTTGTCGGCTGCTTCGACAATTACATCTTCAGCTTTGATTCCTGCTTTTGCGGCAGGCGAGCCTGGAGAAGCACCGGTCAAGCGGACGGGGCCGGCCAGTTCATTTTGGTTGAGCGAGACGACCCCCAATTTGCCTGGATGAATATCGGTACCAGCTTGCAGCTTGGGTAAACGTTGGAGGATGTCCGTCAATGGAATGGCGAAACCGATACCCGAGTCGTATAGTTCCGAGCTATCGCGGTCAAAAAACGTGCCGGGTGTGATGGGGGCCAACACGCCAATTACTTTGCCTTGAAGATCGATCAATGGTCCACCGTAATTAATTGGCGAGACTTTGGCATCCGTCTGAACAGCTTTTCCGTAAGCGCGACCGAGTGCACTGATGATGCCCACGGACTGCGAGACCTGCGACGCATCGTAAGTCTTACCGAGCGCGATCGTCCAACTTCCAACGGCCACCGACTTTGGTGTGGCAGCCACTGCTGTGGGAAGTGGTTTGTCGACGTCAACTTTTAATAGAGCAAGTTCTCGGCTGAAGTCGCGCGCGACGATCTTGGCAGCCGCGCGTTGTCCGTCGGGCATGGTAACCAAAATAGAAGCCGGTTGTTGTCGCAAGCTATAAAGCGATGAAATGATCCAGCCATCTTCGCCAACAATCGTACCGGTCGTGGGACCCTCGGCCACAAGTTCTTCGCCAACGCGTTCGAGTCCACCGAAGGTTTCGATTTGAACGACGATCGGTGCAGCGTTCTCTACCGCGGCGCGAAAAGCCGCTTCTTCCTTTTCCAGCAAGGATGTTTGGTTGTCATCGGCCGACGAATTGGAGACAGATGCTGCCAAGAGTAACGTCGACAGCCACAGGAGTGAAACGCGTCTACAGGCGTTCCATTGCAAAGTTGTTCGTTTGTGCGTCATTTCGAGATCACAACTTCCTTTATTTCGTTGCCGCGCTGGACAAGCAAGGTAATGTCGTCAGCTTGATCGACAAATCGCAATTCCATCGAGAGTGCGGTTTGTGACGACACTCGCGTTGAGTTGACGAACAGAATGAGATCATCACTTTTTAAACCGGCACGAGCCGCTGCCGAATCTATTTCGACGAGATCGATAAAAGCGGGGGTTTTGATGAGGATGTTTGGAACGAGCACTATGCCCAATTCTTGAAGGTTGGTGGGACGATCGGCAAATTCGCGTGTCGAACTGGCACGGTCAATCGACTTTCCTTCTAAAATGCGTGTGACCGATTCCTGGAGTTCGCTAATCGGTATTGCATAGTTCAACCAGATGTTCGCGCCCGAATCGCGCAGTTCTTTGCCAAGCAGTCCGAGGAGTTGGCCGTTTAGGTTCGTCAGAGCGCCCCCAGCGGCTCCGGGATTGTTGGTAATGGCGTCGATCACCCACACGGGACCTTGGTAAATCGACTCAAATGAACCACGTCGCGCTTGTAAGTTCGTGCGAGCCATAATCACGCCCTTCTGGATGCTCGACATTTCGCTTCCCGTCGCAATGCCGTAGAGGTTGCTAAAGGCCAACACGCGGCTGCCAACTTGAGCCTCACCCGCTTGCCCGAGGTCGAAGAAATTGTTCGGAGGCGCGTTCGTTTTGAGAACGGCGATTTCGAGATTGGGGTCAATGCCGACCGTCGTGGCCGTAAACCGCCCGCCATCGCTGGTGAGAACAATCACTTCTTCTGCATCCAAAACGGTACTCCAGACCGTTAAGATGTGTCCTTCTCCGGTGATGAAGATCCCACTTTGGAACGCATCAAGTCCAGAGCCACCTGCACCGTACAGTTTGACCGTTTTCAATTCCGTGCCAACTGCCACGCTATTCATTGAGCCGAGTCGAGGAGCTTCCGGCGGTTCGTCGGCGACAACTTGGAGCATCGGAACGGAGCAATAGACAAAGGCCGCCCAGAAGCAAAATATGACTCGGAGGCTGGCACGCACCGCCGCACAGGTCCTATCAAATCGATCGATGGGATCGCGCTGCGTCTGATTGCGTTGCGTTTGATCGCTTCGGGTTCGATGTAGCCAATAGCTCGAGTTCATGGCGTTTCTCCTGCTTTGCGTCCCGCGTCAGCAACAGGCGGATCTCCAAAATCGACCGCGTTGATGTCAACGATCAATAACGGTTCTGTTCCATATTGAAGTCGAAGTCGACTAGGGAACTGAAACATTTTTTCACCATGTGAAAAAGTCGTGTAGTTATCGACGTAGAGCTCGACTGGATCAACTCCGGAGTCGCCAAACACTTCGACCATCGAGACTCGGCCATGATCTGGGTCAATGGAAAACCGTACGCGAGCATCGAACCACAGTGTTTGAATGACATCGTGAAACGGTTGGGCATCTAGTTGTCGGTCTGACGTAGCGTAGACAGGAAATGTTCCCAAGAAGGTCGAAGCCCCCATTTTCTCCGGTCCAATTTGTAGCAATTCTTGCAGCGCCCGTACGGCCAGCACCAGGCCGCTCTCGCGGCGAGCGGCGACGATATCCGAAAGCGACTCCCCAAAATTGAAATCCTGACTACGCGAACCAATTTTGATGCTGGCTGCGCCAGGCGAAGTGGTAAGTGCCACTGCCGTGGATTCACCCGCCAGCGTTCCGGTGAGTTCCCAATTCTTTTTAGTGGAGGGGTAGTCGCCGAGTTGTTGCAGCGATTGATGTAACGCTTCGCGTTTAATTCGATTGAAATAGTAGTTGGCGAAGCCTGCCCTCGCTTCGAATTGGGACGCCACCAGTTTGATATCTGGTTCACCCACTTGTAATGTATTGCTTTCGCGTTTGGCAGGCGGTGTATTCTCTTTTCCCTCCTCGGGTTCTTGGCCCGGCACTTTCGGTTTTTCTGGCTTCGGTTCACCGAGGCCGCCGGCTACCCGGTCGATGAGTTCTTTTTCAGTGTGAACTCCATCGAGACGCACGAGCAGCGACAGTGGTTTGCCGTCGCGTCGAATATCGATCGGGATCCGCCAATCTCTGGGAAGGGTACCAAGGATATTTTTAAATGAATTGGTTGTTCTAACCTCTCGGTCGGCCAAGCGGACGATTTCGTCGCCGTACCTCAAGCCCCGGCGGTAAGCATCACTCCCATTGAGAATGTTGCTAACAAGCACTTTGCCATCTTCATCAGTCGATACGGTAGCACCCAGCGTCGCATGGTCGACAAGCCGACCACTTCGGAGAACTCCGAGAAAGTACTTGATCTGATTCGCACTGATCGCATACCCCACCCCCACATTCACTCGCTGCCGTTTCTCAAACGAACAGCGACCATTGATGCCAATGACATTTCCTGAAAGGTCAAAGAGAGGGCCACCCGAGTTGCCCGGATTGACGGCCGCGTCCGTTTGAATGCAGTCGGCATATTCAAGCAATGTACCGGACGGATATTGATAACGATGGACACCGCTAATAATGCCAAGGCTGACCGACGGCTGCAAATTGCTTGCTAGAACAAACGGATTGCCTGCGGCAAAACACCATTGGCCAACTCGAACGTCATCGCTGTTTGCCAACGGTGCGGTTGGGAAGTTGTCTCGTCCGAGCAACTTGATGAGTGAAACATCTCCGGTTGCATCAATGCCAACGATCACCGCATCAACCATCGTTCCATCGTTTAAGCCGCAACGCATGTGATCGCCACAGGCGCTTGAAACGTGGTAGTTGGTGAGCGCGTATCCGTCCGCAGTGATAATAACGCCACTACCACCTCCACCGCCGTCGAGTCCAAAAATCGAAATGGTCGCTTCAGATGCTTTGCGCATCACGTCGATGCGCTGCTGCTGCGCTGCCAAGACTTCGTCAGGGACCTGGAGCTGGTCATCCACCGCCAAGCAAATCGTTGGGGACAAACTGATGCCGATCCAAAACAACATGCACAACATGGTATGGTCGTAAGATCGGAGTCGAAACGTAATAGGTCGCATATTGAGCCACGTTGAATGGGGAGTCGCCAAGGCTGTTATATTCACTCAACCTCGTCGCTTACTTTGACGAACATCCAAAAAGGAGATGCGCGGAAGTCGCTCTCATTTAAGGAAACGAAGTTCTCGAAATAGCACTATGTCACCGATGGGCAGGTCAGCTTGAGTTTGAACAACTAATTGTACCCGTTGATCGCTGACCACGGGCAAGTCGATGGGGAGCGGACGTTTGGGCTCCGTAAGTCGTTGTTCCCAGACGACTTTTTTTTCCATCAGGATTTGTACGGTGCAGGGAGAGATCGTATTGCCGGGAGGGTTGAGTTCCACACTGCCCACCATGCGTGTGAACTCTGACGGAATGCGGTAGGTGCTTGTTCCACTTCCCAGGAATTCAATGCTTGGTCCATACTTCGCGTTTGAGCCCGTTGCAACGCGAGCTCCAAACAGGCTCTCGCTACCAGTCACAGGAATTGCCAGCGGAAAACGCTCGACAGTCGAACGAGCCACTGGCTGCATTTCCGCCAAGTACTTGGTGCTGCCGACGGCGAAGTCGATGTCGACCAGTTGCGTACGCGGGATCGACAACATGAGGCCACCGCGCAGGGTGAGTTCCACATTCGCCTCCCCAGCGCCACAGATCACTTTATTCGCATTCCATACATGACCGCTTGTGTCGCGGACTACGGCCGACAACTTCGCGTCCACATTGTCTGATTTGGAATAAAAACGCATGCCAGCCAACTTCGAAAAAGGGGCTGGGATAACCTGCCCGCTAAATTCGAATTGGACTGCATCTTTGTCAATGCTGTTAATGATTCCTTCGATTTTATCCAGCGACTCTGCTGAGCGGACCAACACCAGCATGTCCGCCGTCAGTCGCGAGTCTCGAATTGCCTGCCACTGCACGTTTTGCGCATCGGTCAAATCACGCAAACGAATGTCGCGGAGAAGTTTTGTGGGCACTACCAGCTTGCTTGTTCCGCTGGGAAGCGTGAACTCGGTTTGCGGGCCATCACTTGTAATAAGGCTTGCAGTGAAGGTCGAACCGTCTCGCAGGGAAACCTCATACGGGCCCTGGGCGACCGGCAATGTTCCTTGAAAAACGACCCGTCGCAGGTTCGCCACCGGTAGCTCTCGCTGCGTACCTCCTTGCGTTATAGCTAAAGCGGACTGGTTGATACTAGTCATTTGAGCTATGTAAGGGGCAGGTGATTGCGTGTCTGCAATTTGCAATTCGGAAGGGGGAGAGGTTTGGGCGAAGGTGCGGATTGGACTTCCGAACAGCCCAAGCAGAAGTAGAGTGACCGAAATCAGGTTCTTTGAGGTATCAGGAAGAAACATCCCGTGCGGTTCCTATCAAAAGCAGACAAACAGGGCGAACTTAGGGCGTTTGGCGAGTCTCATTAAATCAGTGGAATCCGCCCGTAGAACGCTCTTCAATCATACCATGATAGGCTCAAACAACCGGTGCGCGGTCAAATGTTGCAGCGGGAGGGGGTGGAAGTGTCGAAAATCTTCGAGGACGTGTTGCAAGAATCGAACAGAATTGGTTAGATATAGCCGCTTAGACGGGAGCAATAATTCCCGTCCGATTTGACCTTGGCCAGTGACGGCCATACCATCTGGAGAGGTGGCTGAGTGGTCGAAAGCACTTCATTGCTAATGAAGCGAGCGGGTCAAACTGCTCCGCAGGTTCGAATCCTGTCCTCTCCGTTTTGAAGAACCCTGGTTTATCCAGGGTTTTTGTTTTCTGCCCCCCAGTTCTCTGGCTTGTGTGGGCTTTGGCGTTGACTGGGCTCCGCCATTTCTCTGGGCTTGGGGTTTGGTGGGCTTGCGCGCTTCTCTAGGCAATCACCATAATCAACTACTGGGATCACAATTGCCACATGTTGGTTGGGTCTCGCCAGATTTGCTATTGGTTTTCCATTCGACTAAACTCGCTTGCCAATTGTGCTCGCTGGTGGTGGCGAGATGGGACTTATCCCATCGGCTAGAATATACGGTCTCGTCCAAAGCACAAATGTAAAAAGCTATCGCCCGTCGTGCTTGCACGGTGACAGGTTGAAGGCTCATTGGAGAATAAGTAATGCCCGACTTTCGCTCTATGATTCTAAGGCAACTCGCTACGCCTGACCGTTCTGTGCGGCCTGTTACCAAGAGGTTGCGGAGAAGTATGCAACCCGCTGGCCTTCACCGGCGTGCGCGACTTATCGAAGCGCTTGAAACTCGATATTTGCTGTCGGCCAGTCCGCTGGTGTTAGATTCTCTCGCAGGAGCCGCTTACCGCCCCAATGATCTACAAGCGGCCGAAGCGGCGATCAGTTTGGTCAGCACGACCAATTCCAACGCGCTGGCCTTTGCCCAATCCCCAGATGGAACCGCAGATGAATTGTTCCGTGGGGATAAAGAACACGATGACTCGAAGACGTCAGACGATCCCAGTCGCAGTCTCATCAATTCTACCATCCGCATTCTGTTAGATCAGTTCCGCGATGCACCTGAGTTCGCTGGTATTGACGGAACAGGCTTTAGTACGGTCATCCTCGATACTGGAATTGATTTGGATCACCCACATTTTGGAGTCGACGCGGATAGCAACGGGATTGCTGATCGAATCCTTTATCAAGAGAGTTTTGTTGGAGTGGAATCGGCGGATGATGCGAACGGACATGGAACGCACGTCTCTGGCACCGTGGCTTCGGAAGATGCGACTTATAAAGGGATGGCGCCGGCCGCAGGCATCATCGGGTTACAAGTACTTAATGCCCAGGGGAATGGAACTTTCGGAGGTGTCGAATTGGCGTTGCAGTGGGTCATCGCCAATGCGACGACTTACAACATCGCAAGCGTCAATATGTCGCTCAGTGACCGCGGCAATTATACAGAAGCGGTGACACAATATGGAATTAGTGATGAGTTAGCCGCACTGGCTGCGCTGGATGTGATCGTCGTGTCGGCCTCAGGCAATGAATATGCAGCCGTCAATGCGCCGGGTGTTGGCTATCCTGCGGCAGATCCAAATTCGCTATCGGTCGGGAGTCGATCGGCGACTGCATTTTCATTGAGTGGTTTTTCGCAGCGCCATCCCGAGCTGACAACCGTCTTTGCACCGGGTAGCCCCATCACGGCCGCGAGACATGGCGGCGGGGTCCGCGCCATGAGTGGCACGAGTATGGCTTCACCACACGTGGCTGGGATCGCCGTACTGATGCAGCAGCTTGCAGTGCAAGAATTGGGACGTCGATTAACAACGCACGAATTCGAGACGCTGTTGCGCGCCGAAGCTATTGATATTGCATTAATCGAATCGACTGGGGCCTTCTATCCGAGTATGGATGTATTAGCGATGGGGCATGCCGTGCGGGCAATGGCTGCAAGCTCAACCGATGTCCGCGGCTTGAGCTTGGACGTGAACGATGTCCTCGAACGGGGTGAGGCTTCATCGGCGGAAATCGTGCTCGAAAATCTCGGCGAAGTAGACTCTGGACCGGTGACGGTCGACTTGTACCTAAGTACCAATCAAACGATTTCAACAACCGGTGATATTTTGCTGGGTTCGACGACTGTAGAAAACGTACCAGGCCTGGGTGCGTCAGCCTCTGCGTTGATCGATTTTACGCTTCCCGATGCCAACCATCCGTTCTGGATTTCCGCAGATAACTATACAATCGGTGCGGTCATCGATCGTACCAATTTGATTGCGGAAACTGACGAGGGAAATAACCACAATCAAGGTGCTGGTCTGGACTTGGAAACGGTGACCATCAACAACTTGCCCAGGGACCTCCAGGGCGTATCGCTTGCGATCAGCGAAGATACGGTCTTGCGCGGCGGCTTGTTAACGGTTGACTTCCAAATCGAAAATATCGGGCTGGGGCCAAGCGAGCCTTCGGACGTTGCGATTTTCTTAACGGCTAACAATTCGCTCAACCCATCGACAGATCGCCTACTGGCGATCGTCCCAGTGGATTCCATCCTGGGTGGTGGTACCAGCGCACTACAATCGATTGAAGTGACGTTGCCCAGCAACGCTGATTCGATTTGGCAGTCGGGCACTGCCTATACGATCGGAATGATCGTCGATTTTTTCAATTTGGTCTTGGAAACGGATGAAGCAAATAACCTCAATCAAGGGTTGGGTGTCGACCTTGCATCGTTGACGGTGTTGGCACCGCCCGAAAGATTGCGCGGCACTGTGTTTCAAGATCTTGATCAAAGCGGTAGCCGATTGCAGCCCTATTTCGAGCCGGTTTCTTTGACGCGAGCGGCTGGTGCGGCCGTAGCTCCTCAAATCACGACCACGCTGACATTTGAGAATCTCCCAGCTTTCTTCTCCGACGCGGTCATGCGCGTGCAGGCCTACGGCGACCTGGATGAGGTGGCTGAGTTTGCGACTATCGACATCGAGGGACTGATTACGCAGCAGGTGTTTGATAAGGAAGCAATTGCAAGCAATCAGTTAGTTAGCGTTGACGAGAGCTTCGAACTGTCGGGAGCCGCTTGGGAAGCTGCCATGTTGGACGGCGAACTGACCGTCAATGTATCATTCGCAAATCCTGGATCGGTAACAACCAGCACATCAACGTGGTTGCGCGTGACACTTGAATACGTCGCACTATCGACGGATCAATATGTCGACACACAAACAGTTGAAAACCGAGTGCATGCTAATCGTCCTACCACGGTGACACTTGATGGTAATGGGACTCCTATTGGTGACGGGACGTTGACATTGGTAGCGCTAGGTGACGTGGGAGGTCTGGAAGAGTCTGCGGTGGTGGATTTGGAAGGACTGATCCAATTCACATTCTTGGACGAAGTTGAGAGCGGTGCAGATTCTGCTGAGTTGATGGAGTCGGGGGTGATTCCGCTGGAAACGCTGGTCACGTTACTTGCCAATGGCACCGTCACGGCGGCAGTTAATTTTAACGCAGCGGTGAACAATCTCTTCCCGGGCAACTTCTTCCAGCTTCGCTTGGATTATCCCATTGCGAGCGAACCGGGCTTGGGGGGAGTTACCGTGATGTTAGATGTCAACGAGGATGGCATTGTCGATGAATATGCGACCAGCATGTTTGACGATCCCACCACGAGCCTGAACGAAACCGGGATGTATGAGTTTTTTGATGTAGGCTTCGGTGACTTTGCCATTGAAATAGTCGCGCCAGTGGACAGCCTGCTGACCGCTCCCACAAATGGCAAATATTCGCTTTCTTTGAACGAAGGTGAGTCTCAAACGGGACTCGACTTCGGGCTGTTGTTAACCGACTCGACGCCTCCAAACGTATTGCAAGTGTTTGCCAGTTCGAGCGCATGGTCGACAGCGCTGATTGATCGAATCGGCAACGGAAACGGACTCGGATTTGAAATTCCCGCTGGTGGAGCCCCGCTTCCCTGGGCCGGCATCGATCGCCTTTATCTCCAGTTCTCCGAGGCAATCCAACCGCTGACTGCAGAGATGTTTGAACTGCGCAATAGTGTGGGAACCTTGCCGTTTAGCTTGGACTACGATCCGATCAGTTGGCGAGCCACACTTTCGCTCCCTGCCGGATTGCAGTTCAGTAAACTGCGGCTGGCAGCGGCTGATAGTATTGTTGATCTTGCAGGCAATGCGTTGGACGGTGATGAAACCTCAGGTGCTGGAGGGGTTTTTGACTTTAGGTTCGATGTACTTCCAGGCGATGCAAATGGGGATGGTCGCGTTAATGGTGCGGACCTGACCCCCTTCGGAGCTTCTTTCAATGCACAAGTCAACTCGCCAACCTTTATTCCGCGTGCCAACTGGAATGGTGACGATCGAGTCAACGGAACCGACTTGACGATCTTCAGCAGCATGTTCAACCAACGCGTCGAAACGCTGAGCGAACCAGGTGCTCCCTTTGGTAGCGGTGGTGGAGCTGCTCGTTTTTCACGGAGCGGACACGATAGTTTCTTCAACAGCTTTGCAAATGACGACGACGATGATGAGCACGAAAAGCTCCGCAGACGGTTCGATTCCGTACGATTGAGTCGTGGCAGCGTTTCAGGACGCTGATGGATTGCGCTCGTTTTCAGCGACGATTGGGATAGAATAAGAGATTGGAAATGTCGCGCTACTATTGAACTTTAAAGGGTGTTGCCCACCATGTCGTCTGTTCACGTTCCTGAATTTAAGGCCTACGAGCACCGGATCGTGCCATCGAGCTTGGAACATCGACTGCAAGAGTTGGGGGACATTCTAGCCAATCGTGTCCTACTACAGCCACCACCTGGTACGGCAAGTCTTGACGATTTGCTACGGGTCAACTCGACGTCGCAGCATCTTTGTGAGTTGGTCGACGGGACCCTGGTGGAGAAAGCGATGGGCTACAAACAATCGGTGGTCGCAGTTGCTATAAGTACTCTACTGCGACTTTTCGTTTCTAAGAATCAACTCGGCCTTGTCTCCGGAGCCGATGGGTTCTTTCAACTGCTATCAACGACTCGTGGTCCAGACGTTGCATTTGTTCATCGTGATCGTCTACCCCAAGGCAAGCTTCCAACAGACGCCTATCCCGCGATCGCACCTAATCTCGTTGTAGAAGTCTTGAGTGAGGGGAATACTCGTGGAGAGATGAATCGCAAGCGATTGGAGTACTTTCACGCCGGTGTCCAATTGATGTGGATCGTCGACTTGGACAATCGCACAATTGCCATCTATCGCTCCAGTTCAGCATACCGGCTTGTCGGCGAAGATGACTTGATCAGCGGCGAAGATGTACTGCCTGGTTTCGAGTGCAAGGTCCAAGAGTTCTTTGCGGACCTGGATCAAATACAATCTCAATGACCGTTGCGCGGATTGGCAGACCTTAAACCGCTTGTTGCAGGCGGCGCAATCCACCGATAAATTTCTGAAGCGCTCGCGCGCGGTGACTCAACGCCGACTTGACCGCCGAGCCCAATTGCGCGAAAGTCTGATGGTATTCAGGAATCTCGAATAGCGGGTCGTAGCCGAAGCCACCGGTGCCGCGGTATTCTTCGATGATTCGCCCCCAACAACGCCCTTCCGCTTCAAGGTGTATCCGTCCCTGAGGATCTGCCAACGCAATCGTGCAGACATAATACGCACGACGTTCAGCCCCCGTGCGGCCGGCCAATTGTTTTAACAGTTTTTCGTTGTTGCGCTCGTCAGTAGCTCCAGGATCGGAGTAACGGGCTGAGAGTACTCCTGGTGCACCTCCCAGACTTGGTACGCACAGTCCACTATCTTCGCCAATCGTCCATTCGCCGAGGTGAGTTGCTTGCTGAGTGGCTTTCAAGCGAGCATTTTCAATAAAGGTATCACCCGTCTCATCCACTTCGATCGGGTTGGGCAATTCAGCTAACGAGCGAAGTTCAACGCCCAGTGGTTGTAGGAGCAATCTTAGCTCGCCACATTTTTTTGCATTGTGGGTACCAAGGATGATGCGTTGCGCGGGTGGCTGAGGGGAGGCTGCGGTGGGTTGTGTCGTGCTCATCGCCCTAGAATACCCAGCGACCGTCCATCAGCCAAGGAGCAGGCAGGTCGGCAGGCTGGAGGCTGGAGGCTGGAGGCTGGAGGCTGGAGGCTATGTCTAGCGACGGGCATTCCTTACTCCTTACTCCTTACTCCTTACTCCTTATCCCTGAAGCCTGAAGCCTGACTCGAAGTCTGAAGTCTGAAGCTCAAGCCTCAAGCCTCCAGCCTCCAATCATCGTCCACCGAGCAATGAGCCGTTGTAGATTCCCTTGGATTCGGGACGAGGTACAGCCATCGGTTTGCCCTCGATATCAAATGGCACTTTGTTTTCACTTTTCAGCGATGTTTGTTTGCTCATCGCACCGGTTTGTGGATCCCGCGTGTCGATGACGCGATAGCCACAATATTCGTTGAGTACCTTTTGAATTCCAGGATCATACTGGAAATTACCTGATTCCAGTTCCTGCCCGAGAGTGGTGAAACTCCCGATCATGACATAGCTACCAAACTTGTCATGGAATTCATACGCTTCAACTCCTTTTTGACGAAGCGACTCGACCATTTTGTGGGCTTTGTTGGCTGCTTTGTCAAGTGCGTTGGTGGTGTCGTCCATTTTGGAAGCTTGGGCGCCAGTACCGAAGTCGGTGACTTCCTTGCCGCGGAACGACGCAACTCGAACGGTAAACCGACCTGGGCAATCGAGCAACGAATAGTTGATGAACTTCTCACGGTTGAGTTCTTCGACAAACTTATCGACAGGAGGAGCTTGAAAGAAGTCGTCCGGCAAGAGTGGGTTACGAGTCACAAAGGCTGCCCCCATGGGACCTTTCTTTTGTTTCACGCCGCGATCGGTGCGGGACCACAAAAGAAAGCGTTTCTTTTGGACTAGTTCCGCGGGGGTCGCTTCTTCCACGGTTGTCGCCAATTCATCGAGTAGCGATTTCGGCTGCGCAGTCCGAACGGCCTGCAATGCGTCCTCAATACGCGGATCGTCGGTTGAACTGAATTCACCGACCAAAACGGCATACGCCACCGAGGTATTACTATTGGCGTACTTTATATTGAGTTCATAGGGTCGACGATTACCAAACTCATCGGTTTTGATTCGCTCACGGGTGGCTAACGTTTGTCGGTCGCCCTGTCGTTGCATGATATAGGTGGGCAGCCGAAGTTGGCTGCGAAGTTCTTTGGCTAGTTCTGTGGCTTGTTCAAGCGATTCTTCGCCGGACAGGGTGGTTGCCAAAATAAGCCAAGGACCATGCTCCGCTTTGAGCTCAAGAGCTCCTTGCGGTATTGGCTCCTTCTTGCGAAACATAGACAAAATGCTTGGCGGGTCGGCGAAGAGCGTCGCCGTACTGCCGACCAGCGTGAGCACCAAAAGTGGACCAGCCAAGAGTCTTATATTGAAAGCGTGCATTACAACCTCCTCCGTGTGCCAATGTTCTGTCCTCACCCCGTCCTTTGGAAATAGCAAAAATGGGAAGCCACCGCGACAGCGAATTCTCCTCAAGATCTGCGTTTTGTGCTGTAAGACTAGGTAGTTTGAGGTGACTTGAAGGTTCAGATTGATTACACGTTGTTCATGTCGTGCAGATTCAGGGAAGGTTTATGCCGATTTTGCCGAACAAACCAGTCATAGGGCGCGTTCTGCTCGCGACCTGCCAAGTAATTAGCCAATCTGCGACCGACTAAGGGATTCACGATGCTGCACAACCCCGCTGGCACCCATTGCAAACTGGGCAAGAAGACTTTGGTTCGAAATTGGTTGCGAACCGCGTTGCTCGGAGTTTCCGTTGTATCGCCCACATCCGCAGCCTATGCACAATTGACGCCCATGCCGACGCAGCAGTCGGTAGCGCCCAATGCGCAATCGGCTCGACTTCAGGTCTACAACGTGCCAGCGGACTTCGTGGGTACCGTCGGGGCGGAGTTGCAGTTGAAATATCATACGCAGCCCAACGTCAAAGTCACGACGGAGCCCAAAACAGGGCAATTGATGGTGATGGCGCCGGATGCAATTCAGCAGCAGATTGCAGCACAGGTTAACGCCTTCATGCAGCAGAACAAAATCAAGCCAGGTGACAAAGGCCTGAACATCGCCACCAATCGAACTCAGCTATACCAGTTGCAAAATTTGAGTTGGCGAGAGCTCGAAGATGCGGTGCAACAGTTAGCTGGTAACAAGATGACGATCACTACCGAGCGCAATGGCGAGCTGGCATTTTTGAAATTGCAGAACGTCAACGGCATGGAAGACATCCTGCAGATCGATCGTCGATTGAACCAAGTTACGTTGCTGGGCAACAACTCGAGTGTCGCGGGGTGGTCGCAAGTCATCCATCGACTTGACGAAGGACAAGCGGACGTTCAAAACGCCACGCACATTGTGCCCGTAGCACCAGCCGAACCGCATCGCATTCGTCAAGCGATTCGTCTGGTGAAAGCCACGACGCAGGACCAACTGGGCGACGCCAACGCGCAGGCCGAAGTTCAGGTTGGCGATGAAGAACAAGCCACCGTCATCGGAACATTGGACGAACTCAATAGCGAGAGTGGTCTGTTTGGCGATGTGCAGATCGAGTTCGTGGATGACATCGGTCTGGTAATCATTCGCGGCAACAAACGCGATGTTCAACGCGTATTAGAGGTTATCGAGAAGATCAAAAACCAGGCCAAGGAAACGCAACCTGATATCGAGGTCTATCCACTGCAGCATGCCAACGCGCAGGCCGTGGCCACGCTGGTGACCGACTTGTACACGAACATCTTTGAGCCGCGGCAGGGGACGGTCAGCATCACCGCATTGGGCCAGCCCAACGCGCTGCTATTGATCGGCAGAACGGAAGTCATCACCTCCGTGAAAGAACTTGTGAGCAAGATCGACCAGCCCTTGGGGCCCACCGATCAATTGAAAGTCGTCCGGCTACTCAACGCTTCATCGGTCGATGTCGAAGCTCGGATTCGCGAGTTCTTCGTGGAAAAGCCGGGTGGTGACGATGAGGATCGAGCAGGCATCGGCACGCGCGTCAAGATTTTGGCCGACTACCGCACCAACTCGTTGATCGTGCAAGCGGCACCACGCGAGATGGAAGAAGTCGAAAAGCTGATCAACGAACTTGATGTCGAGGGTACAACAGCCGAAAACGAAGTCCGCATCTTCCGACTCAAGAACACACTGTCGGATGACCTGCAAACGGTGATTCAAGAAGTCATCACGGGGCAATCGCAAGCTGGTGGCCAGGGTGGACAAGGTGGACAAGGCGGAAATGCATCCCAAGCCACACCACCGAGCGGCATATTGACGATCACCACACTGGATGAGGGCGGCAGGAAGATCGAATCGGGCATACTGGCTGGAGTGGTCATCACTTCCGATCCATCCGTCAACGCTTTGGTCGTGCGAGCTCCCGCGCAGAGCATGGAATTGATCGAACAATTGATCGACCAGCTCGACAAACTGCCGAGCGCCGAAGCACGTATCAAGGTTTTCGAATTGCGCAACGGCGATGCCACCAGTTTGGCACAAACGTTACAGAGCTTGTTTGGATTACCAGTAACGGCGGGTCAGGGTGCTGGTAACAACTTTTTAAACACGCTCAGCCAGTCGAGTTTAACGACCGGTGGCGAAAGTTCACTTGTACAGTTGCAGATTGCCGCCGACGCGCGGACCAATAGCATCATCGTCAGCGGAGCGGCTTCGGACCTCGAAGTTTTCGAAGTTCTCTTGCTGCGACTGGATGAAGACGTCAGAGAATCGCGGCGAGCCGAAGTCATTTGGTTGCGCAATGCGGTCGCTGCCGATGTGGCTACCGCGCTGCAGACCTATTTCCAACAGCAGACCCAAGCCAACCAACAGTTGAACAATGGAATTAACCAAATTCTGAGCGCCGCACAGTTGGTCGATCGTCAAGTATTTGTGGTTAGCGATTTAGCAACCAATAGCATCTTGCTTAGTGCATCGCCGCGTTACTTTGAACAAGCACTTGCCCTGATCGAACGCCTTGATCGTCGTCCACCGTTGGTGTCGATTCAAGTGTTGATCGCCGAAGTGCAATTGGACGATAACTTTGAGCTTGGAGCCGAATGGGGATTGCAGGACGGTTTGTTATTTGACCGTGGCAGTGCCACTGGTGGAACGTTGACCGGTCCGGTGTTTGCTTTGGGTAACACATTGACTGGGCCTTCGGGCGGTATTGGCCAGACACAAAATGTGGCTGGACAAGGGCTAACGAGTTTCGGAACCGGAAGAAGCAATGCTAACGGCGTGGGCGGTTTGGTACTTTCAGCATCCAGCGAAGCGGTCGGCGTGCTTCTCCGCGCATTGCAGACATCCAACCGCGCACAAATATTGAGCCGTCCGCAGATCACGACCCTCGATTCCCAAGAAGCTCAGGCACAGGTCGGACAGTTGGTTCCCCGAGTGACGAGTGTTGGCCAAGCCACAATTGGTGTACCTCAAACGATTCAGACCTCCGATTACAATGCTGGCTTGATTGTCAACGTGCTGCCGCGGGTCAATCAAGATGGCTTGATTCTAATGCAAGTTCGAATTGAAAATTCGAGCGTGGGAGACGCAGCGACGGGGATTCCGATCGGCTTTGGTCCTAACGGTGAAGTGATTCGTTCTCCGATCATCAATACCACCAATGCGCTCACCACCGTCTCGGCCTATTCAGGGCAAACGGTTGTGTTTGCTGGATTGATCAGCAAAAGTCGCAGCAGTTCGCGATCGCAAGTGCCGATCCTAGGCAGCTTGCCGTTGATTGGAGCGGCATTCCGCTTTGATACCGAAGCAGAGACAAGACGCGAACTCTTGGTAGTTCTGACGCCGCGGATCATTCAAACCGACGAAGACTACGAGATGTTGATGCAAGTCGAATCGTCGCGCATGAGCTGGTGCCTGGCCGACGTGCTCAACATCCATGGCGACGTTGGGCTGTCGGGCGGCAATGGTCTGTGGGGGCCTGCCAAGTCATCAATGATCTACCCAGATTTGCAACCAACAGCAATTGAAGATCGGACGCGTCCGTACGGCGTCGGAGTGCAATCGTCTGACTACGAGCCGTTGATGATGCAAGATGTTCCTGGCATCATCAATGAACCGATCGCTGCACCCGAGTTGGATTTGTCGACCGGTTTAGTACCAGCGGGCTCACCCTATCAAACTGTTGGCTATACGCAACAACTCCAGCAACCTGCGCAACAAGTACAGCCAGCGATGCGACCGCAACAGCAGGCCACTTTACAACAGCTTCCCGTGAATCCACGACGTTAGGTTGCGACACGCGTTCCCAGCCAGCTGGGAACGCCCTGCGCCGAGGTTCTGCCTCGCCAATCGCAAGAATATGCCGTCCCGTACCATGCAAAGGAATGCACCCAGATTATGAAAAAAACACTCAGTACCCTCGGTATCTGTACCCTTGCAGTTGCATGCACCGGCTGTAGTAGTTGGAATAAAAGTAGCACAAAGTCCAATGAAAGTCCGTGGTCGATCAGTAAACTGTGGAAGAAGGAGTACCAACAACCTCAATCGCTGGCCGTTATCTGGGCTCCCGATACTTTGACCATTCCCGGCAAACCAACCACCCGCGGTTTTGGTGGACGAATCTACTTCTACAACGCAAAGTCCCAAGCGGTTCCAGTCGACGGAGATCTCATTGTCCACGCTTACTTAAAGCACTCGCAAAAAGATCAGTCCGAACAGGTCGCCGCTGATAAAACGTTTGCTTTCACTGCCGAACAACTTGTGACCCATTTTAGTCCATCTGAAATCGGTGCTTCGTATAGCATTTGGGTTCCGTGGGATGCGGCTGATGGTATGCGTGCAGAAATCACTCTGATACCAACCTTCAAAGGCAAAGATGGAACGATCGTTCAGGGATCACCAGCCAAAGTCAATTTGCCTGGGAAAGTCGACGTGGAAAACGATCCTACTAAACGAGGCTTGATGCAAACCGTTTCGTACAGCCAATCGAGTTTAGCCACAAACCCCGGTCCAAACGCACTCGAAGATCCTAAACTGCAAATGCGCACGACAACGATCAACGTGCCATCCAACTCGACGATCTCGAAGAATAAGCTCCAATCGTACACCCTCGGCACGCAAACGCCTGGGCCAGTTGACAGTCAACCGCCAGCAACCGGAACCGGTGTCTCAATCGGCGGTGCGGGCTCCAGTATGGATGTCCAACCAGTTACTTTGCCGACGACTCAACGTCCACCAGACATTGACACGAAGAAGTTCATTAAGTCGCCGGTGGCTAGCAAGATGACGCGAGCTGTGACCATTCCGCCGCCAGTTACCATACCACCGCCGGTCGCCAAGAGCCGATCCTTGACGCCAAACCCAGTCAGTCCTGCGTCGTACAATCGGTAAGAGTGATTGCCCTCATTAGCTCGGGCTTCAGTTTTGCGATGGACTGGGAACCAACTCGGGTGTGGCCGGTCGCTGCAAGGGGCGATTGATGCTTGGAGGCACAGGCTGTGCCGAATTGCTGGTCGCTCCATTAGCCGATGTTGAGCGTGAAGACTCGGCCGTAAAGACAAGTTGATTGTCGACCCCATCCACGCCAGGTTCGAGCGATAGTAATCGCTCGATCACCTTGCCATCTGCTGTGGTTGGCACCGTTCCTGTTATCACTGCCTTGCGACCTTGCATGGCGACTTGGACCGTATTGTATTTTGCTGGTAGCGGAATACGAGCTAGTCGCGAGTTGATCGCTTGCGATCGGACAGCTGGGGCGGGTGAGTTGTAATCGAAACCGATCTTCACTGTTGCTCGGACGCGGGTCTCATTCTGATTATTCATGTTTTGGGCGCCACGTCCTCCCAGTCCGCCGAGGCCGCCGCCGAACCCACCACCGAAGCCGCCGCCTAGACCACCCAGGCCACCAAGCCCTCCGATGCCGCCTAGTCCGGTCCTGCCAAGCGCTCCGCCTAAAGCTGCGTTAGCGGTATTCCCACCAATGGCGCTGGCGCCAAAACTCGGGTCCAGTGCCAGAGTTCCAAATGTCGTTTGCGTCGTTCCGATACCGGCAACTCCTCCTCCGGTCGCTGCCCCTCCAGTTGCCGCTCCTCCGGCGGCAGTTCCAAAGGCGGACTGGCTACCAAAGGCACTTTGCCCTCCGAAGGCACTGGTCTGAGCTGAGGCCACAGGTGCTGAAACCACATACATCAGTGGTGAGAGCAAAAGCAGGAAATGGCGGAATGTAATCGACATTGTCTGTTTCCTTCGTTCTGTCCGTGCGGTAACTTCCCAACTTGATGTTACTGAAACCCGCCGATTGCCGCCCGGTTTCGCCATGGCAATGTCGGAATTTTCTCAATAATTCCTAAACTTCAACGAAGTCTCAAGAAAGGTCTCCGCTGGAGATTCGTCATTCTATTGCGCCTTGCATCAGTCATTCCCAAGCCAGTTTAGCTGGCGCGGCTTTGCGAACTTTGCCATAATTACCGCGAAGTTCGACTAGGGGGAATGAATTGTGGCTCGCTGGACGACTGTTTCAAGATAAAATTAGACCACGTAGGCTCGGGACGTTAGCTTGAAACGCCCTTAGTCATGTCTGCAAAACCCAAGTCCCGCCCAATGATTTCCGCATTTGCCAACTCCGATTTTTGAATCAAGCCAATTCAGCCAACAAGATAACTCTCAGGAAATTGCCATGCGATTTATGTTACGAAATGCCATTTGGGCGATCGCTTCGTTCAGTTTATGTGGAGGCTGGCAGGAGGCGATCGCGCAGTCGCCCACTGCGCAAACCCCGCCGGCCCGTCTCACAGCCCCCAGACTATTTCCCGAGAAGACACTTGCCTACATACGCGTCGATGACGTCGCGACACTTAAAGCCGACATGCAGAAGAGTTCGCTCGGCAAGCTGGGGAACGACGAACAGTTGAAACCGATCTTGATGGAATTTTATGGCTCGCTGGTCCGCACCACGGAGCAGATGCAGGAGCAAATCGGCCTGAACTTGGACGAATTGTTGTCAATTCCCAGTGGTGAGATGGCGATCGCCGTGCTTCCCAATGAGCGTGGTCGAGCCCGCGTGGATCGCCAACGCGGCAACTCCGAGAGCAACTCGGATGATGAAAACACCGAGGAGGTGCGGGTCGAGTTCGAGGGGCCCGCTGTAGCGATCCTGCTCGACGCAGGTGACGAGATATCAAGCGTGCAGGTGCTACTTCAGCGGGTTGAAACGGCCGCGGCTGATCGCATGGAACACTTAGAAAAACCCATTGGTCGTTTGACGCTTCATCGCTACCAAAATACCGAACGCGCGCGCGAACAGTTCGCGTACTTTATCGATGGCGGGGTCATGGTGGGCTGCACCGACGCCAATTACGTCGAAGAGCTTGCCAATGTATGGCTTGGAAATGCTAGTTCGGATCGCAAAACGCTGGCCGACAATCGCAAGTTCACTCAGATCATGTCGCGTTGTGTCGGCACCGAGGGCGAGCGTCCGCACGTCTCCTTCTTCGCAGATCCATTGGCGATGGTCAGGCAGTTTGCACCTCGCAATGCCGGTACGACGATGGTCATGGCCATGTTACCTGCTTTGGGCATCGATGGCATTGAAGCTGTAGGGGGAAGTTGGATTGTCGCTCCGCCGGACTTTGATTCCATCAGTCATTTCCATCTCTTGTTGGCCAGCCCACGCCGCGCTATTTTAGGATTGTTGCGTCCAAAGTCGGGCTCGACGACCCCCGAAGACTGGGTTCCAGACACGGTTGCATCCTATTCAACGATCAATTGGGATTTATTGTCGACGCTCGATGCTATCGAGCGGCTTTACAACCAGTTTCGCGGAGAAAACGCACTGGAAGAACAAGTCTTTCGAGGAATCAATGACCGACTGGAACTCGACTTTCGCAAAGACATCCTTGAAAATCTTGAGGGGCGCATCACCATCCTCCAAGGCTTTGTGCGACCCGTGCGAATCAATAGCGGTTCGAATGTTTATGCGATTCGTTTGAAGAACCCTGAATACGTCAAGTCGAATGTCCTGCCAAAACTGCTCGGACAAATCGAATCCAGGACAGAAGTGTTTTCCAAGACGTTCGGAGAATTGAAAGTCAACGTGTTTGAACCAGGGCGTCAACCTGAAAATGTCGATGCGCCCATTCGACAACCCGAAATTTGCATCACGTTCATTGACGACTATGTGGTGATTTCAGACAGCGAATACATGATTCGTCAACTTGCCGATGTGCTCAATGGAAGCACGGCACCCTTGAAGGAATCACTAGAATATCAACTGATCGCTGATCGCATCGCGGCCCAGCTTCAAGACAAAGAATGTTCCGCCATCTCCTATGCTCGGCCTGAAGAGTCGTTGCAGTTGTTTTATGAATTGGCTCGCGATCCAAAAAACCGTGAACGCCTGCGCGAAGTGGCGGACAATAATGGCTTTTTCCAAGCGTTGTTGGCCGCCTTGGATAAGCACGAATTGCCGCCATTTTCAGTCATTTCGAAGTACCTGGCCCCCAGTGGCGGTTATCTGGTCGACGACGAAACAGGCCTGCACTATATGACGTTTTCGCTACGACGCGAATAAGCAACGTACTTTTACTGGACAAAGAGCATTAAGCAAAAGTAGGGGCGCCCACGATTGACTCGGAACGCCGCAGGCTCGAGATTGTTGAAGTCTTGAGGGCCTGCGGTAGGAGCGGAAGTGCGGAACGGTTCAAGTGGCGTTCCATGTTCATCCAAATCGATCCGCCCGTTGTCGTTCAAGTCTAAAAAAGCAAAAGCGGTATACAGCCCTGGCGTCAATTCTTGAACAATGGTGGCAGTGCCCATGATGTCGAGCTGGAACTCTTGCGTTACGACCGGCAGTCGCTCTTCGTTGTCCGGACTATCGTTGTAGGCAAATAGCGAAATAAACCCCTTCTTGCCAAGCGACTCCGCTGTGGGAATCGGGCCCGTAATGTGAGCCACAAAGTAACTTGTCGTGTCGAGTTTATCGGCTTGTCGAGTAAAGTTGGCAGGACCACCGGCAATGTTAAGTTCTGGCAACCATTGTTTGTACCACATGATGCACATGATTAACCCAGCCCCGCATCCAATGGCAAACAGCTGTGTGCCGTGGTTGCGACGCCAAGCAGACAAAACTTTTTTCAGCATGGCTGGAAGTGACCGTAACTACGTGATTTCGCTGAAGGGGAATCATAAGCTTTCATTATAACGAACGAGGCAAATAAAAAACGCGACATCTGAGATGCCGCGTTCGATCGAACTGCGTTGTTATATTGAACTCCGAAGTCAGGTCCGGGGATCCTAGAACAGGATTTGAGCCCCGACGCTACCACCGTGTAGAAAAAGATCGGATTCATTGAAAACTGTGGTGCCGCTGGCGGGAGTCAACACGCTAGGACTTTGCTCGGGCACGGTCGCTACCCCTGGCATGTACCAGAATTCATAGCCAGCGGTGAGTCGTATGCTGGGCACAATCTGGTAGTTACCGTGAACTCCCAACTCGATAAGCCCTGCCACTTCGACATCTTCGTCGCCTGTGTTGAGCAGGATGGTGCCAGCATTTCTCAGGAAGGTTGCCCGTTCATCGAAGTTTGCATAAACGCCACCCTTGCCTCGCAGACCGATGCTGGTTCGCAAGTTGACAGGGTAAAGGATGTCTGCGCCCACCTGCGCTCCAACCATGCGATTGTCGACAGCTTCGGTGTAGAGTCCCGAACCGGCCGCACTCGTCGATGCGAATGCGTAGTTTTCTTCATAATCGACATAGCGAATGCCAATCAAAGTCGAAAGCACGTCCCACGTCCACCATTTTCG
Source organism: Pirellulaceae bacterium (assembly GCA_041753315.1). Lineage (GTDB taxonomy): Bacteria > Planctomycetota > Planctomycetia > Pirellulales > Pirellulaceae > Aureliella. The sequence continues at coordinate 3,100 of JBGSUV010000154.1, read as the reverse complement.
GTTCAATTCAAAGCTCTGCATCTTCGCTTCGTAGAACTGAGTATGGGTGTTTGCGTTGTTAAAAGCGGTGATGTCCGCGGCGGTGAAGCCGGTGAGCGGATTCACTTGGAACTGACTTTGCAGATTTGCAGCGCCCGTAATCGTTCCTTGACGCTCCCATTCGTAGGGGCCAGTGTAAACGCCTTCCCAACCATTGACACAGTCGAGTAAACGGCCAACTGTATAGCGTCCACCAAACTCGTAGTCAAAGTCTTCGAGCGTTGTATTGCGCGAGAGCGAAAATCGCTTATCGCCTTCGCGTCGCAGCCACAGGGCATCGTAATTTACATACCAAGCGACGTCGCAACCAGGATTGCATGGATCGGGCGGAGGGGCAGCATGGGCGGCGAACAAGGACCCACCGCTGGAAAAGCTGGCGGGCTCGATGGCCGAACTATTCAGTAGCGACTGCGACTCGTCCGTCGCCGGAGCGTCGGTAAAGCGAAGATTGCCACTCACCACTGGGTATTCCCCAATATTTGAGAGGCTCTGAGCATACGGCTGCGGGCTCTGAGCGGTAGAAATGCTGGACCAGCATAACATGACCGCTAGACTTGCTCCGAATGCGGCAAAACTGGCGCGATAAACAACAGCGGTTACTGCGGTCAATCGGGCGCGTGGTAACATCAGGATTTTACGCATGGCAATCCTCGAAAGCATCCTTGCTAGTGTGGTCACGCCTGCTGGAAGCTCCATCACAGATGACTTCAACATGCGCTGGTAACGTCGTCAAATGAAATTCGTGGCACCGCCAAGGTGCCTGTCAATCAATGCAATCTACGTTCGGACTACTATTGTTCCTGCGATTTCAAACGATCTACAACAGGAGACAATGAAGCCTTGCGAACGAACGCGATGATGCGTTTCGCTTCGAGCTCCGAACTAACTTCACCCTGAACCAACAAACTGCGATCTACGATATCGATATCGATCGCATATTGTGGATAGAGTTTTTCAAGCGAAGCTGAAATTCCTTCTGCAAGTCCTTCCAATCCGCTATTGTTCGGCACGCCCGGTGGCGCAACGGAAACTTCGCGGATTTCAACAGTTCGTTCGCCATTGTCGAGCGAGGAGACCAAGGCAATTCGCGTGCTGCCCGCATGCAATCCCAGTAGTGAATAGGACTGGCTGCCGGTTTGAAGCAACTGGCAAACTTCTGGATTCTCAACTGAAAGTTCGATGATCGGGACATCACTTTGGACCAACATGGCGTCCTGTATCCCAACTCGCAACATCGAACCATGTTTCATTTGGCCCGGAGCAATGCTCCCGCTTGAAGAAGCCGGTGGCCGTTGCTTGGATGTCAAATTACCTAAACGGGATCCGCCGTTCGTCGCCGGAGCGGGGTTCGTCAGATTTCGTCGTGGTGCATCTTCGTTAAATAAAATTTCTAACGGTTCGCGTCCAGGTTGCTTGTGGTTGCCAGTGGATGTCAACTGAGTTGGCGAGTTAGAAACACCCTCGATTTGAACTTGCATTGCCCGTGGTTCATGCGACATCGTTGGAATTTGCATTCCATTCGACGCGCCTTGGCGGAGCGAAAAGTCTCGGTCGCGATGGACAGCAATGGTATTGTTCGATTTCGAGATCGTCTCTTTATCGGACAGGCTAAATGAACTAACAGCATCGTCGGACAACGAGTAGACTTCAGAACCCTGCACGACCGCGGATGCCTCAGTGACTCGGCTGGCGAGTTCAACATCACCGCGACTGCTTCGGCTCTCTGGCTTTGTTGGCGTTACTTCCGATTTGGGTTGCAACTTGTGCAAGCTCAGTCCCTGCGCTGATTCGGGGCGATAAATTGTAGGAGTCCGAGACGGACTTTGTTCTGGCGTTGACGATGGCAGTTCAGGCAGAGAAGCTTCAGTGACCAACACCGTCGGGACTTTTGGTACCGGAACGGTTGGGTTCGAAGATCCCTCAAGCGGAATGTCGATATCGATGAGTGACGCTGAAAGAGAACCGACTCCGGCCAGTTCTCGTTCGTCAGTGCGTGCTGGTAATTGGCTTGGCTGTCCCTGGTCCGACGTTTCTTCAAATTCAATCGTACCAGCAAATTCTACGGTCTCACTTGTAGTCGCCTGCAACGCGGTGGCCATAACCACTTGTGATTCAGTCGAGGGGAGATCGGCGAGATCAGCACCGGCCATGGGTTTAAGCAGAGCGGTTGGGAACGTGGCGGGAGCAGTCGGCTTTTGATTCGTAGACACGCTCAGTCCAAGCAGACCAACGACTCTGGCAGAAACCGCTTTGGACTTGGTTTCTGTAGGGTTGGCAAACGGATAGGGTTGCGGCAAGGGCGCGGTAGCCGATATCGGCAACGGTGGTAGTTCCGGAAGCGACGGTAGCTCAGTCTGGGCCATCGCCGACGCGGACGTTACCGATAACCCGAGTGCAAGCGATAACATTCGACGTCGGCGTACCATCAATTCCACTTTTGGCATTCGGTGTCTCATCGCCCACGACCCTTAACAGTAGAAAGAGTTCACTCAAATAGTGATCTGATAAGCACTCCCAGACCTCGTTTGCGAGAGCCTCGAATGTGCTACTGTTGGGATATCGGGTAGGTCGCGTGTAAAAGTTGAACGATTTTAGCGGTGGCACTCGTCGTATCGAAAGAAGTGACCCTTTTGAGCCGTTTGAGTTTGCCGGCAATGCTAGCAATTTGTGTCGAGAGTTGCCCACTGTTGTCGTTCGCTCCGCGAACGAAACATGCGAGAGTGTTCGCAAGAGGCCGTCTCAGCAGTCGGTAAATGGCGTTGCAGGATAGTCAAAGAAGGTGCGAATCGTTCGCGGAGCGAACGACGACAGAGCGAACGACGACAGAGCAGTCGACGAAAAAACCCGTTACTGGCTAGGCCAGTAACGGGCAATATTGAAATTTGGTGTGATAAGCTCTCATCAAGTTGCTGCGACCGCATGTTAGACGAAACTAACAAGTGGTAGCTTGCAAGGTTATGCTCACGGATAAGTCAGTCGTGTTACCACGAGTAGACTAGTTTTCCTTAGAAAGGAGGTGATCCAGCCGCAGGTTCCCCTACGGCTACCTTGTTACGACTTA
>JBGSUV010000153.1:0-118286 GCA_041753315.1 Pirellulaceae bacterium | reverse complement strand
CGTTACTATCGGAAGCACTACCGCTCACCCAAAAAACCGCCGCCGAAACGAAAGTTTAATGGGTCGAGGCACGCGGCAACTCAGAAAATTCTCGAGCAAAGGAAATGACAGCTTTACAGGGTTTATTGTCCCCAATTGTTTCACGGGAATGTAGAACAATTGTCCCCAATTGTTTTGTTCCTTGCGATGGTTGCCTTAAGCTGAGTACAGAAAATTTGGGGACAATTATTTCACTTTCAGGCCCATCCCTCCGACCCCGTGAACGGTTACGAAAAACATGGTTGATTGTAAGGCACTTTTCTTCGCTTCCTTTCTATTGTTAGTTACAGGAATAACGTTGCACGATAAAGTCTGTGGCCAGGAGTCGCCCAAAATGGAGTGGGCCATCGCAATTCATGGTGGAGCTGGCGACCCAACTGGCTGGGACGCAGAGCAGCAGAAAGTTAGGCGTGAGGGGCTCGCGGCAGCGCTAAAGATCGGTTCCGATCATTTGACGGCGGGAGGTAGTGCGCTGGATGCCGCGGAAGCAGTGATCAACGCACTTGAAGATAATCCCAACTTCAACGCAGGACGTGGTGCTGTATTAAATTCGGACGGTCGTGCGGAATTGGATGCCTCGATCATGGATGGGAAGACACTTGCCTGCGGAGCCGTGGCGGGTGTGACCACCGTAAAAAATCCGATTTCGCTTGCGCGACGCGTGATGTCAGAAACCAAACATGTCCTCTTGGCAGGTAAGGGGGCGGACGCTTTTGCGGCAGAACAACAACTGCAGTTGGTGGATCCTAGCTACTTCCTAACGCATCGGCAGCCACCAAACAGCGCGGACTATTTGGGAACTGTTGGTTGTGTGGCACTTGATTCACACGGGAACTTGGCGGCAGGCACAAGTACTGGGGGGACTTCAAGAAAACTTCCCGGTCGAATTGGTGACTCGCCAATCATCGGCGCAGGAACCTATGCTGCCAATGATGCCTGTGCAATATCCTGTACCGGGGTTGGCGAGGAGTTCATTCGCCATTCCATCGCATTCGATATTGCAGCACAGATGCGCTATGCAAACCGCCCGCTTAGCAGCGCAGTTGAAAAGGCGCTGCGGACTACGCTGAAACCAAATGTCGGCGGAGTCATCTCGGTTTCGTCACAAGGACAGATAGCACTGCACCATAACACGCGCGGCATGAGCTGTGGTATAGCAGACAGCAGTGGGAGATTCGAAGTGCATTTGGACTTGATCGACGGAAAACTGTCGACCTCGGAGGAGCCTTTCGCCGTGGTTGCTGACATTCTGCAAGCACAAGTCAACGCGTGGAACCAAGGTGATATCGACAAGTTCATGGCCGCCTATTGGCAGAGTGATCAATTGACCTTTGCATCCGGAGGGGAGATTACACGTGGTTATTCAACTACGTTGGCGCGATACAAACAGCGTTATCCCGATGCCAGGGCGATGGGACAGCTAGCATTCAGTGAGCTCGAGTTCAATATGTTGGGGGATGCCGCAATGCAAGTTCTTGGTGTTTGGAAACTCAAACGCGAAGAACCAATTGGTGGACGATTTACACTCGTTCTTCGGCAGTTGGACGACGAATGGAAAATCGTGCACGACCACACGTCGACGGCTCCGCAGGACGACTAAGCGCGTAACGTGAGTTGACTCGAGCGTCTCATTGGACAACTGAGCAATGGAGAAACTCCAACTAGCAGCGGTAATCAATAGAACACATTGGACAAACCGTTGCCTTGCGGCATCGGCGCACATCCTTGCCTTGGGATAACCACCCGCTCGGCCACTTTGTGCACATTTCACTGTTTTGCGCGCCCGATGTTGATGGGAAAGTCATCTGGGGAGTTAGTAGCTTCTCTAACGAAAGAATCTGGATATGTCGACGCGCCCAACACAACTCAGCGATCAATCTCGTGATATCGATGGCCAGCCTTTTTCACCTGAATCGCTTGATGAGTATCGCGATTATCTTAAAGTCTTGGCGCCGAAGCAGCTAAGTCGTCGTTTGCGAGTCAAGGCGGATGTGTCGGATGTCGTCCAACAGACTCTATTGGCTGCGCACATCGACCTTCCCCAATTTCGCGGACGAAGCGAGTTGGAGTTCAGGGCTTGGCTCAAGCGAATTCTGTGCAACAAGGTGGCGTACATTGGACGCCATTGGCGGAGCCAAAAGCGAGACATCTCCAAAGAACGTCGTTTCCAATACCAACGTAGCCATTCGGATTCAAAGTTGTGCGGCGAATTTGCAATCGATGAAGATTCTCCAAGTCGAGTGATTGTGTTGAACGAACGATTGGAAGGGTTGTCCGCAGCTTTGCAAAACTTGTTGGAAGACGAGCGAGAAGCCCTTGTAATGAAATATGTGCACCAACGGTCTGTCACCGAAATTGCGCTGCATATAGGGAGATCCCGCGTTGCAGTGGCAGGCCTGCTTTATCGCGGACTCAAGAAACTGCGGGTGGAAATTGAGAAGATTGAGTAGGGCCGTGGACGGCCTAGCCGTGGATGCCAGGGTCTTAACGTTGGGCAACTTGTGGTAGTCGTTCCATCAGGTAACCCAGGCAATCTTGTCGAATCACATCGAGATTGCGCGTGAACATGGATGGCATCGCTGCTTTGTTGAGTCGCACACTTTGACTGGACACGTCCAGGTACAGACGCGTTACATCGCGGCCTATTTCATCGACGACAACAAAGCACTCTTCCAGCTGTCGATGCAATTTGCCAAACGGCTCGCCAATGTTGAGCTCGACAAAATTAAGAGAGTCGAGGTCATCCCTCAAAACTACATCGTGTCCATCGCTGAAGCCAAACGTACATCCTTCACGTAGTCGGATGCGTGCTACGGTGTGGAATAGATGAACATCGCCGTCGGGTAATGCATGATGAGGAAATTGGTCCAAATGCAAACAGGCGTCCACTAAATCGGCCGCTCGCAGGACTCCATTTTGATCGCCAATCTGACCGCACTCGCATGTTACCGATGGACAATGTCGCGTGAAGGCTTGCGTCTGGACGCCGCGCGGCCTCGTAAAATAAACGACGGTGCGACTGAACATGGACGCCAAGTAGATGTGCTCAGGTGAGACGTCGCAGATGCAACCGTAAATCGGATTGCGTCCCGTATTGTTGTGCAGGTCGATACTTACAAAAGCACCATGCTCGACTACGGCGTCAGTTACGTGCTGCATTAGCTCGTGTTCTGCCGATTGAGGTAGCTCCGATCCGGGCCACACTCGGTTAAAGTCCTGCTGGTGGGGCAAATATCTCACCGCTTCGGCACATGCTTCGATGTTGCCGACAAAAATGGTCAAGGCGCGAGGTAGTTGGCGATCGTGATATCGACGGAGCACATTCTGAATTGCCAAAAGTCCGACATCTTCGTTTCCATGCAGCAAGATGGAAACGAATACCGCTGGCTGGCGCCGTCCTGGCAGATGAATTAAGGTGGGACGACTGCATACTTGACCAATTTTGCGGGCCTCTGTTGTTAGAAAGCCGGCTGGCAATTCGTGGAACACGTCCAACATTCAATAACTTCAATCTGAGTAGGGGCCAAAGATGTCGTCGTCCAGGTCGAGCGTGAAACGTGGTTGTCGACCTAAGACCAGGTGTGGACAGGCAGTCCTGCTGCCTGTTGTCGAAGGTAGTCGAGCAGCAGGGCTCGCAAATCGCCTTTTAAATCGGCAAACTTGCGGCGTTGCCAACTAGCTCCATTCTGACCCGTCCTCGCACGCTCGGCTAGGATGCCAACACCCTCGTCGACAAATGATGAATCAATTTCTAATGGGAGCAAGTTTGCGGAAAGGCTGGGCAACACTTTTTCCGTCAATAGTTGCGACACGCTGTAGGTCTTCCCATCGATCCAAAGCACTTGCGCGCGCAGACCGTGCTGTGCGGCTTCGTAGAAATTGTCACGGGCTTGCTCAAAAGTTAGCTCGTTCTCGGGGGGGGATGGTAATTGAGCCAAGTACTTGGTCAATCCGAGAAATAGCAAGACGTCGGCGAATAGGTCAGCCACCGTTGGACTGGCCGACATGGGGCGATGTTCGATGCGTAAATGTGGTTTGCCATCCGCTTCGAATCCGATCAAGGGGCGATTCCAGGTCCAGATCGTCCCGTTGTGCATTCTCACATAGGGCAATCTCGATGGTGGTTCGTCCAACTCGGCTGGCAGTAGCACACGATGGTTTGAAACGTTCCTTTCAAACAGTTCGAACATGGAATTCTTAATGTAGCCGTTTCCGAAGCTCACCCGCGGCGATGGACCGGCTGTATCCACCGCTTGCTCAAACAAGGTAATCCGCGTGTCATCCCACAATCGCCTACCAAACAATAGGGGCGCATTGGCAGAGGCGGCGACGGTTACCGCCGAAGCAATAACCGCTGCGTTGTAATATCGTACCGAAGCCTCTTGAGGAACTTTCAGATGCACCTGAGCTGATGTTGCGGCCGATTCGAGCATTACGTCGGTGTGCGTCGAGTCCAAGTGGTCTTGACCGTGGATCGTCAGGCGAATCGGGCGCCCGCCGCGCAGTCGCAATACCTGTTCGTTTAAGGCCGCATATCGTCTTAGGGGCGACATGTTCTCCACGCACAACATTGCATCTCGGACAGTGGGCAGAATGCCAATCGATACGATGCGGTGATCCAGTTTCTCGGCAACCTGCGCACAACGATCCCACGTCACCGACAATTCACGTCGCATATCAGCTAGCCCAGAACCACTGACGTATTGAGGTGTAACGTTAAGCTCAAAATTGAATTTTGAGAGTTCAGGGACTACCGATGACCGATCCAGTGTCGTCAAAAAAAGCGTGTTATCGGGAACGGGAATTCCGTCTGCATCGATCAGCCAAGCTTCAAGCTCCAATCCGCATTGGAGATCGTCATTTGCAAACTTGTTTCCTTGGAACCAATCTCGCAAGAGCGTCATCTCGGATCGCAAATGGCTTTCAAATGCTTCAAAATCACGCTGCGAAAACTCGTTGCTTAATATTTCTTGCCCCACTCACTCCTACTCCTGCATCGCCAGTGCTTCGTGATGTTTACGCAATCGCTTCAGCGTACGCTTCTTCCGTTTCCCAGATGCGCACCGAAGTTGCCCGTGCACCCGTTCCCGCTAGAACTTGTGGACAAACTTCTTCGAGCAAGTAGCGAGCCATATTTTCGGCGGTCGGATTATAAGGCATTTTAAACAACCGAGTGGGTTGAACCATCGACAGTGCATCGATTCCATTTTGATCTTTTTCGTAGACCAAAAAACTATGGTCCCAGTTGTCATCGATCCAACCCTTGGTACGAGCTTTTAAATCGGCAAAATCCAGGACTCGCCCCACCGAGTCTACCTCGTCACCGGTTACGAAAAAATCGGCAACGTAGTTGTGACCGTGAAAATGTTCGCACTTGCCACCATGTTCAAACAGGCGATGGCCGGCACAAAACTTGATGCGACGCATAATGATCAGGCTCATATCTTTATTCTGCTCTTCGTCTAATTGAGTAAGTGAGTATTGAATTTTTGGGTCAAAGAAGCTTGGTGTTGTTCAAGTGCCGGTCGGAATCACGGGCCGTTTTCTTTTCGAGATTCTTGCGAAATGCGGCGGTCAGATCCACACCTGTCTGGTTCGCTAAACAAATTAGGACGAAAAGAACGTCCGCCATTTCGTCTGATAGGTTGTGCAGGTCCTTATCCCCCGTTTTGAAGCTTTGATCGCCATATTGCCGCGAAATGATGCGTGCCAATTCACCAACCTCTTCTACGAGTTGTGCCAAGTTGGACAGTTCCGAAAAATAGCGCACGCCAACCTTTTGGATCCAGTCGTCTACTGTCCGCTGAGCTTCTGCCAGAGTGATCGACTCTCCTTGTTGAGTTCCCTGCGTTTGGCAGTTCGAAGCCTCCCCGGCCAACCGATTTCCGGCCAGCCTTACCTCAGTTGGTTCGCTCATAGTTATCTGCTCGACGTGGACGGTGGCGAATTTCACAATGGGCCGAAAAAACGGCAACTGCGAGTCATTGTAGCGGACAAACAACGATTATTTAGTCTGTGTTCTTCGTCAGATTCGTGGTCGACCGCCAACTGTCCATTGAAATGGTATTAGTCGCCTGTTTTCGCCAAGCGACATGACCCCTAAACATCCACTTTCAGCCATGGCAATTATGCGCCGGGGCGGTCCCCCAAGTTTTCCAAGCTTCACCAGATCGATCTTGTTGCTATACTTGCCAAAGTGAACTAGGTTTTGGATAGGGGGGAACCGAAATGCGTTCGGATCAACATTTAGACTACCTGCTAAAGCAGTGGCCGTTCGAGCCGGAATCGCTTTGCGTCCGCCTGATCAAAGGGGCGGACGGACGGGATATAATCCAGTTGCGCGTCGATTTGGGCATTTTGCAGCTCGAAACTACCGGGCGTCCCGATGGCGTTCATCCGGAAGGGCATCCAACGATACTCGACTGGCTTTGCCACCGCGAAGCCCGCGATCCGGACTTTGAGCTGGATGACGAGACGTGCGTGGAAATAGACCGTGAGTTTGTCCAATTCTACCACCGCCGGGTTGCTTGGTTGCGTCTGCAGAAGTTCGGAAATGCCGTGAGAGATGCCGACCACACATTAGCCTTGATGGACTTTTGCCGCGAACATTCGCAATGCGAAGAGTGGACGTTGCAACATGAGCAGCATCGAGCTTTCGTGATCTTTCATCGCAGTCAAGCCGCCGCTTTGCAAGCGATCGAAGAACAGTCGGCCGCCAGGGCCATCGAGGCCCTGAACGACGGACTCGAATTGATCGAAGAGAATTTTGAAGAAATGGGCTGGGAAGATCAATTCGAATCCGATGAACTTGTCAATCGGTTGATCGACCTCCGCGAATCGCTCCGCCAAGACTTCGACATCGGTAAGAGTCTGAAAGAACAACTCGACGAAGCCGTCGAATCGGAGCAATACGAATTGGCAGCGCAATTGCGCGATGAACTGGCTCGAAATGACCTTTCGAGCCGTGAAGGTGAGTGCTAACGGCGAGGGTCGTAAAAGAACTGTCGATCAGGAGTCGCATCAAGGGGCGGTGCAGATGGATACGTTCCATCGAACCAAGGTTGGTTTTGGTACTGCGGTTGAAGTGGAAAGCCATTTGGCCCTACATGACCGAAACCAGCACCCGGACCATAACCATAAGCAGCACCAGGTCCAAATGCAGGACCGAAACCAGGACCAACATGGCCTGGAGGTGTAGACATTCCACTTCCTGCATAGGGTGAGCCGGAGTGGGGTACGAATGGACGACCAAAACCTCCACCAAAGTTTCCGTTGATGATGCCATAAGGTGCTTGTGGACCCCAGGCGTCATAGGGAACGGAATAGGGGCGATACGGGAAACGCCACTCTTCATACGGTACGATCGCTCGACCCCATTGTTCGACGATATGCAAATTGTCCGCCGACTGTCCTGCCTGCAACGTACTACGCGTATGGCGAAAACCGCTCCGCTGAAAATCCTCGCGAAACGGTGCTGCGGGTTCTACTGGCAGTGCGTACTGATCAACGCGTTGACCCGAATATGGATCATGCGTGTACGTTGAACTCCATGTCATCCAATCATCCGCGCGAACTGGAAATGTTCCCAGACTACCGCATAGGAAGCTCAGGCAGAGAATTACCAACAATAACGCCACTCGAGGCTGATTTTTGAGGTTCGTGTTTCGCATAGCTCCTAGTTTAGTTGGAGCCTTCGTTTTTCATTCAGCGTTGGCCCTCTACCTTCGAATTAATCATCTAACCGCTCATTCTGTAGCGAATATTCCACTTATGAAATGGTGGTGGACTCCGGAGACTCGAAAAGCCCCTGTTTTGCTGGTGTCAGCCTCGGAGAGGCTGACCTACGTGGTGGCGATCGTTCTTCAACAAATATGTGCTGACCGTCCGTACCCGGGCGGTAGCAAATTAAGTTAAACTAACGCCCAATCCGTTTTTCAACCGTGAACGGTTAACTTATTTTCTCGTTGATTCTAAGCTGTTTCGCTCATCACAGATGGAGTTGCTGGTTCTAAGTTTAGGAGATTTGTTGTGGCTAAAGCGAGCAGAGCTACCAAGTTGTCAGAGCGTAAGGCGGATGAGGATGATCTGCATTGGTTACCAGCGGATCGCGACTATTCGATCGCTTTGCAAGATGGAAAATTGGTTTGTCGGAACCCCAAAGGAAAGACGTTGGCCACACTTCCACCGTGGCTGAAGGAGTCCGACCAGGCGCAACAATTGTCTGCCATGTCAGACTGGTTGGATGAGCATGCGCTAGAATGCCTCCACACCATCGAGCGCTGGCTGCTGCGTTCATTGTTGGTGCCGCGAGAAGTCTTTCACCAGGTCTGGTGCGATGTCGATTGGCGGAGGGCCCTGGAAAATGTCGTGGTCGCTCCAGCAAATGCGCTCGGAGACGTGGACTTGGAAAAAATGGGGCTGCTCAGGGCGATCGACGAGCACAAGGGGTTGGGCATCGTTGACGTCGATGGGGAGAGTCAATGGCTCAAGCAACCGCTTCTAGCCATTCCCCATCCGATTCTGATTAGTGAACTGGATGACCTGCGTGAGTTGGCCAACGATTTAAAGCTAGAACAAGCAGTTGAACAGCTTTATCGACCTATTCACCAAATGAAGGAGGACCAACAAGAACTCCGGGCAATCCGTGACTATGAAGGTGGTAAATTCGAACAGTTGAATTTTGCGTTGGGTGCCTGCAGGAGACTGGGCTATCCCGTTCGTGGTGGCTATGCAATCTGTCGAGTCTGGGAGGGGGAGTCGCCGCTGGAAGCGCGTTATTATGTCGGCGGTGAATATCCCGAAGCGGAAACTGAAACGGGAGAGTTGTTGTTCGTCGGCCAGGACCAAAAAGCGGTGGCCATGCGTGACGTTGGCCCCGTGACGTTTAGCGAAGGAATGAGGATGGCGGCAGCGATCTACGCGAAACGGAAAGTCGAGGAGAAGAGCGAATGAATCCGTCGAAGACTCAACGTCAACTGGAAGCAGGTGGTTTGATACCAGTCGATGCCACGTGCGATCAAGCTGCGACCGAAGCGATCGTTGCACGCAGCTACACTGCACCCGCGCTTGGCGCTCGCATCGTCGTTAAACTTAGTTCCGATCGTTTGGTGGAAGCCGAAGATCTAGCGATGGACTACTTGGGGATGCAGCCGCATGAGATCAGCCCGCCACTGGCACGTCAGCACCGCACGGCGCTTGATTTTGCCCACTGGGCGTTAATCCATCAACCCAAGCAAGCACGTTACGCGCTTGATCTCGTCAAGCGGATGAAAGCGGCCGAACGCAAGGCCTCCGCCAAACCAGGTCACGCCTGGGAAATGTACGCGGAGATGGCGGACGAGTTGAACAAGTCGGTCAGGCATTTCTTGCCGGCATTTTGGGAACAGGCGGCGCGGTCCTTTAAAAATCTTGGCAATGTGACCTACGGCGGACGCGCGCTTAACAAGGCGTTGGAAGCAGAGCGTGTGCATGCGCTCGAGATCGATCGCGAGCATCGCCGCGATGCAGTTCTCGAATTTTCCCTCAGCGGCTGTCTCTCCGGCAAAGCCCTGTCGGATTATTCCAAGGATCTGTCCGAGCAATTCCCGCCCCAAGAAGCGTATGATACCTATCGCGATTTGTTGATACGTCGGACCTTGGGTGGCATGGCTCCTACCGGAAACGCCGGAACCGATCTGATTCGTTTGGCGAAAGGGGCCAAGCTAAACGTTGACCAGGAAGTCGAATCGTTTCTGGAAGCAATTATCAGTTCGCCTGCCATGGTGCGAGCACCGATGCAGTTTTGGAAGTCGGTCCAGAAGCAAGTTGGAAACATCGTCAAACGGAGCGAATCGTTTGGGATGTGGCTGTTGGTGCACACCAATCCCCAGCCGCGTTACACCGATGATAGTTTGGTTTGGGCGTGGCTAGAGTTGCTGGAACAGTGGAAGGTGTTGCCCTTGTTGTGGCAACCAGCGGATCAACTGCCGAAGGACGTGGAGCTCCCCGGAGGTCGAGCCGCCTGGATCGCTAAGTTGGCCGTCGTAGAGACCTCGCCGCAGTGCAGAATCTTCGACTTGCTCGAGAAGATGGCTGAGGTGTTGAAGAACGAAGGCCAGCCGCTGAATCTCAACCCTGCCCAACGATGGCAAAACTGGGTGGATGTTGACGTTCTGGAAACCTGCCTGCAGTTGCAGATTCCGGTCAGCGACGAGACGGCGAAATGCAACCTGGAGTTTTCCGGCTGGCTGCGCGAAGTGGTGGACCATCCGCGACGCAATTCACAGTTATCGGCCATCGCCGCTGACGAGCGCTTCACCACACGCCTGGTCGAGGCGATGCCAGAGCTGGTTGTATTTAAAGGGGAATCGTCGCACAATCGCCACAGTTACGGACGCACGACCGCCCCGCGTCGCGCCTTTGAGTCAGCGGTGGTTGATCATCCAGTTGTCAAAAAGTATTGGTGGCAATACTTGGATCTGCAACTCAAAGCAATGGAACAGGGTGGTCTGATCCAACTGGAAGAATCACTGAACCATCTTAACAAGTGTGTTGGCCCAGGTACGGTGGCCGAGTATCCGGAGTTAACCACTCGTCTGGCCGCCATCGACGTAGCCAAAAACCTGCAGCGTGCTTTGCAAGCAGGCGTCTTTGACGAGTATGGTTGGGATGCGCTCGACCGAGCCGCTGACGCGTTTCCGATTGCTCGTTCAAAAACACGCCACGACCGCAACGGCAATGCGGTCTTTCCTTGTTTCAGCTATGCCAGCGGCGGCGAACTTCACGTGGTCGGCCCTGCTACGTTCAAGTCTCTTCCGCTCGTATTGCCAAAAGGCGAGGAGCTTGAGTTCTTAATACCGATCGGCGAGACTGCGCTCCTCTTTCAGCGGAACCAAACTTGGGATCGGACCTGGCGATGGTTGAACGAATCGACTTCAAAAGCCAGGAAGACCAACCAATATTTTGGCTATTATGCATCGTTTAAAGTAGTGCACTTGGCGGACGGAAGTTGGTTTCTGGGTGGCCAAGCGATTCGCGAAGGAGATGATCTTCTGCCAACGTTCGAAGCCAACTGGTTCTCCGACGGATCGCGCGTTTGGAAGTTCGAGTCGGAAGGAAACCGTTGGATCGACTATGCGAGCGATGATTCCAATTCCAAAATCAATTGTCGTGAAATCGATCCGCAGACGGGCAAGGTCATGCGTGACAGCGTTCCGCCGTTTTTTGAAAGCAACCTGCCAGCGGGAGCCAGAATCCTGTATGGGATTTCCAACATGTTGCCTGCGCCCGAGTTGTCGGGCGACTCACCACTCGGTTCGCACGGTGGTTTGATTGGTTGGCGCGTCGTGCGGCGTCGTGACGGTTCGATGGAAGGGACCGGAGTCGACGGCCGTTCAGTGACCATTCCAGCCACCGAACAACCGACCAGTGGTTTCCTGGCGCCGGTCGGATTGATGGATAAACCGTCGAGCGATGGGGCTTGGCTCATCACCAACAATGGCATGATCATCGATCAGAGCTCCAATATCACGATTGCCAACATTAACAGTGATGCGAATCGATATTGGTCTGGACAGCCGATACCGGTGGAGGTTCCTTTTTTGCACCTGATGCGAACGAGACATGAGCCAAGTTCAAAGAAGTTGCGCACTGTCGACGAGACCGTCGTAAAGCAACTGCTGGTGGCTGCAGCGGACGAACATGAAGCCAAGAGGGTCAAGGAAGATCCGGACTCGCCCGACCCCAAGCGGCAAGCGGGACAAACAGCCGTGATGAGTTGGCTCACCGGTGCACCGCAACGCTTGGTCATGGGCGTCGCCAAGTTGGCTTACATTGCAGCGACCGAAAGGATTTCGTTGGACAAGCTGGTTGCCAAATGTCAAGAAATGTCCAAGACGGATGCAAAAGCTCAGGCGACGGTTGCGGTGACGCAAGTCGTTATGGAACGTGCCAACGAAGGTTTGCTGCAGTTGGAGTTGGACCGTGATTTGTCTATTCCAATTCACTTCAATTCGCGCAGCGAGTTTGACAACGCGGAACACATCCGTACGGCGGCAAGGTTCCTGGCCGGTGAGTCGTTGGATGCTTTGCCTCAGACCGACCTGTATTGGTTCGCGCTGCTGATCGATCCAGTGGCCGTCGCCTACAATGCTTTCTGGCGAATTGCGACCAACGAAGAACTGGGCGAGAGCGTATCTAAACGAATTCGCACTGCGTGGCTCGACGCACTTCGCATGTTTTCGGACAGCAATTTCTTGTCAATCATTGAAGGATTGGTTGTTTATCGTTCCACAGCTGAATTCCAATTCCCTGGAGCGACCCCGGCGACAAAGAAAAAGTCGTTTGAAGATAAGATCGAACACAATGCGCCGATCGCATTCGTCGAAGGCACGAGTCGCTATGTGGCCTATCGTTTCTTCAGCTATTCGGGAGATCAGGTTGTCGTCATCGAACGATCCACCAAAAACAAGGCCAAGCCCCCGAAAGGGATGAATGTCCAAGAAACAACCGTGGTCGCCAAGTCATGGTCACCAGCACAGTTGTTAGCTTTCGTTGATGCGGTTGAAAAACTGGAAGAAATTCCTTTCCCAGACGCCAAGGATATTCAGGATGCGGCCAATCAGCTGGGCATGCAACCAATTGCCGTCGCCATCGCATTCATGGGAAACCTCAGAACGAAACGGTATGGACAGGAAAAGTTGACGAAGGGAATTCGCGATTTCTACAACTGGAAAGTAAAAGACATTCAAGTCGCCATTGCCCAACTGGACGCGGAAAAGCCACCGGCAAATATCGGTTGCGAGTTTGCGAGAAACAACCCAGCCGACGCTTTGAGTACCAAACGCAGCCTTGCAGTGCGACGCATGATGATGGCTTGGAAAGGATCGCAGGAGAAAACATTCACGATTCCCGCGCAACTGGCAACCGTGATCGAAAAGACGAGCAAGGTGTATGGCTCGTTGTCGAACAGCAGATTTGCAGAGATGATTTCGGATCCAGAAAATGCCGTTGCGCTTCGCCCACGAATAGCGAAGATCGACATCACCAAACGCCGCAACAACGCCGAGTTATTGGAATTGCGCTACGACCCAACTTGGGTTACACAGCCAGGCCACTTCGTTACCCATGTCGCACGGGCTATCGGAATCACGAACTATGTGCTTCCATCAGGCCACGAACTACGGCGTCAGATTCCCAAGCTAATCAAAGAAGCCAAAGGTCTGTGCGACCACCCAACCACTCTGCTGCCGTTTGGTGCGAATTTCTCACAGTTCGACGGCTATGGTGACGTCAAGGCAGACGAATCGCTCAATGCGTTTTCTTCCCTCGTTGGCAAGCTAGAAAAAGATGCCGATGGAATTTATCGTGGGGATAACGGCCTGATCGTTGTCGGTTTGATTCCGCCGCGAGTCGTCTGCTTGTTCCGTACTGCGGAATTAAAGAGCCAAGCCGACTTGCAACGCATTCAGGCGGTTGCGGGCATCACGTACGACTACCAGATGTCCGCTGAGACAAACGTGCATGCAGCGCTGGGAGTCTTGGCGATTCGGGGTGAAGCCTTTGAACGCTTATCTTCCTGGAACGAGAAATCACCCGTTCCCGACGGTCGTTGGGACCAAGACCCACGCCTGTCGCATCCCAAGTTAGTTGCACAGGTTGCAAAGAAGCTGAAGCTCAGTGATGAAGCAGCCGCTTTGTATTTGCAGCTACTCGCGCTTCCCGATCCGACTACGAAAAACGTTTGTCAGTGGAATGAATGGTCCACCAAACAATGGAGTGAACTGACGGAAGAACTGATCGCAAAAGAGCTGGTCGTCAAAGCGAAACGGTCCCGAGCCGGTCGTGATGTTTTTCTTCCGGGCGGTTGGGAGGCACTGGCACTGCCCAACTTACCAATCGAAAGCTGGAAGTTGCCGCTGTATGGATACGATTCGATCGAAGCGTTTCGCGGCTACTATGCCGAACTCATTGTCTGCCAGGATGCGCTAGACGCGATCTTCCAACGTGCCTGGCAACGAGTCGAAGCGGGTGATCCACCACGCTACGAAGAAGCTCAGCTTCAGCAAGGACGAAAGAAATAGCATGGCGAAGAACAAATCGCTGCCGAAGAGTCACACACAACAAGCGAGTGAAAGCATGGTCGCAACTAAGAGTGAAGTGGAGACTGTAAATAGTGCAAGCAACGCATCAACGTCCGTGCGTCAGCAGGTACCACCGGCCGAAGTGCGCTACGCCGAAGACTTGCAACTGTTGGCGGAAATGGACCAATGCGAACGACCTGAAAATTGGTTGTTGTCTCCGCAAAGCGTCGTCGACTTTATCTGCGGCACCAATGGTGAAAAGGTCGGCAAGTCCAAGCAGGTGGCGCGGGCGATCGACGCCAAGTTTGTGGGGCCGCGGGATATCATTCAACGCTGCGTCGTGACCCTGGCTGGCGAACGAGGGTTGATGATGGTGGGCGAGCCGGGTACAGCCAAGTCGATGCTGGGCGAATTGTTAGCCGTGGCCATCAGCGGGACCAGTGCGCTGACCATACAAGGTACAGCCGGTACGACCGAAGATCAAATTCGCTACGGTTGGAATTATGCATTGTTGCTGGACCGCGGACCAACCCCCGACGCACTTGTTCCCTCGCCGGTGATGCAGGGGATGACTCGTGGACAAATTGTTCGATTCGAAGAGGTGACTCGCTGCCTACCCGAAGTGCAGGACGGTCTGATTTCAATCCTCAGCGAACGTCGCATGGCCGTGCCCGAGTTGAGTGGCCATGCAAGTCAATTGAGCAGCGTGTTTGCCGCCCCCGGCTTCAACTTGATTGCCACGGCCAACCTCCGCGACCGAGGTGTTTCCGAAATGTCGGCGGCCTTGAAGCGACGCTTCAATTTTGAAACGATCGCACCAATTTCCGATGCCGAAAGCGAAGTTCAATTAGTATCGACGCGTGCGACCATGATGTTGGCGACTGGCAAGGGACCTCAAGCGGTCGATGCCGCCTTGGTGACATTGTTGGTGACTGTGTTCCGAGACTTGAGGTCTGGACGAACCGAAGAGGGATGGCAAGTTGAACGACCGGGGACGGTGATGAGCACCGCCGAAGCGGTTGCCGTGACAGCCGCAGTGATGCGCGAAGCAGCGTTTTTCCCATCCGGTTTTGATCCTGTCAGCCGACTGCCTGGACATTTGCTGGGTGTGGTCATGAAGGATGATGTCAAGGACCGCGAAAAACTACTGAATTATTGGGATGGACCAGTACGACGACGAGCGGAACAAGGGGGAGCGTTATGGAAGCGGATGCACGAGATGCGAGATGCTATCGATCGATGAACTTGGAACGGTTCCTGCTATGGTGCGTTGATGGTCTCTGAGCCCAGTGAATTGATTCAACTGTTAACCGACTGTCGTTCGCCACTGTTGATTGGCGTGCGGCATCATTCGGCAGCCATGGCACGAGTCATTGCACAAATTTTACAAGAATTTGAGCCTCAGGCACTTCTGATCGAAATGCCCAGCGACTTCGCGTCGTGGCTTGACTATTTGGCGGACGAACAAACGCATGCACCTGTGGCCATGTCGGCTGTGGATGCCGACGGCTCGCTGGGATTCTATCCGTTGGCCGATTTTTCGCCCGAGTTTGTGGCGGTACGCTGGGCGTTCGCGCATGGAATTCCGGTGATTCCATGCGATCTATCCGTTAGCGCGCGTTTGTCAGATTCTCCGCCAGGTGATGTTGGAGCGAATGATTCGGACGAAACTCCGCCTCCGATCCCAAAACACCACGGCTTGCTCAAGGCGCTGATGCAGCGAACGCAATCAAGCGATACAGGGCAGTTGTGGGAGCGCTTGGTCGAGTCTCCGGCGATGATGTCCGATGCAGAGGCGGTGCGTCGCTCCGCTTTGACGTTTGGTTGGGCAGTGCGAGAAAGCTGCGAACTCATTTCACCACGCGACGTGTTGCGCGAAACGGCGATGCGGCAGGCGATCCGTGAGGCCCCGCAGCATTCCGCTGCTATTGTCGGCGCGTTTCACGCACCGGTTCTTACTCCCACCGCGATCGAGCGATACGCCAATAGCGACTCGCTGCGACTTGCAGCAATGACGGTCAGTCCAGAAACAGTGGGGGTGAGTCTCGTGCCCTACGACTTTGAACAATTGGATGAACGCAGCGGCTACCCGGCAGGCGTGCGCGATCCCGTGTGGCATCAACGGATGGTCGAATCAAGTTCGCTTCAAGCCATGGACAGGGCTTCGATCGAGATGGTGGTCGATATCTGTCGCGCCATGCGACAGCGGGGACACGTTGCGGGCACGCCCGATGCCAGCGAAATCGTCAGGATGATGCGAGATTTGGCGACACTTCGACAATTGCCCACCGCTGGACGCAGCGAACTGATCGAGGCGCTGCAATCCTGTTTGGCTCAAGGGGAGTTGAATGGTCGGGCGCGCGAAGTAGCCCGTGCGGCGCAGCTTGTTCTCGTTGGACATCGCCGCGGACAGGTGACTTCACGCACTCCGCGTTGCGGACTGGCGTTGGCCATTGATGAGCTGTTGAGCGAACTCTCGCTGCCGACCTCAAGCGATATTCCAAGCCCTTCCAAACAGGAGATGCGCGAAGTACGGCTGGATGTATTGCGTGGAGCACGAGATCGCGCCAAAGCGGTGGTGCTGCGGCGATTGTCTGTGTTGGGCGTTCCCTATGCAGAACGCGTCGATACCCTGGCCACCGGGCAGCGCGAAAATCTTGCCGAACGCTGGCAAGTCGGCTGGCGTCAAGGGACCTCGGCTACCGTGGAATCGCTGTCACGGTTTGGCGTCACGCTGCAGCAAGCGGTCGCCGGCGCCTTACGCTTTCGTTTTCGACAGGACGCGGAAATCAGCCCTGGAGTCAGTGGTGAAGATAGCAATCCCAAGCGCTTGTTGGAGCGTCTGGAGTTAGCGGCTGAATGTGGGTTAGTTGAAATGTTGACTAGTGAACTACCAACACTCAACGGTCTCTTTCTGCAAACGGCCGGCTTGGCGGAGTTGGTCCAGGCGCTGACTCTTTGGGGAAGAATCGAAGCGGGACACATTGCCGCCCTGCCTATCGAGCCTGCAGACGCACTGCCACCTCATGTCCAACACTTTGATGCGCAGCCTTACAGCGAACTGCAAGCCGTAATGTTAGAAGCCGCCTTGCAGCGACTGGACGGCTTGGCAGGTTCGAATGACTTGCAGGATGTTGTAGGCGTCTGTGACCTGGCCCAGTGGTTTTATGATGGGCGATCACGCAGCCCGGATCGTTTGCTGAGTTGGTGTCGGCGGGCGTTGCGAAGTGGCGCGGATAGCATGTGCGGAACTGGAGCAGGTGTGCTGGCGTTGTTCGAGCAGTTGGATCGCGCGCAATTGTCGGGACTGGTGGGAGGTTGGTTTGACCAGGCCAATTGCAAGGAGACGCGACAAAAGCTGAAAGGGCGCATGCGAGGGTTGGTGCAGGTCCTGTTTCCGCAAATGGTCTGCGATCCCAGTTGGTTGGAGGGTTTGGAAGATCGCTTGCAGACGAGCGATGATGAGCGGTTTTTACAACGCTTGCCGGCACTGCGCGGCGCCTTTCACGACTTCTCACCGGCAGATCGCCAACGCTTGCTGCGTGTACGCCTTGAAGCCTACCAGGAGCGCGGAACGGCTATGCGCATCGATGTTGTTGACAATGACACCGTGCAGGATGTGGCCAACTGGGCTGCAAGTTTGAGAGAGGCG
The DNA here is from genome assembly GCA_041753315.1 of Pirellulaceae bacterium. GTDB lineage: Bacteria > Planctomycetota > Planctomycetia > Pirellulales > Pirellulaceae > Aureliella. The sequence goes on along the minus strand of JBGSUV010000153.1, from coordinate 100,535 downwards.
GATTTGGTTGGACGAGCGGCGGTGGAAGAACTGCTGCAAGGGTTTGCGTTTGAACTCCCTTCACAACACGCCCCGCCAGCGAATCCGCTTTCAGATGATTCGTCCGCCGAGACCGTGGCAACTGCGAGTTGCCTACATGGAATACCGCTGGCCGATCGTTGGCGAATGATCCTCGGAGTACCGCCGGAAAGCAATTTGCCGGCTTGTCGTGCGGCCAGTCGCTTGGACGAACTTTATGGAACGGGCAAAGGCGAAGGCGCTCGGGCCGGTATCGGTAACCGAGATTCCAGGCCACAATCGGGCGGTGATGAAGCACCGCAACCAACCCTTGCGGAATGGTCGGATGATCTGGAGCAGTTGTTTGGGGCAGATGTTTGTCAAGAAGTGCTGGGTGAAGCGGTCGAGCAGGGCAATTTGTCGGCGGTGAATCTGTTAGATGCCGAACGCATAACGCCAAGTATCGAACTGTTGCGGCAAGTGCTATCGCTTGCCGGTGGTTTGCCGGAACAGCGGGCAGAACGACTGAGGAAGCTGGCCAAAAAGATCACCGACGCGCTCGCCGAACAGTTGGCGGTTCGCCTGCAACCGGCACTCAATGGGTTAGCATCACCGCGTCCGTCGCGCCGCCGCGCTCGAAAGTTGCATCTGCGTAGAACAGTTCACGACAACTTGGCGAATGCATATCGTCGCGAGGATGGCAAGCTGCGGTTGATCGCCAAACGCCTGGTCTTTCATTCGATGTCCCGCCGTGAGATGGATTGGCACTTGACTTTTGTCGTCGACGTTTCTGGTTCGATGACTGCCTCCGTGATCTACAGCGCGATTTGCGCGGCAGTGTTTGCTGAATTGCCTGCGCTGTCGGTGAGATTTCTCGCGTTCAGCACGGAAGTAATCGACCTAAGCGACAAGGTGGTCGATCCACTTTCGCTGTTATTGGAAGTGCAAGTGGGTGGTGGTACTCGGATCGGGTTGGGATTGGCGGCAGCGCGTACGGGAATCAAGGTGCCGCAGCGAACGCTCTTGGTCTTGGTTTCCGACTTTGAGGAAGGCGTTAGCTTAGGAGAGATGTTGTCCGAAATACGCGCGCTGGCAGGTAGCGGTGTTCGCTGTTTGGGCTTGGCCGCTTTGGATGATTCCGGTGTGGCGCGCTATCACCAAGGCTATGCAAACTTGGCGGCTTCCGCGGGAATGTCCGTGGCTGCCGTCGGTCCCGAGCAATTGGCTCGGTGGGTCGGTGATCAGATTCGTGGACACAGCAGCGGAAGCTCGAGCCCTCAGCCAGAAAGCATCGTATGAACCCTACTGCTCGCCCTCGCATCCTTCCACTTGTCCTTGCCGAATTGATTGATGCCGCCCCAAGTCGATTGCGAAAGCGATTGGATAAAGAACCCGACGCGGCCGCTCAATGGGAATGGCAAGCCACTATCGAGGGCTGGTTAGTTTCGACAGGTGACGAGACGGTCACCCTGTTAGTGAAGCAAGGCGTTGTCGAATCGATTCAGTCGCTGCGCTGCAGTTGCCTCTTGTCACCTCGCTGCTTTCACATTTTGGCTTGCGTCAATACCTTGGATTCAGTTGATTCCATTGATCTGCAGCTCGCACCTCAGACAGAGTTAGCTTCGACAAGCAATGAACCTCAGCCTTCGAGCGTACCACCACTTGTCAACATTGACGCGGAAAAGCGAAAAGCTGCCAGGCAGGTTCAATACGAACTGGGATTGCTAACGCGCCTCGGCGGTCGTCGAGCCGACCTGCTACGACAATCGGGACTTCTGCGTGCGGCCCATGCTTGTCGAGCGGCCGGATTAGTGAATCTCGGAAACTCCGTGTTGCAGGTTGTAGAATGCATTCGCCGGCTGCGTGACAACAGCGACACGGCGGAAGCACTTACGCTGGCAGAAGGACTAGCCCATGCGTTGCAACAGTCTGAACGGTTGCTGCAAACCGACCAAGTTCCATTGTCGATAGTCGGCCAGGCGCGGCGTGAGTTTCTATCCTGCGATGTCGGCAAGCTACTCGGAATTTGCGCGGAACCGATCCTTACGTTGAGTGGTTATGCGGGTGTGGTCGTCTACCTGCAGGGCATTGACTCTAGTGCTTCCGCAGGTCGAGACAAGCTGTTTACGGTCAATCACACTCGGCCAGGTGAGAGCCAGTGGATCGCGCAGTCGTATCGTGGCGGTATCGATATGGGAAACCAGACCCTGCAAGCCGCTGAGGTGTGCCGCAGCCAATTGTTAGTACAGAATCTAAGCGTTTCGGCGGATGGACGTTTGGGGAAAGGGACCAGTACCCGCTGGGTCTTAACCGAGCGATCGCTTGATCTGTTGCCGCTTGAGCAAGGTCGTTTTGGGCAATCGTTGGCAGAACAAATTGATGGCATCTTTGCTTCCGCTGCAGTTGCAGTCGACGAACGCGCTGCCGGTTGGGACCTTATCGCGTTCGATGCTCAAGTATTGGGCGCACAAGGAGCATCGTTGGCAGTTCAAGTGCACGGAAATACCGCGGTTTGGAAGCTGAGAATCGCAATTGACAACCCGCAGCTACCTTATCGCGAAAACCTGTCGTTGCTGGCAAGGTGTCCTGGATTGGAGTTGCGTTGTATGGGACGTTTGCGTTTGCAGTCGGCGGGCGAAGTGGATTTGTTGGCGATTGCGCATCCGTCGGCTGAAACGCGGAGCGAATCTTTGGGTGACCAGGATGATCTGGCGACTTTGCCCAAGTTGAAGTTGGATGAAGCATGGAAAGGCGTTTGCAACCTCGGCTTCGAGCGTTTGCAGCGAACGCATGTGGAGGGCGTTCAGCGTTGGAGCAGTGAGGTTACGCTCGACACTGAAACGCCACATGCACGCGGCGAATTCGAAGGCTCATCCCTCGACGGACTCGAACCGCTGCGGCGGCGGCAAGTTGCAATCGCCTTAGGTGGACGTCACGCGGTGGCCGAGCTAAGTTCGCAAGCTCATCGTCGTGATCGAAATCAGCTAAAGCAACGCCATCAGCACACTGCCGTCCAACTCTTAGAGCTACTCGCCGTGGCAGCACATGAAATGGAAGTGGGCGCAGGCGTTTGGGGGACTGACAAAGGGCAAGCAGTGCTGCGACTCGATCGCATTTATCTCGCCAATCATCTTTATTTGCAAAGCGCTGCTCGGCACTTTCAGAAGCACCGCTGGATGTCAGAACTTATTGGCGAAATTGGGTAAAGACTCGGCCCCTCACCCCCAGCCCCTCTCCCCGGAGTACCGGGGCGAGGGGAGCAAGAAAAGGGGCAGATTCCATTTCCCGAGGTACCGGGGCGAGGGGAGCAAGAAAAGGGGCAGATTCCATTTCCCGAGGTACTGGGGGCGAGGGGAGCAAGAAAAGGTCCCGTTCCCCGGAGAACCAGGGCGAAGGGGGCAAGAAAAGGAAGAGATTCCTCCTCCCCTCTCCCTGGTACTCCGGGGAGAGGGGTCGGGGGTGAGGGGCCGAGTCAAGCGACAAGTGTCGCGTCGAAGAAAAAAAGATAGGATGAAACTATTTGAGCTGGGAACCCACTCGTAACCCTGGACCAATTTTGTTGGGAGAGGGGCTGGGGCTGGGGGTGAGGGGCTGAGTCATTTGACGCGCGGAAGGAGAAGAGTATGAAACAAGAACGCATCTCGCCGATAGAATTTGCGCGTTTGCAGCGCGCGTGCGCTAACACTTACGAAGAGCTGTTATGGCAGCTGCTACGCAATCGCAAGCGCAAGGGCATGAAGTTTCGCCGCCAGCATCCGCTCGGTATCTACACCTTGGACTTCTATTGCGCCGAAGCGGCGCTCGATATAGAAATTGATGGTACTCATCACTTCACCGAGCAAGGCAAGGCCTACGATGCAGCTCGCGATCGATGGATGAATTCACAGGGTATTGAGGTCTTGAGATTCTCTGGCAAAGAGGTCGAGTTCGAAACGGAGTCCGTTCTGTGCTCGATTGATGCAGCGCTGGAAAAGCGACTGGATACAGGGCGCAAGACTCGTTAGCGCAAGACTCGACCCCTCACCCCCAGCCCCTCTCCCCGGAGTACCGGGGCGAGGGGAGCAAGAACGTGAGGAGATTCGCTCTCCCCGGAGTACCGGGGCGAGGGGAGCAAGAACGTGAGGAGATTCGCTCTCCTCGGAGTACCGGGGCGAGGGGAGCAAAAAAAGAGTTTACCTTTTGCAGTGTCTGACTCTTGGTCTTGCGCGGTACGGCGTACACAGGCCCGAAGCACATAGGCGAACCACTATTGTTGCTCATCGCTGGCCACGGGTGTATGCAAAAAAGCCAGAAGGTCGGCAAATTCCGCAACAGTAAGCAGTGTTTCCAATCCCTCAGGCATAAACGAAACATTGGTAGTTTGCAGACGCTCGATTTCGCTGCGACTGATCGTTCTCGCGACTCCACTGATCTGCTTGATGGTGACGCTATTTGCAGTCTCTTCAGCAATGATTCCCGACAAGACCTCGCCGCTGTCGAGCAGACACGTATAGGCGTGGTAGCCAGGCTGAATGTCTGCATTGGGATCAAAAATGTTTGTCAACAGTTTTTCATCCGAGTGTTCGACAACAGTGGCTAGATTCGGTCCTACATCATGGCCTTCCTCGCCGCGTTGGTGGCAGCTCGCACAGGCTCGAACATACACTTGTTGGCCCAATTCAGCCCGCCCCGGCGTTTGCAGCGCCGGGCGATATTTTTCGATGATTTCCCGGCGAGTTGCATTGCCGGCACTTTCCAACAACAGTTTGGCGCGGGTCGCAGTTGCCTCCGCCGGATGTTGAAGCAAACGCGAGCGCTGCGTTAAATCTAGACTACCAACCGCGATTTCTTTCGATTCTAGACGGGCCAACAGATCGCTTGTCCATGCCTCACGCGACAACCATGCCTCTACGGCACGATTGCGTAGCTCGGGACTGAACTCTCTCCAAGCCCCGCCAAGAACTTCAGGAACAAGATCATCTCCGCTTTGAGTTATCACGCTTAGGACTTCAGCTTGAATCGCCAAGTCAACTTGCGGGCGAAGCCAAGTCGACAACAACTCAACACCCTTTCGTCGATATTTGGCAAGCCGACACAACAAAGTGGCTGCAGTCCGTCGGGTTGCTTCGGGTTGATTCTCATCACTTGCCAAATCTTGAGCGCTTGCCAACAACTCATCCATGCGCGCCACTTGTGCTGTGAACTCGCCATGGCGGTTGTTGGCGGCGAGTGGATGCAAGTCGGCCCCAAGTTGTTGGAGCAGCCCGAGAAACTCATCCAACGCTGACAACGACTGCGGTTCTTCGGGGTCGATCACCTGTTCCATCAACAGCGCCAAGGATGCAAAATCTTGGGCACCGATAGCTTGCCGCAACAATGGCAGACGATAAGTTGCCAGGGCTTGCGAATCGCCCTTGCGCAGTTGCTGGATCAGCGTGGGGCCATGCGACGAAGCAGAGCTCATCACGGCTGCAACCATGAACGGCTCATTAGGATAACGGTTCGCCAGTTTCGCCAATGCGTCGCCCGCCAGCGGCGACTCCCATTGCCCAAGGCTCAACGCGAGTTGCAGGGCAACTTTGAGGTCCACATCTTCGACCAAGAGCGAGGCTGCTTTGATGACTTGTGGAGTTGGATGAGCTTCAGCAACTCGCAAGGCATTCTCTCGCACTCGAGGCTGAACGTCGGCAAGTGCAAGCAAACGGTGGTGGTCCTTCAGAGCATCCAGTTCTGCAAGCACCCACAACGCGTGCAGTCGGGCCTGGGGCGTGGGGCTTGTCTCTAACAACTGTGCCAGCAATGGAATGGCGGCCGGATCGGCCTTCCAGATGAGCCATTGATGGGCTTTGTCGCGCCGCCAGTCGTTCGGCGATTCCAATGCCGCGACCAACTCCTCAGTGTTCAACGCATCGAACGCCCAGCTCTGGCGGCCTCCTGCGGAGGTCAAAACGCGATAGATGCGCCCGCGTTGATCGCCCAATCGGTAGTGCGGCAACAACTCCGCCTTTCCTTCATCTGGCAACCAGTCCGGATGCTCAATCATGTAGCGGTACATGTCAGCTACCCACAGGCCACCATCCGGCCCCGTGCGAACCATGACGGGACGGCACCAACGATCTTCACTGGCAAAGAAATCGAATGAGCCCTCCGCCAGCGGCCGTCTGGCCTGAAAACTGGTCCCAGCGTCGATAAGAACGTTGTGTTGCACTAGATTGTGAAACGGTTCACAGGTGAACGCGTGCAAAAGAGCATCGCGTCCGAACAACTGGTCGTCGTTATAGATCATGCCACTACAGGCCGACGTGAAGCGGCCCGATTGCTCGAAGCTGTGAAAGCGTTTTTCAAGTGGGCTGGCGGGATACACTTTTGGGCTTCCAGGTCCAACCAGATGTTTTAGCGACGTCGTGGTGGGGACATGGGGATTCCGGCCAAGATAACGGTCCGACAGGACATAGTGCCAAAGCGGATTTGCGTTCTGCGTACCAAACCAATGTCCCCAAGCATCTCGGTTTCGACCATACTGCGACGGGCCCGATTCCAGCTCCAACTCCCCCGTGTCGGGACGAAAACGGAAGTCGCGGCTTCCCAGGGCATGAGACATGCCAGTGCGATGCGATGTGACACGTGTGCTCAACCCGTGATTGGCATGATGTCCTCCGTTGGCGCAGTACACCCAGTTGTCGAGTCCCCAACGCAAGTGATTCATGCGCAGTTGCTGATTCCCCTCATTGAAACCACTGAACAGGACCTCGCGTTGATCCGCGACTCCATCGCCGTTCGTATCTCGCAGGAATAAAATCTCTGGAGCAGCAGTCACCAGCAGCCCATCTCGCCAAGTCAGGATGCCGTTTGGGAAAGCCAAGCCATCCGCAAATATCCGACTGGTCTCGTAGCGCCCATCGTTGTCGCGGTCTTCCAACACACGTACTCTCCCACCAGCTTCGCCACGCCCATCCATCCCCAGCGGATAGTCGGACATCTCGACGACCCACAGCCTTCCCTGTTCATCCCAATCGAACGCAACGGGATCAACAACCTCCGGCTCAGCCGCGACCAGTTCGACACGATAACCCCGCGGTACATGAATTTTTTGAAGCGACTCGGCAACGTCAAGCGGTTGGCTTGTCGGTGCTGGCTGCGCAATCTCCAATTCCTTCTGCCCCTCTGCCTGTTGATCGTTTGCCTGCGCGTTTGGCTGATGGGCAGCCGAGTACAGCAGCGCAATTTCGTCGGCTGCCAGCACTCGGTCAAAAATTGCCACGTGCGCAAGTTTGCCCTGTAGGGGAGCGAAGAAATCACTGCGCGCCCCAAAAAAAATATCGGAACTATCCGTTGTCATCTCCATTGCACCAGCCAACTCGGGCGTAGCGTTGCCATTGAGGAATGCCATGACCTGCCCAGCATCGCGAACAAACACCACGTGATTCCAAGTGCGAAGTGGCAATTCGGTTCTACCTGCCAACACTTGATTGCTGGCGTTGCCATTGAACCACAACAACCGTCCTGTGAAATCACCGCGATACGTACCTCCAACGCCGAAGTGATCGCCCGGCGCAGATGGATTGCCGTCTGGACCTCGCGAAAACAAATAAGCGGTCACCGGACGCGCGTGGCTGTCCAGTTCATTGCGAAACCACAGCGAGACTGAATACGAGGCCGGAAGTGCTAACGATTTCTTGGCGAGTCGTGCTGCGGAAAATTTGGCAAAGTGATCGGAATCAAATGTTAAGCTTGCGGGAAATTCGAAGTCACCAGGCGGTTGGGATAATGGGCTGGCTACCAACGGTTTCAGCGCGAGCACGGATTGTGAATAGTCCGACGCAACTATCAGCGGCGGCATACTGGCCGCAGTGGCAGACTCCAACCGCTGGCGTTCTGCTTCCTCGCGTGCAAGTTGTTGTTCGACCCCCGAAGTCTCCCACAAACGTTGGATCTCACCGCCTGTCAGAAGTCGGTCATACACGGCAATCTCATCGAGTCTGCCTTGCAGTCCGGTGGCAAACCGCAGACGCTCCGATGCTTCCGCTTCAGCGCCGATCGTGGCTTCCAGGGCCGGCTCTTTGGCACCATTGATATAAACACGGACCACGTTTCCTTCTCGCAAGATCGCTGCGAAGTTCCATTGATCGGCTGGCCAGTGTGTCGCGGAGGTCTCGTCATTGCAGGAAAGCTGGACTTGATGTTCGGGGCCTTGTTGCGCGACGATCTTTTCACCGCCAGGTCCAATCAAGAGTGCTCCACTACGGGCACTGGCACCACTTCGCTCTCCCAACCAAAACCAAAAGGCTGTCGAATAGCTATCGTCGAGCTCTGGTACCTCGGCGGACAGCTCTCCGCCTGCGAAGTGAATTGAGCGATTGATCTGTGTTGGACCAGAGAAGTCAGAGGAAATCAACTGTTCTTGGTCGCCGGAACCACTTCCACTGCCGACACCCGGCAAGAACAATGCGTATCCTGGCGTAAGCTGCGCCACAGCACCGCCGTCAATCGAATTGCGGGGCAGGTTGCCATCTTCATCATTGAGCCGCCAGTAAGCGATCGGCTCGGAGTGGAGAATCGCATTTGCATAGGCGCCATGTTCGTCCAGCATGGTACGTCGTGATTTGCCCGTTACCTGCTCCAGTGCTTGAACCAAAGTGTCAACAATTTTGCGTTCCGCTTCGACTTCAAGCCCCGCGGTTCGGGCGGGCCATGTCGTATATCCGCCAAGTGAGTGTTGTTCGGGCGGGGGAATATATCCCTCGGCGCCGTTGGCCAGTTCAATGTTGAAGTGAGTCTCTCCCGGAGACCTGCCGCGGAGCTTCAGTCCCGTCAACGCGTAGACTTCGTTTGGCAAGGTGGCAATTGTCAAGTCGCCGATGCGGATCGCCTGCAGCTTGACATTCGTCTGCTGCCGCTCGTGCAGGATTGTGGCTTCCAGCGCGTAAACTTCCGTCATGTTTTTGGGAAGCTCGTTCTCGATCTTATCCGCAATGGGCCGCGCCCACCGAAGCCGCTCGTCGTCCGGAACTCGGTAACGAAGCGTGATGTCCTGTTCAACAATTCCCAGCGGAACGTAGTCGTGATACTCGATCTTGGCGAGTGCCAGCTCTGCATACCTTGCCACATTTTCGGCGTAACGTTCCATGCTGAGCGACTTCTCTGGTGCTCCATAGTCCATCCACATCAGATCACCACTGGTTCCTTGAGAAATTGCGGCGACAAACGGGCCATTTCCTTCACCTGGTTGGCCCAAGAGTGAAGCGACATGTTTGCAGAATAAGCCGTAATAATCTGCGGAAACCGCACCTGCCCCAAAGTAATGCTGGGAGTAGTTGGCAAAAATCGCCAGCGGTTGCCCGGCAGCGGTCTGCAGTGAAATGACCGACAGACTTGGATCAACTGGTCCCGACGGTCCGATGATGTCCGCACTCAAATAGCCCGGATGCATGTTAGCGCGTCCCGTTGCATTGCCAAAGGGATCGGCCAGCACACGATCCGCTCTGCGTATCCAGCGACGGTTGTGAGTGTGCTCCCAGTCATCGATGCTGGCCCAGCCGACTCGCGCAGGTTGTAGATTTTGATGTGCCGCGATGATGGCTTCGGCAATCTTTCCAGGTAACCAGGCTGCATAGGCTGCATCTTGTCGCGTCCCCAGGCAAGCCATAGCCGCCGGGGCTGAGTGAGTGTGCGTAGCCGAGATCATCATGCGATCGATCGGGATCTGAGTCGCTTCACTTGCCATTTGTTTAGCGCTATCAATCAACTCCTGGGTCATCATGCATGTATCAACAACGACCATGGCGAGTTGGATGGCTCCATCGTCGAGCACAATGCAGCGCGAGTAAAGTCGATCGTTGCTTTGAGTCGCCACCCCTTCCAGAAAACCACCAGCCACACGAACCGGAAAGTTCAAAGGAGTGATGTCGACCGCAGTTGCCCCTGCGCGAAAAGGTGGCGATGTGCGCGGAGCAACGGAAGCAGTGACACTCGTTGGGCCAACGCGATCCTGTTGTGCCATGATCGGCCGTTGGAAAACCAACGAGCCAAGCAGGATCGCAGCGAAAAGCACCAAGGTATGGCGGTAGCGGTTCATGGTGGGACTCGATTGCGAGGTGAGAACAAGCGGGGAGTAGTGGATCTTGCTAAAGATCCCTTTGCTGCAGGACCTTTAGCAAGGTCCACTATCTGATTTTTATGTTGACGCAGCTCTAGACACTAAACGTACCACTGCTATCACCAAATGCGTCCAGTTCAATGTTCAGAGCATGAAGAATCGTCAGATAAAGATTGGACATTGGAGTGTCTGGCTGATGCAGGTGGCTACCATGCCGCAGTCCCATGTTCTTACCGCCAGCGATTAGCGTCGGCAAGTTCTTGGGATAGTGCGTGGTGCTGCAACCACTGCCATACAACAAAATCGTGTTATCCAAGACACTGCCATTGACGTCTTTGAATTCGCGCAAGCGGCCGAGCAGGTAAGCCACCTGTTCGCTCAGGAACAAATCGTATTTGGCGAATTCCAACTGCCCATCTTTATCTTCCGCATGCGATAGATTGTGGTGAGTCCGCGTCAAACCCAACTTTAATGGAAACGTATCGCTGATACCCATGCCATCTTCACGGTTCAACATAAATGCCACCGATCGCGTGATGTTCGCATCGAAGGCGAGCGCGATCAAGTCCAACATATTGCGATAATACTCCGCTGGTTCACCTTCGTTGGTAATGTCCAGGTTCAAGTAAGAATAGTCTTGTGGTTTCAGCGGAATATCAATCCACTGTTCCGCGGCCACCAACCGGGCTTCAATCTCATCCAAGGCGGTCAGGTATTGATCCAGTTTTTCGCGGTCGGCGTGTCCCAGTCTCTGGTTGAGCGCGCGGGTGCTCTCGACCACGGCATCGACGAGTCGGATGCGTTTTTTGAGTTGTTCGCGTTGCAAGATCAATGATTTACGATCACCTCGAAAAAGGCGATCAAACACCCGCCGCGGATTGTTCTCAGCCGGAATCGGCTTCCCTTCCACGTTATAAGAAATCGTGCCGGTGCGCGATAGAAAGCCGACGCCCGCATCAATCGAAAGCACCAGCGATGGCTGACGGCAGAACTGCTTGGTGTGTTGGGCAATTAACTGATCCAGTCCCACCGAATTGAACTTGCCGGGTTGGGGACTGTGCAGGGGAGCACCCGTCAACCACATGTCCGAACACATGTGCGGGTCGGCCAACACTCCGTTGGGATGATACAAACCGCTAATGAAACTGATCGAATCGCGAAACGGCATCAGTGGCTCAGTGGACTTGCCGAACTCAAAGTCGCTGCCGATCTGCTGTGGAAACCAAGCCCACTCATCGATCCCATTGGTCGGCTTGGGCAATGACATTCCATTGGCGGAGTACATGGCGCAGAACCGTCGCGGCTCCTCGGTAAACGTCTTCCCCATCGCCTCCAACAGGGGCAGTGCTACAGTGACTCCTGCCAGTCCCTTAAGGACCGCCCGACGATTTAATGGCGCAGGTGCGTGCATTGCAAAGAGCCTCTCATGTTACTTCTTTAGAAATAGATCGCTGTTGACAATGAAGTGCAGCAAATCCCTGACGCGATAATCATCGGCCTTCAATTCTAAACTCTGTTCTTGCAAGAATACCATCTCGTTATAGCTTAACGAGCGTCCCGTGGCATAGGTAGCCAGATGCTTCATGAAGCTAAAGGCCACTTGATCGGCCCGCTCGGTCGCCAAGTAGACTTGCAAGTCTTTGAAGTTGTTGACCTCTGCACCTGCAACTGACGCGCCCGCCAACTCTTCTCCATCCGGCAGTCGAGACGTTGTCTCCGCTTCCGGAACTAGACGGAATAGTCCCGCCGCATCAAAGGATTCGAAGGGGATTCCCCAAGGATCGATTCCCTCATGGCATTTTACACATCCCTTTTGATTGCGATGCGCTTCAAGCTGTTGGCGCAAAGTCAGTCCAGATGCGTGATCTTCTTTCAGTTGTGGAACGTTTGGCGGAGGATCGTCGGGAGGCTCGGCGATAATTTTCCGCGCTAGCCATGCACCTCTTTTGATCGGATTGGATTCTCGACCATTGGATAAACCCGACAGGATGGAGGCCTGTGTCAACACTCCGCCGAGCATACTCGCATGTTGAAGCTCTTGGGAAGTCATTGGGATAAACTCAAAGCCCTGGTCGACGGGAGCCGACAAGCCGTAGTAGCTGGCAACCACCTCATTGGCCAAAACAAAGTCTGATTGAATCAGGTTGCGGGCTGGCAAGTTCTCGCGGAAGAGAAACTCTAAGAAACGCGCTGGCTCTTGCCGCAGTTGCGCTTTCACCTCGCGCGTGAGCTTAGGGAATTTCGTGGCGTCCACGGAGACCACATCGAACTTGTCGAGACTCAGCCACTCGCTGGCGAACTGCTCAACAAACAGAGTGAAGCGGTGATCCTCAACCAGTCGATCGACTTCGCGATCCAATGTTTGCCGCAACTCACCACTGTTCGCCAAATTCAACAATTGTTGATCGGGAGGGGAATTCCATAAAAAGTAAGATAACTTCGAGGCAAGCTCATATTCATCCAAATCTTCCGCCTCGGGACCGCGGCTGTTTTCGATAAGGAACAGAAACTGTGGTGAGGTAAGCACGACCGACAACGCATCCTTGATGCTCTCCACAAAGTCATTTTGTTCGTCATACGAAACGCGCCAGACTTGCATCAGGCCGTTCAATTCGTCTGTCGTTACCGGTCGACGATAAGCTTTGGAGGCGAACGATCTGAGAATCGCCTCGGCATACGCGACCGGATTCTGCCGGTGCGGACTGTCGATGAAGATGTTGCGATGAGTGGCAGGCGGCCACTCGGTGTATAAGGGGCCTTGGAATTCAACCGAGCGGATCAACAAGCGGGGCATGTCACGCCCGTCAGTGTACTCGCTACGAACTCCAATCTCACGTATCCCAGCCAAGTAGTTGACGTTGTCTGCTTCAACCACCGGGCTGGGAAAATCGTTGATAGCACCCTCGAAAACAAACTCCTGCAGCCCACCAGGTGTAACCCGTTGCAATGGCCCTACTTGTGTTAGCGTGCTGCCGCAGTCGCGGCGCAAGCCAACGTGAACTCCCAACGTGGGCGTGCGGTTTTCAAATCGCTGGAACGTTTGTGCCAGCTCATGCTCGTCGGCGAGTTGACGAAAGCGAATGCCCTGTAACTTTGAATTGTCGCCTAATCGAGCGCGCACTTGGCATTCGCCAGATGCTAAATGAACCACCATGAAAGGAGTCACATGCAAGGTTGCGGGCTGTGCGTCGTTAGGAGCGGTGCGCTCAAGATTTGCTGTCGCATTGACGTTGTTGACATCATTGACTTTGTTGACTTTGTTGAGTTGGTGGGCTTCGTTGAGCGGTAAGGAGACGGGGCTTGCATCGAGCAACTTTCCAGAAAAATGTCGCTCGCCCAACTGGACTTGCAGCAGCGACTCTTTATCGGGCGCTGTCACGTACACGTCGACGCGATAGATGCCCGGATGCTCTACCGTCACGGTATCCGAACGGAGCGATTGGGCGGCACCGGCTGTCGTGCTGCTTGGGCCACTGGCTAAATCCGCGAACAATACGTCGCTTGCTGCAGGGCCGTCGCCCCGGTCAATCACCGCATTGATGGCGGTGCCAGCATCGAGCAGCAGCGCATCGTCATATTTGGCGGCCCGTACCCGCACGCGAAAGTTTCCGGAGTCAGGGAGTTCGCGCAGCGAGATCTTGAAGTTTGCTTTGGGGCCGTATGTATTCTCCACCCCAAAAATCTCAGCGCTGGGGATGGCTGGACGCAGCAGCAATCCCGCGTCGATCACTTCGTAAGCCTCCCCTTTGGGATAACCAGGGGTGCTGCGGACACAGGCGAACACGGAATGATAGATACTGTTGTATTTCCGCCAACCGCGGACCGTATCGTTGCCTTGGTAACCCTCGATAAAGTCGTAATTGCTCCGCATCACCAAGGGTGTGAAATCAAAGGGCTTCTCCGGCACCGGTTGCGTGACGATGAAGTCACGGTTGTTGAGCAGTTCGCTATTGGCACCCAATATCAAAGCATCGGGACAGGGATTGCCATTAATCCCCTTACCCAGTTCCATGCGAAAGTTCTGAATCGCCGGCGGCTTCGCTTCATCGATAATGCACAGGTCAAGGGCCGTTGAGGCGATGTCCAGATACGATTCCACTTGCAGCGGCGACAACACCATCGATTGGGAGTTGTTCGTAAAGCCGTCTTTCGAGATGGCATCCGGGGGCAGAATGTTGGTCAGGTCTTCTGTTAACCCCAACAGATCATGTAGCGAATTACGGTATTGGGAAACGGTCAGTCGTCGGATGGTGCCATGGCGCTGTGTGCTCCGCATGCGCACCGCCTGCATCGAGTCGGAGATCCATTGCAAGAGTCTTTCGGATTCTTCCGCCGACGGCTGAAACTCATCCGCAGGGGGCATCTCCTCCAACTCAATTTGCCTTTGCATCCCTTTGAGCAAAGACAACTGTTCGTCGCGAATCTCGGAAGTCAAATGATCAACGCGAATGCCGGACTCTTGATTTTCAAGCGTGTGGCAGCGTACACAATATTTTTCGAGCAACGGTCGGATGTTTTCGGCAAATGCCAATTGACCGGCCTCATCCAGCGACTCGGCGAGTGCGGATTGCCCGACGGATATTGGCATCCAAGTGACCGCGACCACAAGACACAGGGTGAGGCCATGCAGAAATCGAGGCCGGTGAAACGATGGGAGGGACAAGTCGGACATGGGACTTGCTAAGTATTTTCGAGGTGGGGGGTGGGTCACGCAGCATGCTGCGCTTTGGGCCCTATTTTACACGGCCGAGGCGAGCCCCGCGTGGACCGATATAGCTTCCAGCTTGGCATTTATTGAAAAAGCCAGCCATCGCACCCATAGTGGATCTTGCTAAAGATCCCTCCTGCTTTAACTCAACGAACGATCTTGGGAGCTTTGGCAAGCTCCATTACGAACGCATGCGGGAGCTTTGGCAAGCTCCACTACGATGTCGCGCCGGAGCTTTACCAAGCTCCACTACGAAGACTGGCTTGAGCTTTTGCAATCGCTCCGTTGTGGTGCAGGAGCACTACGGATTTCTTGCAGAATCCGTCAGGGAATTCGTCGTGACGATGACCGATTCAGTTCCCACAAAACCTGGGATGATGGCGCGTGTGGAGCCTCGTGGGGTCACGTCGTGGGAGAGTATGTGGTTGTGCCCGACGAAGTACGTATGGTTGTCGAGGATTTCCAAGTTGTACGTGGGCTGGTCAACGGAGGACATGGTAGCCAGGACGGTTACGGGTGCTGAAGCGGTGTGGAGTAGATCACCTGTTTTGATCTCACTGGCTTTTTTCCAACCACTACCGGATACCCATAGCAAATGCCCCAAGGTGCAAGTCAGCTTGTCCTTTCCCGCGGTGATCGTGACTGTCTTGGCCGGGGGCTGGAATGTATTGGCAATCACAGGCATCCAACACAGCTTGCCGGTGGACACATTGCGGCTCAAAGCCATATCGCCCACTACAACTTGATCAATCGGTCGCATGCCGCGCTGAGTCACCACGGGTGTACCGGCGACGAAGCACTCGTGCGCAGTGGTAACATATTGAGGCACCCGCTGGCTCAACGAATTGCGCTTGTAACGTTCCGGTTTGTACGCTTGGTAATTCGTCTCGTTATACTTATCCCACCATTGCCACACTGCTCGTGGATCGGCGGGCAACTCCTCACCGGAGATATAGGAGATGACTTGCGAGATACGTTTGTTTCTAGCTTGAATCACTTGATTTTCTTGCATGGCGGCAGCTTGTCGTTGAGCAATCTCATTGGCGGCAGCGAGTTGCGTGAGTTGATTTACCATGCGTTCGCGGAGAATTGCATCGACTTGATCTTCCGAAAGTGCTCCCCTCGTTGATCCGCCGATCCCAAAGCGGGCCGGCCTCCGGACACTCACTCGTTCTTCACCGCTTGGCGAAGTATCCACGATGGCTCGCGTCGCTGCGACGCGTTGGAAAGCGCGATCGGTGATCTGGACGCTGTGCTCATTCATCCCCTCTTTGGCAAATGCTTGGCGATAGCCCCTGAAGTACCCATCACGATCGAACGCTGGAACAGCCATGAAGTTGACTGGTCCCGACATCAGTGTCAGAAGCTCAGGTACATAATCGTACACCGGCTTTTGTTTCAGTTGCTTCAATGCCGTCTGTCGGATCGCCTCGTTCGGGTGGAGCAAGGCTACGCGGGCAATGGACTGTGACGCAGCCGGCGAATCAACCAAGGAGAACCACTCAAGCGAAAGCTCGACCGCTTGGTCACCCAATGCGGAGGCTACCGATTCGACCGCTGCCACGGCAAGCGGATCGCGGAGGTTCATCAGTTCCTCTTTGAACGTGCCGCGCGACCGCTCGGGACTTGTCAAAACACGTTGCATAAGACTACTGACTTGAGCGCCATAACGCTCCATCGACTCCCGAGCCCACTGGGCCCGCTCTGCCATCTCAAGCATATCTTGTGGGCTAATCCAATCATCGCCCATCGGTTGATGTCCGAGCGCAGTACGAGCCGCAATATGCTGTGGGTCGATCTGAATGATCCGTTGCAGGTGAGCCGCGGATTGCTCAAAAAGTCTTTTCTTGGCGCACCATAACGCCATCTCCCAATGACCCTCAACGGTGTTCGGCAACCTTGAGCGCGTTCTTTCGTATTGTTCGAGACGCTTGTCCTCCCGATGATACATCACACTCTCGTCAATCGAACGCCATTGTCGGTCATCTTCAAAAAGGATGCCGCTGTACCATTTCGCAGGTTCAAAGTCACGTGATAAGTCGGCAGCTTCGGTCAACAGGCGCTCACGGGATTTCAAGTCGCCGTCGACCTCGGCTTGCAAAGCTTGCGACACAATCTCTGTAGCCAACTGACGATTCTCCAGATCATCGTCTCCTCTCGCTCGCAGGCCGGTCAAAGTCAAGACACTCAACGACACCAGAAATCCGACCACAACAGCACGCTTCATCATAGACTCCTGAAAAAACGCAACGCTTCGGTTGTTACAACTAGCGGAGCTTGCTAAGGCCCTTGGTTTTTCGTCGACCAATGCAGACGACCAATGCAAATGGGTGCTTAGCAATACACTTGGGAGCTTAGCAAGCTCCACTACGATGGCTCTCCAGATTTTTCGCAAACTCCAGGACGCCGAACGTCTGCCACGGACGTGTCGCAAGTGCGCGACGGCGACCCTCCCTGGCAGGCCAGAATTGAACTCGTTATCTTGAATCAGGTTTTGCGTGTCCATAGCCGTTCTTCAACCCCGTCAGCGTCCGACAACAACTTATCCGATTCTGCGGGCGGAAGCAAACATTTTCTAAATTCCTCGCAAGCTAGCCGTCTACCAATTATCCCACCCACTTCTGACTGACACTTTCAAATGACACAACCCGCCGTCGTTAACTTTGGTCCAGAACCGCATTCCGTTGAACTGCGTGAAATTCCGATTCCCGAGATTGGTCCTGACGATGTTTTGCTGGAAGTGGCAGCCGTGGGTGTCTGTGGCAGCGACTTACATCAATGGACGGCCCAACATAGTTGGCCGGTTAATTACCCGGTAACACTAGGTCACGAATTTGCCGGGGTCGTTTGCCAGACAGGAGCGGGGGTGAAGTCGTTTCGGGAAGGTGATCGCGTCGTGAGCGAAACCGCTGCGGTCATCGATCCCGACAGTCCGTTGACTCGCGTCGGTCGCTATAACTTGGATCCATCTCGCAAAGGTTTTGGGTATGGCGTCAACGGGGCGATGACGCAAAAGGTCCGCGTACCGGCTCGTTGTCTGCACCGTGTACCCAACGAACTACCGCTGCGTTATGCGGCGCTCACCGAACCGTGTTGCGTGGCGTTTAGTGCGGTCGCTGCCAACGTGACCGTGTTACCTGGCGATCGAGTACTAGTGCTGGGGCCAGGTCCAATCGGCTTGTTATGTGGTGCGATTGCTCGACTGCGCGGCGCAGAGGTTGGTGTGGTGGGCCTGGCGCGCGACAAAGCGAGACTTGACTTGGCGGCAGCATTTGGTTGCCTGGCGTTTTCGCCCGAAGAGGCGACCGAGTGGGCTCGCCAGCGCGATGGACTTGGCTGCGAAGGCGTGGTCGATGCGGCCGGCGTTTCCGCTACACTCAAGTCAGCGATGGAGTTGGTGCGCCCAGCGGGTTGGATCAGCAAGGTTGGGTGGGGACGCGAACCGCTTGGATTCTCGCTCGATCCACTGGTGCAAAAGAATGTTCAATTGCAGGGAAGTTTTTCACATACTTGGGCTATTTGGGAGCGAGTGCTGGCACTTATCGCAAGTGGTGCCCTACCCGCCTCGAAGATTGTCGGCGGAGTATGGCCGTTGGAAAGTTGGCATGAGGCGTTTGAGACGATGCACTCTGGCAGCATTGCAAAAAGCGTGCTCGAAGTGAACGCGATCACAGCCGCTTAAAGCCTGTCAAAAACGCGATTCCAGCCGCATTCTGCTCGTTCCGAGGCTCTGCTTGGAACGAGCTGCGTGGAAGCTCCAGCCTCTCTCTTGAGAACTCTACTGTCACCAGAATTGCCGGCTGCGCTGGTGTACTCTCTGAAGCGGGCGACGTAGTGGCAGCGGAAAAGCTCACCGAGCTTGCTTGTGAACGTTAGGAAGCGGCCGGTAAGAACTCGGCAAGAGCCTCGTTCTCCCGACTGCTTTTATATTACTCAAGCTATTTATTGCTCGATCTATACACAGAGAAATCTAAACACCGAGAAATCGACCCCGTTAGCACTGAAAGCAAGGCTTGAGGCGTTCCGCCACAATCCGGGCTTTGGCTTCTGTCTTTCGCTTCATAAGCCAAGTGCTAAACATGAAATCGCACAAATCCTGTCGCCGAACTCCAACTTGTTCCGCATCGGTCACAAGCGAATCCAGGGCCTTTGAAAAAGTCGTCATATCACGCGGTGAAGTTTCGCGGAACGAATAAAACAGGTTCAGCAATTGTGTGAATTGCAGTAGTACTAGCTCGCGACTTTGCACGGATTACTCCTAAAACGTTTTGTGTAATCGGTAGGCATACCGAATTGTTGCTCGTCGGGGAGTTCACTCCGTCTATGCTCACTTGCCCCAACGTCGTCCAAATGTGATGGCAGAAACATCACCTACTTAAACTTAACCCGAAAAGTCAGGAAGAGTTTTGCGCGTGGTTGCAATATTTTTTCGGCGCTAGCCCAATTCGTGTCGAATGGGCGCGGGTGTAGTGCCAGACACATGAGGGCCACGGGAAAGATGGCATACATTTCGCCCGCTAATCCCCTGTTAAAGGGAACTCGAAACGCTTACTACAGAGCGGAAATACGGACATGCTAGTCCAATCACTCCAGCCATCTGTCGGCAGAAAATTTTTTATTTAACAACTTTTCTTATGCCCAAGGCGATATCATTTTCGAACGGCGGGGATGTCAATGTCCAGTTTCCGCCCACATGGTCGCGCACTTCACTGAGCTCGGTAATTCCAGTCAGGGGGTTGAGCCACTGCACTTGATATCGGCCACTCGGAAAGTCGACCACAATTGTGGCTTCATCCTGCGGTCGGACGTGGGCTATGAGATCCTTGACTTGGTGTAGCAAATTGACGTGCATATAAATTGCTGCGGATTCACCGGGTTGCGCCAGGGCCGTAGCCGTCAATCCCGAGGAAACCGATTGGATAAGTGCCGTGGCTGGAGTCATGTGGGCAAAATCGAAACTCTCCAGAAAGCGTTTCAATATTCCTAGGTGCTCTCGGAGTTGACGACTACCACCCCCGGGTGATTTTGCTCCGACTTGCGATCCATCGGGGTGCTTGGTTGTAAACGAGTAATCGAGGTTGTTGTAGAGTGCCCCGCCCGCCAGCATAAAATCCCAACCTTCTGTTCGATACAACAAGTCGTCCGAACCACGAAAGCCAGTTTCGTTTTCACCAATTACCAGGTTCAGGTCGTAGTTCATCGCAACGGTATCGGGTGGCACACAATAGTGAAAATTGAGTATCGACACGCCAGCCGGCGCCTGCTCGACCCGCTGTCTGCCATTGGCAATGTTGAGCGAAATCAGGTGTTTCTCGTTGAAATCGCGTTCGGTCTCTGAGATGGTAGCGACGATCCGTTCTTGCCACTCCATCGTGACGCCACCAAAATAGGGTTCGTTACATATTTCGTAATAGAGGTTTTTAAACTCGCGCAACTCGCTGATGATTTTTCTTGTAACATCAATTTGCACCTTCAGAAGCTCTGGGTGCTTGAGCGTATGTACCTCGTGAGCTGATACGCGACCGACCTGATTCACGTTATTTTGCGCATTCATCGGACTCCCGTTCCAAATGCTTTCTTCGTACATGGGGCAGAAAAGTGTCAGTTCGACGATAATGCCGCGACTGGCCGCCTCGCTCATCAGATCTTTCAGTCGCGCAAAATAGGCGTCGTCCCAGCGGTTTAGATCGAATTTATTACCGCCCATTGCATAACCCGCTTCGTCACTCCTGGCCCAAGGGCAAATGAAGCGATTCGGCGGCGGCGCAAGCGTATTGTCCGTGATGTTGAATGCGGCCTGATCTTCTCGGTAGACGCCGGAGAAAATGCGGGTGTGGTTAAGTCCATGCCGCTGCAATTCATCGAAGTAGATGCAGTAATCGAAATCCAGGTTTAAAAGTGCACCGTAGTGTTCACCTGAGGTAACGAGTACTGCAGGCTTCCCCTGCCACTGGAAGTAGTGTGGGTTTTCGGGGAGCAGTCGCAAGTGATGATCGTCTCTGGCTTGTGCATGGCTTTCATTGGCGAAATTCAACACCACCAACAGCAGTACGATACGGCGAATGAGGTGCATGAACTGTCTCCTATGGGTGAAAACAAGAATCGCGACTTGCACTGCAGACCGCTCGGCTGGCGTGAACGCATGCGGTATGTGAGATCAAGTCGACTGCTTAGCCGCAAATTGAAACTCCGCCATAAATGGAGCAAGGAGAACTTAATGTTCTCCTCGCAATTCCGTTTAATCGTTTACCAACTGTTCGACGCCCCTACTTATCGGAGCTTTCGTCTTGCTGTTTTAGGCTTGACCAAGAATATAGAAGACAAACTTCTTAACTTGCATCCCGCTTCCTTTGGCATACTGGCCAACGGTCTGCTTGTCATCTTTTACAAATGGTTGCTCTAGAAGTACCTTTTCGGCAAAGAATTGTCGGAGGCGACCTTCTACCATTTTGTCAACGATGCTCTCTGGCTTACCTTCTTTGAGGGCTGCTGAACGGAGGAATTCGCGTTCCTTTTCGACTTCGCTCTTGTCCAGTTCTTCGGTGGTCAGTGCGGCTGGCCGCATCGCAGCGATATGCATGGCGACGTCTTTGGCCGCCTCGTCGGTGCCACCTTCAATTTGCAGCAGAACACCCGCCACGGTGCCACTATTGTGCGAATATCCACCGCACACGCCATCAAATTTCGAAAAGCGACCGACTTCGAATTTTTCGCGAATCCGATTGAAAAGTTCCGCTTTGTGTTCGCCAATTGTCATACCTGGCTTGATTGGCGACGGAAGGTCCAACAATTCGTCGCCCGTCGCAATCGCTTTGGTCGACGTCGCCAAGGCTTGTGCCATGCTATCTGCGAGTTGAATGAACTCTTCATTCTGGGTTACCGGAGCGCTTTCGCACTTCAATTCGACGATGGCGCCCTTGGACTTGTCTGTTCCACAATAGAGGCCAAATCGCCCAAAAGCGGTTTCGCGATCAGCGCGTTTGTCACCGAGCTTTTCACCACGTTCACGTAAAATGGCTACGGCCTTTTCTTCATCGCCACCGGCTTCCGTCAAGGCCGATTTGCATTCCATCAGGGGAAGCCCAGTTCGCTCGCGGAAAGCTTTTACCTTAGCTGCGGTAATTTCACTCATGATTGTCTCCAACTTGATTTAACGATTGGTTGGTTTATTTAAGCTCAATATTTTGGACAGTTAGAATTGACAATGCCGGTGGTGAAGAAGTTCACCACCGGCCAGGTCGTTTCGGTTCATCGGCTTGTAAACTGCTCAGTGACACTAAGCCTTGGCGACTTCGGCAGCTTCTTCGGCGGCTGCAGCAGCTTCAGCTTTCTTTTGCAGCTCTGGATTCTCTGCCTTGCCCGCTAGAACGGCATCAGCCAACTGACCAAGGATCAACTCGATCGAACGAATACCGTCGTCGTTGCCAGGGATTGGCAAGTCGATCGATTCAGGATCGGAGTCGGTATCGATCAGTGCCAGCGTGGTGATTCCCAGTCGCTTGGCTTCGCGTACGGCATTGCGTTCCTTCGATGGATCGACCAACACCAAGCACTCGGGCAAGCGATTCATGCTTCGCAGACCGTTCAAGTTTCGGTAAATCTTGCGGTATTCGCGGTTCAGCGCCGACTGCATTTTCTTCGAATAAGAATTGATCTCATCCGAGTTCATGATTTTCTCGAGCTCTTCCAGGCGTGTTAGTCGGCTCCGAATCGTGCGGAAATTGGTCAACGCGCCACCCAACCAGCGTTCCGCGACAAATGGCATTCCGCAGCGTTCGGCTTGCTCTTGTACAGTCTCCGACGCTTGCCGCTTCGTACCGACAAACAGCACCAAGCTCCCGCCTGCAGCGACTTGATTCAGGTACTTTTTCGCCCGCAACAGTCCGCGTAATGTTTCGCGGATATCGAGAATGTGAATCGAATTTTTATGGCCGTAAATGTACGGCTTCATTTTTGGATTCCACCGGCTCTTCCGGTGACCGAAGTGCACGCCCGCTTCTACTAGTTTCTTGACAAATTCGCTTTCCATCAGACCCAGCAAACCTTTCTAATACGAGTTCATCCTGCAATGCGGATAACAGAGCATCTCTACTACTCACGCACAGGCCCGCTCTGTAGCGAGCCTTCAGCCTACAAATGAACTCAAACAATGTGAAAAAATCACCCCTACCAGATTTTCGTCGGCTTTCGCCAGCGAATTTTCGTCGGCGCAGAATACAGCCGAGAGATCGGCACAACATATCCGGCAATCATCGGTAACGAATGATCAAAGAACCCAGAAAGATAGCCGCCAACCACCCGTTTCGTCAACGGCTAACGGAAGTTAAAGTGCAATTTGCGGCGGCAGCGACATGAATATTTTGAGAACCAAGCCGCAGTGCAACGCGACGCGGCTCGGGGGGCGATCACTTTGCGAGCTGCTCGCTGGCACCCCAGGATGGGAAAACCCGAGGAGCCAAGAGTCCCCTGCGGCAAACCAGGCGCGCGGGACTCGTGGCCTCGTCCACTTGTTGTTGATGCAGCCCTAGCTCTCTGCCAGCGGAGGCTTTTTCTCAGTGATCACTTCACTTTTCTCTGACATTTCGGCATTTAGCTGAATGTAGTCCTTCCATTCATCGGGAACGTTGTCCTCATGGAAAATGGCCTCCACAGGGCACTCTGGCACACACGCTTCGCAATCGATGCACTCTTCTGGGTGGATATAGAGCATCTTTTCCCCTTCATAGAAACACTCGACTGGGCATACAACAACGCAGTCGGTGTAACGGCAACCAACACAAGGTTGAGTTACAACGTGTGCCATCTTGGTGTGACCTTTCTAAAACAAAGGAAGTAAACAACTTCGCAATTTGAAACGTGGCAAGCTTGACCGGACACGAAACGAAGGTCCGGAAGCAAAATTCTCGTTGCCGAATGGAGGCTATCGGACGTTGGTCTGTCCCTAAGCCATCGAAATCGTACCAGGAAAAGAGAATTTTGCTGATCGTAGACCCGGCAAATCCACCTGTCAAGCAAGCAAAGTGGCGTTAAATACCGATCCCATAAGGACTTTCATTCTGCAAATCTTAAACCATCGTTCTCATTTCGTGCTCGCCAACTCCTCGGTCCAGCGGTCATCGACACATTATTGACTTGAATGCCGGGGGGCAACGACCTAAGATGGACTATAGACATCATTTGAACTTGGCAAGTTCGATCACCTCACCAAAGTGGCACAAGAGTGGTTCTTTCAGACCCTGACCGAAGCTTACTTTCTCGCTGTCTGTCAGGGACAGATGGTGCCTGGGAGCAGTTTATCGAGCGCTATTTGGCGCTAATCACGCACGTTGTCAGTGCGGCCGGGAAAACCAGGCTGGGGGCGATCCCCGACCAATGGCGAGATGACATCGTAGCTGAAGTATTGCTTGCGATTGTGGACAACGACTTTGCGGTTCTCCGCCACTTTCGGGGGCAGAGTTCCTTAGGGACTTACCTCGTAGTCGTGGCCCGACGGGTCGCCGTGCGTAAGCTTTCTAAAATGCATAACGCTTCCCATCCCAAAATCGGTCGCGAGCCTGCGAGTAGTAACGCCGATGCGTTGCTTCTCGATAACGATGAGGAAGTGCAATTGTTGCTGACAAAAATCCCGGAAACGGAAGCCACTGCGATTCGCATGTTTCACCTCGAGCATCGGTCGTACAGCGACATTGGTCAGCAAATGGGACTGCCCGAGAACAGCATCGGGCCGCTACTGAGTAAAGCCAGAGACCGCATGCGAAGTTTGCGAAGTTAAGATTCTTGCAAAGTTTCGTAAAACTCATGAGGAATCTCTATCGACCGCTGGTACCTTCGACAACGGAAAGTAGGATGGTCGCGAGTATTTATTTCGACCATACAGGTTCGTGACTGGTCACCCAATGCACATCAACATCAATACCCGCAGCTCAATCACTCGCCAGCGAGAATCGGACTTCATCGTCCCCATACTGGCTGACATTCTAAGCCCTGGTCCGTTTGGTGAGCCTGCTAACGCTGATTTCCTCGAACCGGAAGTTTCAGAAGCGATCCTTGGAACCGAGTTTCTCGTTGGTCGCATTTGGGCCGAACGCATGGACTGGAGCGAGGCGGAAGAGTGTCGCTTCTCTGTGGCTGCAGTCTGTGATGGCGCCAGCAGTGTGTGGTTGGAAGTTTTCGAGACTCTAACAAAAAAAGGCCGCAGACTTCGACGCGACTTGCAACTCGATGACTTTGTTCAAGACATCGTCTTTCTTCACGAAATTTTGATCCATCCCGATGTAGTTGATCGCTTGGCCCTACTGGATGCCGTCATTCGTGCGATTACGAACGGCGGTTCTTTGATTATCATGCATTACGATCAAAGCCAGCCTCACCATTTGGCCGACAAAGATTTTCGAGACCTTGGTTTCCGAAAAATCGCCCGCAGCAACTTGGTGTTGCGCGACAATCGCTTTCGCTATCCATTTGGCGATCAATTTCCAAAAGGCCGTGCCGTCGAGTTTGCCGCCAATGCAGAGCACGAAGCCTGGATGTTGGGACAGTGGGAATCGCTGATCGCCGACAACCCGGCCATGTGAGTTCGCCGCAACACCGTCTCAAACGAACTCGACGCTTTGAGCTCATTTCTCTTCTTCCGTGCCCTGGCATAGCCAACCGGCCTGCAAAACGCGGGCAACGCTCCGGCGGAGCCTTCTCCGGCCGCCACCTGCCGTTCACAAGCAAGGGACCGTACTCGGTTGGCTTGTGGACGTTAGGAAGCTGCCCGAAAAAGCTCGGCAGGAGCCTCGCTCTCCCGACTGTAAAATCTAACGTGCGAGACCAATGCCCTGCGGCAAAGCAATATGTCGGCTAACCCCAGGTGTAGGCCGTTAGCCCGTCGAGGTGTCGCACGAAAAGTTGCTCGCCAGCGATGGCAAGGTGAGCCCAGGACTCGGTCTTGGCGACTTGCCGCTCACTCAACAGCCGATACTCGGCGGGCGAAGCTTCGATCAATCGCAGCGTGCCAGTTTGGTCGAGCGCCAGAATCTGCGTGCCGTTACTCACCATGCTCCAGTATTCGCCAAATGGTTGCGTGGTCCATTTGATCTCACCCGTGGCTGCCTCCACGCAACTGAATCGCTTGTTTTTTAAGTGCAAGTAGATGTGGTCATTGATGAGTACCGGTGTGGACATGTAGGCCTGGTGCTTGTTCTCCCACGCTTGACCTACACTCCACGTCCCGTTGTTCATTTGAATATTGAACATCCAGGCCCTGCCACCGTAGCTGCTGGTAAAGATCTGGTTGCCAATGACGGTCGGCGTCAAGATGTTCATACCGCGGAACGCTTCGATCTGCTTTTCCCACAGGGTGCTACCGTCGGTCAAGTTGATTCCTACTAAACGCTCACGCGTCTGTACCAACAACTGCCGCACACCATGCAACTCGGCCATGATGGGTGATGAAAACGCGCTATCGCTGTCATTGCCTTTCAGCACATGCCACAACGTGTTACCAGTTGCCATGTCCAGTTTGAGCAACCCTGTAGCAGCTTGCATGTAGACCGAATCGCCATCGATCAGCGGTGAACAGACGCAACCAAAATCAGGGAGCTTGGACTGCATACTGGCTGGCAGATCGATCTCCCATAACCGCTCGCCACTGGCATCGTTAAGGCAGATCAAGTGATCGCGCATTCCAGCAACCAATAGCCGGTGGTCGGCCAAAGCCGGTGTGGAGCGAATCCAATCCCCATTTCGCTTGGCGTAAAAAGGGACCGTCATGGCACCTTCCCAACCCGCCTCCCACAGCGTCTCCCCCGTCTGCCGATCCAAGGCGACGACATGTTCCGTTCTTTTGTCGCGAGTTTCCGTCGTATAGACCCGTTGGGCATCGACGAGCGGCCCCGAATAACTTGGCGCGAAGGGCTTGGTCCAAGCGACTTTCAAACGACCTTCATCAAGACTGTTTGGCCACTGCTCAACCACGCTACCATTCCGCTGTGGACCTCGCCACTGCGGCCAACTCTCTGGGCCGACCACCCCGCCTGCAAACGGATTACGACCCAGCGACGGTTGGATGAGCGTTACCGCACTAGCACTAACACTCGCCAGGCTCGCCAAAAAAACGCGACGATCGACGGTGGCACTGGGCGAACGGCTCGCCGGAATCGACGCACTTTTATCGACTATGTTTGAATTGCGGGGGCAGGAATCAGCGGGGCTGGAGTGGGCGTTGGAATAGTTCATCGCGGGACTACTTATGAAAACATGATGGTCAAGGAGCGGTCACCAATAGAAACAAGCGACAGACTCTCTATTTTCTGACTATATGCAGCCCGACAAGTGCCCCAGTACCAGATGATCCTTGATCTTAATCTTGATCTTGATCGTAAACCTAATCTCAATCTCAATCTCAAACCCACTCCCACTCTCATTCCGATTTTGCCTTGAGTCGTGTGGTCGATTGTTTGCCTCAGTTCACGATGATCGCAGTCAGCGATTATCTGGAACCTAAAAAACAAGATTACGATCAAGATCAAGATTAGGAATCGCACAAGTTTTGGTGCGGTTCAGTTGTTGCGTAGGAACTGGATGATCTCGGCCAACTGCTGAGGCGACAACTTCTCCTCGAAGCCCTCGGGCATGAGCGAGATTGGCAGCTGTTTAAGCTCTTCCACCTCATCGAGTGCGCGCTCTTGTATTCGTCCGTCGGTGGTCGCATACTTGATCGATTGGCCTGATTTCTCAACCACAATTCCCGCAGTGATTTGACCGTCTACTGTCATCACCAAACTTTGCTGAAACTTGGGTTCGATCGTCTGGTTGGGATCGAGGACGGCAGTGATCCACTGTTCATTGGTCCAGTGCGCCAAGTTCTCGACTGAAGGTCCCAACGCAGCTTGTCCCGGTTTAGGCGAATGGCACACTCCGCAATGCTCGGTATAAAGTCTCTGACCATTTGCCTTGGCGATCTCAGCGTCCAATTCACTTGGAAGCTCCTGCACATAACGGGCAACCAACGGTGCTCG
The DNA here is from genome assembly GCA_041753315.1 of Pirellulaceae bacterium. Lineage (GTDB taxonomy): Bacteria > Planctomycetota > Planctomycetia > Pirellulales > Pirellulaceae > Aureliella. The sequence continues at coordinate 72,751 of JBGSUV010000153.1, read as the reverse complement.
TTCAGTCGGCTTGCCCAACACGCTGGACGCTCGCTCTCGAAGCTCAGGATCGGGGTGGTTGCGGAGTTGCTGCACTGTGGACGGATCCAGATCTCGGCGGGCGATCGATTCGGTTTCAACCATCTCAATCAATTGACCTGTCCAATCGGACCTGCGCAACAATGTCGAGCAGACCGCATTGCGAGCTGAAGTGGAAAGTTGTCCCCAATGAGCGAGCAGTAGCTGCGGCACGCGGTCATCGCCTATCGCAAGTGCTCGGCCGATAGCTGCCCGCACTAGTTCCTCGCGGTCACTTTCCAAAAGGCGATCCAAACTCGTCATCTCATTGGCGACGAGATCCACGCCACGTCCCAACAGCGTGGCCAAACCGATGCGTTCTTCATCTTGTACTTGAGGATCCAACAGCCGCGCGCGGAATTTTTCGGCAAGCTGAGCATCCTGTTGGTTGTCATTTACGGCTGTGCCAATCACAGCGTTCTTGGTCGTCTTCGCTGGGGTATTATTGCTTGCAAGAGCAAGTAATAACACATCACTTGGCCGAAACGCAGCCGCGGTCAACAATTGCGATTTACGCAGCCTCACGAATTCGGCCCTGGAGGTCGCGTCAGCTCGCTTCCAAAGCCGCGTCAGGCTCTCACTGCGACTTCCCAAGTCCAACTGCGATTCCCATTCCTCTGCGTCCAGCGATTCGAAGATCGATGCCAAGGCGGTGTATGCTTCTTTCTCTCCCATGACCAAAGTCATTGCTTTGCCGATCCATTCATCGCCACGCGAACGTTCCGCAATGGTCCTAAGACCAGGCGACGAGTCAAAATCGGACAATAAAGTGGAGGTCAGGACCCACTGTAAGTCGACTTGCGGCCCGAACTCCCGACTGACCACGGTGTTCAGCGCCTCCTGCAAACTTGCATCAGGTGAACTCCACGTTTCCGCCAATTCAAGAGCAAGCCGCACCAACCGTGGATCATGAGACAATAAGTTGGCAGCCACATCAGATGATTGCAACCACAACTTGCCTGACAAACAACCCAGTGCACTTGCGCGCACCGCCGCATTGTCGCTCTCCAATGCCAGAAGCCGCACGGTTGCCTCGAGTTCTGGATAAACTCCACAGACGATCTCCTGCAACGCCATATCGCGAACAGTGCCATTGTCGCTCGCCATCATCGCCGCCAGGGAGTCGGGCGTTTTTTCGAAGTGATTAAAGGTAGTCGGAGCAAAGTCGTCACGGTAGACCCGGTAGATTCGTCCCAAGTTGGAACCGCTGCGCAGGTCCAAACGCTCTTGCCACGCAGTTGGAATCCACTGTGGATGTTCGATAACCCGTCGCACCATATCGACCACCCACAACGAACCATCGGGCGCATTGACCGCCCGCACCGGTCGCGACCAGACATCGGTGGAGGCGAGGAAATCGAATTCAGTATCCTCTGGGTGGCGCACTGCGGTGAATGCACTGCCTGCTGAGTCCAATTGAATACGCGCCACCATGTTGTGTACCGGCTCGCAGATAAAGCCAATTTGCGGCGCGTCATCAACTCCAACAGAACGAATGCCTGGTACACGAGCAATGATGCTACTGCAAGCACTTGTAAAACGATCTCGTGCGTATTGATCGTTGAAGCGATCTACCGTACGGCTACGTGGATGGACGGGTGGTGCTGCGGCCGGAGTCAATAAATGCTGCTGGACGCCTCCTGCGACTGAACCGTGCGCCAGATAACGCTGGTCGATGACAAACTGATACATCGGATAACTGTTCGAATTCCCAAACCAATTTCCGAATTCATCGCGCCCGCGCATAAACTGCGTCTCCCCTGAGGTGAAGCGAATCGCTCCTGAATCGGGATGCCAAGCGACGTCGTGACCATGCACATCGTAAGTCTGATTGTTACGCAAGCTGTGAAGTTTTTTCGTGTCCGCACCAGCCGCAAAATGTAGCCAACCATCGAGTCCAATTTCAAAGCCGCTGGCGCGATGCTGCGGATTGGCCTCGCCGATTCCGGTGAGCAATGTTTCCCTGCGATCGGCAATTCCATCATGGTTGATATCTTCGGCGTAGATAATATCTGGCGCAGCAATCACCAACACTCCATCGCGCCATGGCATCACGCTGGTCGGATAGGAAAGTCCCTCGAGAAAGATGCCCGCTTCGTCGAGCTTGCCGTCGGCGTCTTTGTCTCGGAGCCATTTGACCCGCCCGCCGCCAGGAGTACCCAATGGATAGTCGGTCATTTCCACCACCCATATCCGGCCATCGAAACCGAAGGCAATGTTCATCGGATCGGCCACAAGTGGTTCGCTGGCCACCAGCTCGACGCGATAACCGGCCGGTACATGCACGGCCGCGATCGCCTCTGCGGCGTTAAACGGCTTATCGTCCGAGCGCTCTTGCTGGAGGATTTCCAGCGCACGTTTTTCGATCAGCGCCTGTGTGCCACTCTCCCAACGACCCGGCTGCAGGTAGTAGATCATCGATTGGTCCACTTCGTAGCCACCTTCCGGACGCAAGCGCTCACTGGCCACATACGCAAACACATCATCGCAATAAGCCGCCACCCAGGTCTGCTTCGCCGGAATCAGTTTTTCGAGATTGAGTTGATAGTCGACCACCACTTCGCCGCCGAGAAACACCCAAGTCAACTCGTCGCCAAACTGCCATGTATGGATCGGCATCGGATAGGACTCGGGCAAGCGACCCATTTTCTCCAACACTTCCTGCATGTGCTCGGCCCAATAGCGCTCGCTGGCCGACTCGCTCTTCAGTTTCTGTTGGAGATATTCTGCGGTGGGATTCTCGGGTACCAAGCCTGCGTAACCGAATTGCGCGCGAGGGAATGTGGTTAGGTTGGTCAGTTTCTCTTGTGCAAAAACTTGTTCAACCGCTGTAACGATTTCTGCGGCGTGACGACCGGCCAATTCGTATGTTCCGCGAGGATTGGGGTTCGCATCCGCGCCACAACCGATGATGGGCAAAACGACGATGCCTGGGTGGTTTTGCTCCAGGCGACCTGCCGCCAGACCAGCCCAGTCGCCACTGATTTGGTTGAATTCGGAACCCAGGGTTGTGCAGTGGCAGGCATACATAAAGGCGGCTCCGAGCAGCTCCTGCTCTCCCTCAGTCGCTTTGATTTGCAGCACCCGCACGCGTTGATCGAGCGGTCCCACCGGCGGTTCACCCGTCCCGCCAGCGGCGGTGAAATTGAACAGGCGGCGGTTGGTCGCAAAGCCGGCCGAAGCTTCGCCGATTTCCAACTTGGCGGGAACTTGCGACTTGATGGCCTCCGCGACAACTTCTTGAATCGCGGCGATTACTTTTTCTGTGTAACGTTCGGTTGCCGCCACTTGTTCCGGTGTGGAACGTTGCGGATAGAGGTTGTTCAATCCGCCAGCCAAATGTGGTGCCGCATGGCTGTGCGTGCTGCTGATGACCAGTTGACTGCGCGGAATGTGATGCGTCTCTTCCAGCCAGCGACCAGTGGCCAGCGTGATCCCATTGGTAACAGCGATGCTATCCAGCGACACCAGCACGACAGAATCGGTGAAGCGATCTTTATTCGCTGGTGAAAGCACCAGAGCTCGGGCGCTGAGCGGATCGGCGACTCCGTGGTGCGACTCGACGCGCACCGCATAACCGCTTAGTCGTACCGATTCCGTGGGGGTGATATCCACTTTCGCCAAACCCGCTTGCCACCATTCTTCCGCATGCAGCGCATGTTCGCTGACCTGCAAAAAGGAGCAGAGAAGCAGGGCCAACCCAGCAGTCAGAAAGAAAGGACGCATTAAGGCCTCGCATGCAATAAGAGCAGGAATCGTCGTTCAACGGAGTATGCTTACAAGTGACTCAGTTGCCTAGCGCCCGGCAGATGGATCGACAACAACTACGCGCCGCCCTCTTCAAACGCCGACAAGCATGTTGAGTTATACACGAACTGCATTCGTCCTGCACGCTACCCCTAGACGCGCTCGTTCCGAGGCTCTGGCTTTAAGGCACTCGTTCCGAGGCTCTGCCTTTAAGGCGCTCGTTCCGAGGCTCTGCCTTGGAACGCACTGCACGGAGGCTCCTGCCTCCCTTGAGAACTTTGCTGCTGTTCATACCATTGCCAAGTTGGAACTAAACCATTGGGGACAATTGTTCTACATTGCCAAGCTGGAACGAAACAAGCTACCCAGCAGAAATCGAGCAATCCAAACCGCTCAGGGAGTGGGCGCCTTCTCCACATGCGCGGCGGTGGGGAAGGTTTTTTCCTTGATCTCGCAACTGTCTAACAGGCTTATGATGGCAGATCGAGTCTCGGCGGAAAAACCTTCGACGATCCACACTTGATCTGCATGCACTTCTAACGTCAGCAAGCGTGGTTCAAGTGGCCCAGCTTTGTCGTTGCGTAGTTCCTCGTCGCTACGTATTGTCGCGTCATCCGCGTTAGCGGTGGATTCACCGTCATCGGCAGATTCTGTAGTTGTGTCCGCTTCGATCTTTTCTTCTGACGGCGCTACCGCGGCTGGCTCGTTCTCGGAGTCGGTTGATGGAGCGACTGGAATTTGTTTGCTGCGTGTGGCTACCGGTGTACGGTACTTACGGTAGGCTTCGGCAAATTCTTGCGCATCGCGCTCGGAATCCCAAACGCTGACGCTGACCAATCCCAACTCCCCATTCGTTGACTTGAACACTTCGTAGCGATCACCGTCCCAACCCTCGGATGCTTGCCGACCACCGACGACTCGCTTGAACAAGATGCTGGTTTGCAGTTCGCCTAAAACGTTTCCGCCTAAGTGCTTCCAGTCCTCGCCGACGATGTTGGTCAGTTGAGGAATGGTTACCGACTGCGGCATGTCGCGTTTGGCGGGATCCAAGTATTTGGCCGGGTGCAGGATCTGTTCGGTACTGACGGGTGGATTGGAGTAGATGGCGTGAATTCCCTCCCAGCCGTTTTCCCGAGCGGCGGTCAGGGCAAAAATCATCCCTTGGAAATAAGGAAAAATCAACGTGTCACGGAAGATGGGCGGTGCCTTGCGATAAGCGTCACCGCCGGCCAATGGCAACATGAAACTCATGATGTTAAAAGTGGCTCGCATGGCATCAGGGTCCATGTCGCGGACATCTTGCGCGTCACCCATTTCAACAAACATCAATAGCGTGGCATCTCCTTCGACCAAAGCAGAGAAGGCTGTCGCCATGTCATCATCTTTTTCGATCCGCTTTTGCAGGTCGCGCAAGCCGTACAACTGGTCTTGCAACGCATGGGTCAGCTCATGCGCGAGCGTTGTCTTTTGTTCATCTTTGTCGAAGGCTGACTTGGCACCAAACAGTTTGCCAAGCCACGTGGGCTCTTCCGCCGGACCATCTTCGACGATCAACACCATTCGTTTTTTGGCTGGATCATAGAAACCCGCCACTTCTTCTGTCAGTAACTGGGTGATCAATTTTTGCGAATCCATATCGCGCGGTATCAGGTCAAACGCCTTGTACGAGCTGTCCATCAGCTCAAGTTCCTCATCGGTATACTCCTCCTTCATCATCTGCAACATCTCCTTGCCTAATTCTTGGCGATTGTAGATGTTGGGGACGACATTTTCGCTGAAGTCTTGTCCGCGGATGCTGGACACTACTCCCAAATAAGCAGTCGTGTACTTTTCGAGCGCCCCAAGAAAGTCACCTTGATCGGCCAGACGATCGCCATCTTGCTTCAACGATTCGATGCTCTTGGGCGAGAGTTTGGCTGGTTGCTGCGCGTGTAGGGAAGCAGCGGATGAGCAAGCGATCAAGAGCAGCCCGCAGACAAAAATTCTTGAGGTTTTCACTGAAGTGTTTCCAAACATGAAGATTTCGATTGAGAAGAACAGGTGCTATGCGTTGCAACGAAATCGCAAAATATGTTACGTTTTGGTTCAAACGAAATCACCGCAGCTAACGCCCTGCGGATGATCCGCTGTAGATAGTTTACGTTAGTTCTAACGAGCACGCATCGCCCGCAAACAATTCAAGGCTGAGACCACAATGACGGAAAAAGGAAACCTGCCAGACTACGAACAACCCGCTTCATTCTATCTCGGGAAAAAATATGAGTTGGCTGGCAAGCGTCTGCTCGAAGATAAGGTGTTGTATGATGCCAAGGACTTGACGACCCACGCCATGTGCGTTGGCATGACAGGTAGCGGCAAAACGGGTCTGTGCTTGGCGCTGCTTGAAGAGGCGGCGCTTGATGGCATCCCCGCGATCTGCCTTGACCCCAAAGGAGACTTGGGCAATTTATTGTTGGCCTTTCCCGAACTCTCAGGTGCCGACTTCCAGCCTTGGATCGAGCCTTCAGAAGCGTCCCGCAAGGGGATGTTGCCAGCCGACTACGCGGAACAAACGGCCACCAAGTGGCGGGAAGGGCTCGCCTACTGGGACCAACAACCGGAGCGTATCCAGCGCTACCGTGACTCGATTGATATGGCGATTTATACGCCGGCCAGCAATGCGGGCGTGCCCATGACAGTGTTGAAGAGCTTTGATGCACCTCCGCCAGAAGTCATTAACGATGCCGAAGTGATGCGCGAGCGGGTGGCTGGGGCTGCTTCGGGGCTGTTGACGCTAATGGGGATTGACGCCGATCCGATGACCAGTCGCGAACATATCCTGTTGGCAAACATCTTTGATGTGGCGTGGCGCAAAGGCCAGTCGCTCGATCTGCCCTCGATCATCCGCTCGATTCAAAATCCGCCGATGGACAAGGTGGGTGTGTTTGATCTTGAGAGTTTCTATCCGGCCAACGAGCGACTCAAGCTTTCGATGAGCCTCAATAACTTATTGGCCAGTCCTGGTTTCGCGGGCTGGCTGGAAGGACAACCGCTCGACATCAAGAGTTTGCTATACACTGGACAAGGAAAACCGCGGTTGTCGATCATCTCGATCGCACACTTGAATGACTCGGAACGAATGTTCTTCGTAACGATTCTGCTCAACGAGTTGTTGAGTTGGATGCGCACGCAGCCGGGCACCACGACGTTGCGGGCGCTCTTCTACATGGACGAAGTGTACGGGTACTTTCCGCCATCGGCCAAGCCACCGAGCAAGCCGCCAATGATGGTGCTCTTAAAACAAGCCCGCGCATTTGGCCTGGGGGTTGTACTCGCCACACAAAACCCAGTCGACTTGGACTACAAAGGGCTCTCGAACATTGGCACTTGGTTCCTTGGACGATTGCAAACCGCCCGCGATAAAGATCGAGTGCTTGAGGGGCTGGAAGGGGCTGCTGCACAGACAGGTATGAAATTCGATCGGGGTGCCATGGAGCAAACGCTGGCCGCCCTCGGTAGTCGCGTCTTCCTGATGAACAACGTCCATGATGATGCTCCAACCATCTTCCAGTCGCGGTGGGCGATGAGCTTTCTGCGCGGGCCATTGTCGCGGGAGCACATTCAAACGTTGATGAAGGATCGGCGGCAAGAGTTGCTCCCGGCCCCTACCCAGCGCAAAACTCCCACCGGATCGGTTCAGGCGGAAAGCGGCTCTGCCCACGCACCTTCGTCGCACCTACAGAGCCAAGGCCGTCCCATCATCCCCAATGACATCGAAGAACGCTTCTGGAATGTCTCCAAACGCCCCGCGCCCTCGTCTCGACTCGTCTACTTTCCGACGTTGCTGGCCAACGTAGCAGTCCACTACGTGCGAGCTTCAGCCGATCTAGACCATTGGCTTGATAAATCGCTGTTGGTCTGGCCCGATTCAACGCTACCCCGCGAACTCTGGCAGGAAGCTCAGCTCGTTCCGCCAGGCGTGTTGGAGTTGTCGACGGAACCCGAAGCGGACTACGAATATGGTGAGGTGCCAAGCGAGATGCTCAATGGCAAACAGTATAAAACGTGGCAAAAGGATTTGGTTGATCACCTGTTCCGCTCTGCACCTCTCACCTTGTATCGCTGCCTTGAACTGAAGACGACCAGTGCACCGGGGCAAGATGAACTGGACGCACGGCTCGGTTGGGAACTCCAGTTGCGCGAGAGCCGCGATGCGGAGAAGGAAAAACTGCAAGCCAAATACGCCAAGCTGCAAAATGCGTTGGAGTCGAAGATTCGCACTGCTGAGCAACGCCTAGAACGCGAAAAGGCTCAATATGACCAGGAAAAATTTAAGACGGCACTCAGCCTCGGGCAAACCGTTGTCGGTTGGTTGGTTGGGAGCAAGATCGGCGCCAAAAGTGCCACCACGGGCCGCGGCATGGGCCGTGCCGTGCAGCAACGCACCGATGTATCCCTGGCCACGCAAACGCTCAACGAGCTCGAACGTGAGAAGTATGACTTGGTCGAACAATGCGAACGCGATATTGCGGATCTTCAGGAGCAGTTTAGTGTTCATAACTTGACCCTCGAACCACTTGAGATTCCGTGCCGCAAGGGAGACACACGAGTAAAGCTACTGGCGCTGCTGTGGATCCCGTGCGAAGTCGATGCCCAGGGTATTCAACGACCGTTGGTGGAGTTGCAGGAGTGATCTACTTGGGTGCCGACGAACGCGCAATTCGGTTGTTAAGTGCCTGATCCATTAAGCCAACGTCGTTCCACGGTTTAAGTGCCTCCTTTAGCCATGAGGCCGTAATCGTGCCAGGCTCTTGCGCGCGCAGGCGTTGGTCGGCCGATTCGACAATTTGCTGTAAAGCGGTCGAGTCCTTGAGGAGAAACCCGTCGCGAAAGTTCCCCGTGGCATGCATCTGGCGTTCGCTGTGGATTGCGGCCACAAAGTAGAGACTGCACATGGCGGTAAAAAGTTCAAACGAATCTCGCAGACCCATGTAGCAACAATGGACAATTCGATCGATCCACTGAACCTCTTCGACAAGCTGCTGGGAGTAGACCTTTAATCCATCCTCGAAAGCTGATGGGTTTTCTGAGTTATCACACAGCAGCCGAGCTAGTCGGAGTACACCGGACAATCCATGAGCGATACCCGTGCTGTGCAAGGGATCGACGATACCCACTGTCCCTGGCAACATGGCCCAGCCGCAACGCGTACCTTCCATTCCTGCGCTACTCGACCACAAACGCCCGATGCGCGGAATCCATCCCAGAGCCGGAACCTGCTTTGATGACGGAGCGACTAACTTGGCTTTCGACATCAACTCGGCTAGCGTTGGATAATTAGCGACGACCGAGTCCCATACGGCTTGTCGTGCTGCGGCGGATGGAGTTCCATGAAGTGATGAAGGCCATTGGTCCGCAGCTTGTACAAGGCCGACTGAAGTTGTCCCTTCGGCAAAACGCAGCATCCATACCCAGCTATGTTTTCCGAGTAGATGATGTTGAGCAGCGTCGTCAGAGTTAAAAGGATCGTCCGAAGTGGTCAGGCCGTTGCGCGTGAACCACTCATGCATCGAGCCGACCTGCTGGAAGTGGCCAAACAGTGCGCCGGTTTGCGTGCGGAGTTGAGAGTCGAGTTGTTTAAGTCCGAGCGTTTTGCCCAAGACAGCTCCGCCGCCGCTCGCATCAACTAAAAAACGACTGGCAATGGAGACTCTGTTGTTTGCGGCGTGCTGAGTGTGACTAGGCTCAGTACTTCCTTGAATATGCCAGTTCTGCGACTCCGCTTCGAGTTGCTCAATTGTAAAGCCCTCCAGGAGCTCAGCACCGGCAGCCACGGCATGGTTGCACAACCATTGATCGACATCCGCTCGCATCCAATGCGTGTCACTGACTGCATCCGATACGCTAGCGGCGACGAGCAAACTGGCGTCATGCGAGGGCGACTCGGAAAACGATTCGCCCTTGCGATGGGCGAAGTAGCTAAAACCGCGTTTCTTGCCCGCCCCAAGTTGAGGATAATGTTGCTGCCAGCTTCCCCAGTGACTGAGCGGACGCAACTGGGGGAGATTGAATTGATCTGCAATGCGTTCGAGTAGAAAATCAGCAAGTGGTGTCGACGACTCGCCGATGGCAAATCGAGGATGCCTCGAGCGGTCGATCATTACCACGCGGCGACCTTGGTGGGCCAGGATCCAGGCTAACAAACTGCCAGCAAACCCAGAGCCCACAACACAGACATCGTACAGCCTGTTTTGGTGAATCTCGCTGTTCAACCAATTAGTCTCGACTGGCTTGCATGTAGCGGAAGATGTAATAAGCCAAGGTTAAGACTGCTTGCAACGTGGCAGCCACATAGGTCAGCGCTGCAGCGTTGAGCACTTTGCTGACATACGGGAGTTCCGGACCGGAGACGATGCCAAGGTTTACGAGCTCCGTTTTCGCTCGGGAGCTGGCGTCAAATTCGACGGGTAAATTGACAAGTTGAAACGCCACGGTGGCGCCAAAGCCAATGATGCCAAGCAGAAAAATGGCTTGTCCCAACTGGCCTAAACCGGAAATCATCATCCCGATGCCGACCATCAACATCAAACTACCGATGCTGCTGCCGAAGTTGGCGACGGGCACGGCCATATTGCGTATGACCAACGGTGCATAGCGTTTCGCATCTTGGATGGCGTGACCTGCTTCGTGGGCAGCGATGCCAACCGCCGCCATCGAATTGCTTTGATAAACGCCTTGGCTAAGACGCAGCACTTTTGCCGTTGGGTCATAGTGATCGGAAAGTTCGCCGGCTACTTGTTCAATGGCCACGTCGTACAAACCGGAATGATCCAGAATGCGCCGCGCCGCTTCGCGTCCGCTCATCGAAGCCCGCACTTGGCTCATTTTCGAATACGCCGACTTGACCATCCATTGTGCAGCCAAAGCCAACAACAGAGCAGGTGCGATTATGACGAAGAAAAGGGGATCGAAGATCATATAGCCTCTACGTTAACAATTTGACGCTGCCAGAATGACAAATCGGATCGTCATTGTGCAGCTTTTGGACCATTTGCAGCAAGAGTAGAGCGATTGTCCTCAATCGCTTTGGAATGAAGAGTAGAGCGACTGTCCCCAATCGCTTTGGAGTGTAGAGCGATTGTCCCCAATCGCTTTGGAAAGTAGAGTAGAGCGACTGTCCCCAATCGCTTTTAAAAACGATTGAGACAATCGTTCTACACCGTTAAAACCTGACCATGCGGAGCAGATTAGCTGGGTCATTGCAGGTTTGGTCGGTTTGTTTGGTCATTTCGACAAAAGAAATGCTGTCTCAAAGCCCATCGGGGCTTGCCGTGGGGGTAGGAGTTCGGTTACATTTCTGAGTCCAATTCGGAGTTAAATTGCAAAAATCTCTCCGACACCCGTCGCCAGAGTGGCGGAATGGCAGACGCGCTGGATTCAAAATCCAGTGCCCGCAAGGGCGTGTGGGTTCGATCCCCACCTCTGGTACTAAGGTTTATGAAGAGTATTTATTCAGGTCCCTCTCATTTTTGTTAGCGAAATAGTCGGAAAACGCACAGATGCCAACGATTAACCAACTTGTTAAGCGAAATCGCGAAGTTCAACGGAAGACCACCAAGTCGGTCGTTTTGGATAAGTGCCCGTTTAAGCAAGGTGTTTGCCTACAAGTAAGGACGATGACCCCGAAGAAGCCCAACTCGGCACTTCGCAAGATCACTCGGGTTCGCCTGTCCAATGGTAAAGAAGTTACGGTTTACATTCCTGGTGAAGGCCACAATCTGCAAGAGCACTCGATCGTACTCATTCGGGGTGGTCGGGTTCGAGATTTGCCAGGTGTGCGATACCAAGTGGTTCGCGGAGCTCGCGATACTCTAGGCGTTGACGGTCGCAAGCAAGCTCGAAGCCGTTATGGCGCCAAGAAGCCCTAACTGCCAGACCGAGCTACCAGGTTTGGGGAAATACAAAAGTTCAAATTTCATCGTTCAAATTTAACTAGCTAAATAGAACTAGTTCAAATTTCATCGTCCAGTTCGGATCTCAGACAGGAAATATCGAGATAGCAAGTTATGGGTAAGATTACCGCAAGTCGCAGCTCTCTTCGGCCCGATCCGAAGTTTCAATCGATGTTGGCTGGCAAGTTCATCAATTGCCTCATGTACGACGGCAAGAAGAGCACTGCGCAGCGAGTTTTCTATGATGCGTTAGAAACGATTTCGGAGAAGATTACTGATCGCCCAGCGATCGAGGTCTTTGAACAAGCGCTCGAGAACATCAAGCCGTTCATCGAAGTGCGTTCAAAGCGGGTCGGTGGTGCTTCTTATCAGGTTCCCATGCAAGTTAATCGCGCTCGCCAGCAGTCGCTGGCCATTCGCTGGTTGTTGATTGCCGTGCGTGAGAAGAAGGGGCGTGCTGCCCACCAGAAGCTAGCGGAAGAAGTGTTGGCGGCCTACCGTAAGGAAGGTTCTGCCATGTCCCGCCGCGAGAATACTCACCGTATGGCGGATGCCAACAAGGCGTTTGCTCACTTCGCTTGGTAATCGTTCGATTCGCCAGTTCCACGACAATACACAGACCGCACGGCATTCCCGTGCGGTTTTTTCGTCAACGTCGTCGATCGCTCTGCGATCGAAACGCCAGAGCGATATCAATCGGTCAACGCAGACGCTGAACAGCGCAGGTCGTCGACGAAGAGCACACAGGCTTGGCTGGAATTGCTGTGGGCGGAGATGCCCACTTCAAGGCTGTTGTAGATTGCCGACCGAAATGGGAGCGTGATGCCTGTGCAGTCCAAGACTTTTTCGCCGTCTTGCCATACTTCCATTTTGCCGTTGGTTGTTGATAGAGCAAAATGAACTCGGACATGGACCCACTTTTTGCGCGGAAAAGTGATGCGAGTCTCTTCTGCTTGACGGTAAGTGGGTTTGTTTAAGGCCTTGAGCTCAATTCCCAGGGTCTCGTCGTCGAAAATGCGCAAGCGAATGCCAGGATGTTCCGCCACGAATTCGCATTCCAAATCGATGAGCGACAATGGCAAACTCTGCTCAGCCCAATAGTAGGCTTCAAACCAAAAATCGTCGCCATTTCGGAAATAGACCAGCGGACTCGCGAGGCTGGCCTTGCAAGTGATCATGTCGTCAGGTCTGGCGGGTGCGACACACTTCAGCGCCTGGTTCCCTGAATGTGCCTTTTCCGTGCTTGGCTCCACACGACTGTCGCGAAAGCTTGCTTCACCGGCCAACATGGCTTGGCGATGTGCAACGTAGTCGGCAACCGTAGGCGCTTCTGGAGATTGAAGAGTGAACGAGCCCCAGCGCTGCCGCGCTTCGCTGACAAGCTCCAGCAGTCCTGGTAGTCCAGAGCTCACATCTTCGAAGGACTCGGCCAGTTCGCGTTGTACTTCGAATCGACGTTGAGTATCGGGTGCGATGCGGTAGGTCTTGTCATTCTCCGTAACGTACGATCGTTCGACCTCGGCGGGATCGAAGACTTGCATGACCAACTCCCACGCCTCACCCGATCCGGTATCGAGATACGCGTTCCCGTCGTCGACCACATAGAACTTTTGACCATCGCTTTCATACGCCAGCTCCAATCGCTCCACGTCAAACGGTGGAACCAATTGCTTCCGATTGCAACCGAGACCAAAAACTGCAACCAGCGCGAACGCGAGACGGATCTGTGAATTCATGGCAGCTAACACTTTCGAAGAGGAATGCACTTGATGTTCGCTGCTGGGAGGTAAATCTTGGATTTGGCCAAATCGTTTGTTTGGGCTGCCATGAGCTCGTGGATGAGTCGAACGATTGTCGCAATCGTCTTTGAGCGATTGGGGAGAGTGTCGAACGATTGTGTAAATCTTTTTGAAGCGATTGAGGACAATCGCTTTACACTAGGCGATTGGGGACAATATTGAGGACAATCGCTCGACACTTTTAATCGATGTAGGCGAATTCGTTGATGTTGAGCAATGCTCGACACACTTCGGTCCAACTTGCGCGCTGGAGCAATTGTTGACAAGCCCCAATCTCACTTTCTGTCGGCTGCCGCTGTAAGGCGGCTTGAAAAGCAAATTGGATTCGTTCCTGATCGCTTACACCACTGGCCACGACGCGCTCCGCAAACCTCCGGGCGGACTTCACGGCTTCGGGACTGTTCAATAGCGACAGTGCCTGCGGCGCCACAATGGAACTTAACCGCCGAGTGCAAGGAACGGAGTTCTCGGGTTGATCGAAAGTTTCCAAAATCGGCACGCGCGTGTTCCGCTTTTGAACCAAGAAGATGCTGCGACAATGTTGTTGCTCGGCCGGTGATGGATACCAACCTTTGGTCTTGGTGGCGTTGTCGTCCAGGAAAGCGGGATTCGCTTCCAGCACATCTTTTGGTAAATCAGGCCATTCCGGTGGCCCGGAATTTTTCGAAGTCAACAAGCCAGAGACCGACAGCATCGCGTCTCGCAACTGCTCGGCCGTCAGTCGTCTTGGATAGCGCGTGACATGCGCTACGCCGGGAATAGGCTCCTTGTAGATAGCGGCCTGCTGGTAGGTAGCACTGAGCACGATGGTGCGAACCAACCACTTGACCGACCAGCCTTCTTCAACAAAACGACCGGCCAACCAGTCCAGCAATTCAGGTTCATCTGGAGTTGCGCCAGCCAGTCCGAAGTCGCCTGAGGTCGCGACCAAGCCACGCCCCAGCAATTGTTGCCAGACGCGATTAACGAACACGCGCGCGGTCAGTGGATTTTGCGGAGATGTGATCCACTGCGCCAAGGCGAGCCTTCGACCCGAACTCCCCTCACGCGTAGCCCGTGCCGGGTTAAGCGCATTCGGATTGAGAATCGAAAGCACTCCGGGATCAACCTTTTCACGAGGCGATTTATGATCGCCTTGAAACAAGACATACGTTGCAGGAATTTCTTCCGTCGACTCGACCATCAACATGGCATGTGTGTATGCCTTCCGCTGTTCTTCCGCCTGCTTCAATTCTGCGCTCATCGAAGCCAGCGATCCACGCTCGGATTCGTTAGCGGTTTCGATCAGCTCCTGTTCGCTTGGTGCGGCTGGCGGCTCTTGAGGCACTTCTTTGTTGTTAGACGGCCGACGTTGAGCGATCGCATCGAGCAGTGAACGCTTATCCGACTCAAGGCGTGCGATCCGTTCATCAAGTTGCGTATTGTGTTGTTCAATTTGCAGTTGTTCGTCGGCTAGATCGATCGGTAAGTCATCGGCGAATTGAACACCAGCAAAGCAAGCGCGGATACGGAAGTGATCTGCTTGTGAAAACGGATCGTGTTTATGGTCGTGGCAACGGCAACAGGAGAGTGTGATTCCCAACAAGGCACTTCCCGTGGTTTCCACCAAATCGGTCATTAATTCATCACGACTGCGGGCCTGCTCATTGAACAGCCCAGCGGCGTTGTCGTGTGGCCCGAGCCGTAAAAAGCCGGTGGCGATCAATGCGTCCTGCTGAGCTTGATTTTCGGGATCGCCAGCAAACAACTCGTCACCCGCCAGTTGCTCGAGTACAAATTGATCAAAAGGCTTGTCCGCGTTCAACGCTCGGATGACATAATCGCGAAATCGCCATGCTTGCGGCCGAAACTCATCCCAGTCAAAGCCATTGCTGTCACTGTACCTGACCAAGTCGAGCCACATTCGAGCCCAATGTTGGCCAAATTGCTCGGTTTCCAGCAGCTGATCGACAAGGGACTTAATCTCTTCAGAATTCGCACTGCTGCTCCCTGCAAGTTCAAATGCAGCCGCTGCCTCCAGGCTGGGTGGCAAGCCGGTTAAATCAAAATACAGTCGCCTAACGAGAGTGTGTCGATCAGCCATCGCCGGTGGCTCAACGCCTGCCGATTCAAAGCGGGCCAACACAAAGCGATCCAAGTCTCCACGTGCCCAGTCCGAGTTCACGATGACAGGCAGGTTGGGTTGTTGTATCGGTTTCAGCGACCACAAGTCGAGTCGCTGTCCACCAAAAATTTTGACAATCGGATTTCGCGGATCATTCCAAGCATCCCCTAGAGGCTCACCTGCCGAATGCACGGTGGAGGGCGGAGTTGTTTCGTGGTCGGGCCAGTGCGCTCCACTAGCCAACCACTTTTCGATGACCGCTAATTCCGAAGGTGATAGCGGATTTTTTGGCGGCATCTCCAACTCATCACTCAGGCCAGCAATTGACTGCCAGAGAAGTGAAGCATGTGGTTCGGTGGTGACCATCAACCCACCACGTTCCCCCCCTTTCAACATCGATTCGCGAGAATCCAACCGCAAACTAGCTTCGGCTGTCTCGACCCCATGGCAGCTCATGCACTTGCTCCGCAACAGCTGGATAGCCTGCAGATTGAGTTCGGCATTGGCATCAACGGGCCGCTGCTCGTCCGCTGCTGGTACGGGTTGAACGGTATCATCGCCGCGCAGTAGGCTCGTTTCCACAAGAAAGGCTAACATAACGCCGGCGCAGGTGTAACTCAATGTTCGAATGAGCGTGCTACGCAGCACCTGGGCCAACCGATTCTTCAATCGATACTTCAATCGATTCGAAGATCGATTTGCAGGTGAACACTTCGAGCGATTATCCAAAGACATCGTGGAGCACCTTTGCTGTACCGGCTACACCAGTCAATCGTTCTTGCCGTCCACTGACGTCAAAGTAGAGGTCCTCATGTTGAATTCCGAGGGCATGCAGCAGCGTTGCATGCAGATCGCGGAAGTGGATGGGCCGCTCAATGGCCAACAAACCGAATTCGTCGGTCGCCCCAATTCTTCCCGGCTGCACACCTCCACCTGCCAGCCAGATAGTAAATCCAGCCGCATTGTGTTGCCGACCGTTGTTGCCCTGCATGGTCGGAGTGCGTCCAAACTCGCTGAGACAGACGACCAGGGTTTCGTCGAGTAGTCCGCGTTGGCTTAGATCTGCAATGAGCGCCCCGATCGGCTGATCGGTCCACCTGGCGCGTGGAGTGTGATTGGCGACGATATTGTCGTGGGCATCCCAACCATCTTTGTCGGGCATATCATAAAGTTGCACGAATCGCACTCCGCGTTCAACCAAACGCCGCGCCATCAGACATTTGCGGCCAAAGCTGCGCGTACGTGGATCGTCGTGGTCAAGCGCATAGGCGGTTTGAGTCCCCTGAGTCTCGCGATCGACATCGCCAACCTCCAGGGCCGAAGCTTGCATGCGATACGCCAATTCGTAGCTGGCGATACGGGCATCCAAGTCGGTAAAGCCAACTCGAGTCGCCCGGTGCTCGATATTCAACTGTTGAATGAGATCCAACGAGTCGCGTTGATGCTTGGCCAAATCCTCAGGAGGATCTAAATCCAACACGGGGCTTCCCTGTGAACGCAAATGTGTCGGCTGAAAGGCGGCGGGAAGAAAGCCATTGCTATAGTTGGCGGCTCCGCCCAAAGGGCCAGCGTCAAACAGCACCACATAACTTGGTAAATCCTGATTCACCGAGCCAAGACCATAAGTAACCCATGAACCAAGGCTCGCCTTGCCGGCGCGCACGTCCCCGGTGTGCAATTGATAGCTGGCTGGAGCATGATTGTTGGAATCGGCTTGTACGGAATGGAGAAAGCAGAGTTTATCGACATGCCGGGCTGTGTGAGGGAACAGTTCGCTGATCCACATTCCGTTGTGACCATGCTGCTTCCATCCAAAGGGACTGGCCATCAATTCATCTTTGGTGCCGTGCAGGACATCGACAAATTTTGTGCCTTGCAGCGAATCGCGAACGAAACCCGGTAGCGGCTTGCCATGGTGCTGTTGCAAAGCGGGCTTGTAATCGAACGAATCCATCGAGCTCGGACCGCCGACCATAAACAGGACGATGACCGACTTGGCTTTGGCGGTAAATTGGGGCGGGCGAGGCGCGTTGGGTCGAAGTGGATCGAGTTGGACGCGCGTGCGTCGCTTCACGCCCACTTCCTCCGCCGCCAAGACCGAGGCAGCCAACGTCCCCAAACCGCCACCAAGGGCCGTCAGGAAACGTCGCCGTGAGTTGGGTACACAGAACATATCAACGTCAATTCAGCGAAAGATAAAAAGCGCACACTTCTAAGCGCGTCGAGTCAACTCGGGGATAGGCCGTCCGTTGTTGATGATCGGGGTCGGGCGTCCGCTAAAGTCCTTGATCGCGATGTTGACAAAGTCGATGCCAAGATGTTGATAGAGCGTCGCCAAGAAATCGTCGGGACCACAAATGCGTTCCGTAACATCTTCAGCGCGTTTGTCGGTCGCTCCAACGACTTGTCCTGTTTCAATACCACCGCCCGCCCAAATGTTAGAAAATGCACGTGGCCAGTGGTCGCGTCCCGGTTGCACCGTTCCCGCCGGAGCGCTGGCGTTGCCTTCGCCCGTACTGGGCTGATAACTGATCTGTGGAGTCCTCCCGAACTCACCGGTAACGACCACCAATACATCTTGGTCCAAGCCACGTTGATAAATGTCTTTGATAAGTGCTGTAACCGCTTGATCGTACGCACCACACCGGAATCGCAAGGCATCAAACACATGCATGTTCACCGCGTGGTCGTCCCAATTGCCGACGCGACCGCAGAGAGGTCCATGCAAGCTGGTGGTCACGATATCCACACCCGATTCTACCAGCCGACGGGCCATCAGAAGTTGTTGTCCCCAACTGTTTCTCCCATAACGATCGCGCGTACGATCATCTTCTTTGCTCAGGTCAAACGCATCTTTGGTTTCAGGGCTGGTAAGCAATGTCATCGCCTGCGTCTCGAACTGATCCAGTGCCTGCAGCTCGCCTTGGCGGTCAAAGCCACGCTGCAGATTGTCTAAGCGACGACGCAGTGCAACGCGTCGATCGAGTCGTTCAACTTCGCCTGCATTGTTGAGCCCAATGTTGGGCACGCTGAAATCAGGTAGGTTGGGATCACCGTGTACCGTGAACGGCGCATAAGCATCACCGAGATAGGCTGGACCGTTATATTCCGTAGGTGGGCGCACGCCCACGTAGGCTGGCAATGGATTGTCGCGTGGCCCTTCTTGAGCTCGGATGTAGTTGGCGACCGCCATCCAGTCCGGATACTTGGGCTGGGGCTTGTCGCGCGTGTCGGGATCACCGGAAAGCAGTTGCATGGAACCAGCGGGATGGCCACCGGCAAACTGCCGCATCGACCGAACCACAGTGAACTTATCTGCCAACTGAGCCTGCAGCGGTAACAATTCAGTGAACCGAAGGCCCGGCACTTTGGTAGCGATCGTGGAAAAAGGTCCACGATACTCGCTTCCTGCGTCCGGTTTTGGGTCATAAGTGTCGATGTGCGATAGTCCACCCGGCAACCAGACCATAATGACCGCCGTTTTCTTGAGCTTTGGCTGTGGGCTGGCTGCCCGCAGTCGCATCACGCTCGGCAGACTCAGCTGCGCAAAGCCAGCCAAGCCGATTTGCAGGAAGCCGCGTCGTCCGAACCCTGGCATTTGCCCTTTGGCCGAGATTGGACCAGGGCAGACAGCCTGTGTCGGTGGGTGGTTAAAGCGGCTCATTGGGTCTCTCCAGTTAGAACGCGAATTTCAATGGGCTCGGAAACGATAATGTCGACGATATCCGTTGTTTTTTCCGGCTGATTCGGATGTTGAACATATTTGGCGACCGCGTTTCCGTAGAGGGCGATCGTGTAGTTGCCGGGAGCTGTCTTTAGCTTGGCGAGATCAAATGCAACTTCGGTGACATCGGTGGTGAGCGGAATCTCGATTGCACTTGACTGCGAAAAGCCTTCACCCCAAATCCTCATCGGCATCGAAGCGCCTGAGAATTCACAGCGCCGCTGTATCTCCAAGGGTATCACCAACTTTCCTCCTTGAGCGACTTCAAACGGTTCGGCGTTGGTTGTCTTCAACGTCAACGTCGCCAACTCACTGTTGCTCACCGACACCGGAATATCGGCGAGTAACCTAGGGCTGGGAATCTCCTGCCAGGCATCGGGCACCGGCCACGCCATGGAAGCCAGTCGGCAGGGGCGTTCGATAACTGCGTCTCCGATTGATGCGCTACCCAATAGAGTTGCACTGGACATTCCACGCGTGGCATCGGCGGCCGCGGTCAACAGCATCATGCCACGCGATTGTCCTGCCGGAATGGTTAAGCCCGCAGCCGAGACTCCGTCTGGTAAATTATGCATTTCCAATTGTATGGGACCATCAAAACCATCGCGACGCACGGCCACTACTTCGAGCGCCATCGTGCCGCCAGCCCGAAGTGCCAACGGTTTGGAAAGCGCAGCGCGGTCGCCATTGCGCAACTCCATGTGAAATGCCCAGGCAACTAACGCAAAGTCGGGAGCCGCCTTACGTATCACCATTCGGTAGCTGTTGCGAGGATCGTTGCGCGTGCCACCAAAGAGGTCGCGGAGGTGCAACCGATGCTTGCCGGACTGTTTGATTTCCAGCTTGCCGATGATGTCAGGGGAGCCGCCGTCGTAGGGTGGACCATCGTAGGCATACGCATTGCTCGACGGTTTCATGGGACTTGGGATATCATTGAACTCCACCACATCGGTCAACTTTTCCACTTCGCCAGATTGATCAACGAACTGTACGAGGGCGGCAGGGTCAGTTGGCAAGCCAAGTCGTTCCGAAGCCACTTCCACCCACCATACATCGCCTTGTTGCGCTTCGAACTCGAACGTGTCCACATCCGCAGCGGGAAAGAAGCTGCCTTGCACATCGCACGGCAACTCGATGGCATAGTGTGGTGTTGGTTCAGTTGACGAGCGTTCAACGGGCTCACGCCAAATCGGCTCGGCTGCAAGATTTGCGGGCGGCCAAGAAAAGGAACTGACCGAGTGCGTGGATGCAAATCGCGTCAGCGGCGCGTCCGGTTCTGCGGTCTGCACGGCCAAGCGATAGAAGTGATTAGGACCACCGTCAAAGGTCAGGTCGTGAATTTTGACAATGTAATCGCCGTCGTCAGGCAGAACAAAATCCAGCGCTTCGCCGCGGCGCTCCACCACCAAATCGCGCCCATCGGCATCGGCCAAGACGACAACCGGTTTGGCTTTCGAATCAATGCCATTGGCACTGCAATCGATGATCCAACGCTCGCCTTGCTGACCTTGAACAGCGTAGTAGTCAATCATCCGGTTGGAAATGGTTGCATTGCAGATGGTATTTCGGGGCAAAGGCATTGCCGTCGCAAGCGAGTTGTTGGCTTGTTGCCGCGTCACCTCGGGCATTGTTCCCACCGAAAATGCGCGTGAGGTCGAGATGCCTAGCCGCGTCATGACCCGCGCCTCGTAAACACCCGACGGGACGTCCGCCGGGATGTGGACCAGAAACCGATTGTGGAGTGCTGGGTCGCCACTCTCCGAAACTGGTTCCGCTGTGATCCGCGGATCTGAAAACCACAACTCCTGCGTATCCTCAAGGAAGTCGCCAGCGATTGTCAACGTCACGTCTGAGCCTGCCTGTCCGCCCATTGGCATGGTGGTGAGTAGTCTTGGGGCGGGTAAACACACCGATTGGGCCGACGCCAATAAGGCTGTGTTCATTGCAATCCAACAGTAGACACAGGCTTTCACCAGTAGTAACTTTATCTGCAGCAGCGTCATCAATTGTTTTCCGTTGAGTTCCTCGAGAATTTTCGCTTTTAATGAATCGCTTTTTAATGAATAAAGAGAAATTCTTTGGTGTTCATCAAGGCCCAGATCAAATCCTCAAATCCTTCACGCGTGGCGGGTACGGTTGTTCCGTTCTCCGCAATGGTCAAGAATTCGACGGCCGTGACAAGTTCGTTGTCCGCAGGTGGGCGAGCGTAGGCGGCAAGATACAACTCACGGACTCGTTCCTCAACGGTTCGAGGATCCTTGGCTAACTGTTCGGCGCGACCATTGGCCACCGAAAGTTTGCCTTTGATGTCAGCCGAATTCAACATGTGAAGACTCTGACCGAGGCTCGACGACTGCACTCGCTCGCATTCGCAGACGCTCGCGTTATCGGGTCGTCCGAAGACAGTCAAAAAGGGAGAGGACCTGTTGTAACTATTATCCGGCAACGCGATGGCCCGCGTTCCAGCAGGCAAATTGGCAAAGGTGGTTGTGGCTCCGGTTAGTTGATCGATCGCATCCAACAGCACTTCGGCTTGCATCCGCTCGGGATAGTAGTGCGAAAAACTCTGAAAGTCAGCCGCATTGTGCGCGTTGGTCACTGCACTTAACTGATACGCATTTGACTGTACGATCACGCGCACCAATTCGCGCAAGTCGAACTTATGATCGATGAAATGTTTTTCGAGCATCGCCAAAACGTCTGGATGGCTGGCCGGATTGGATTCACGGATATCATCTTCAGGTTCAATCAAGCCACGTTTGAAAAAATGTTTCCAGTAGCGATTGACTACTGCTTTGGCGAAGTAACGATTGGACGGGTCGGACATCCAATCTGCCAACTTAAGACGCGGATCGTCGTCAGGCGCAATGTCCGAGATGGAATCACCCAGCGCCGAAGGTGGCACCATGGCGCCCGATTGCATGTTCTTGGCCAGTGCAACTCCGCGTTGATGAAAGATCATGTCTTCGCCACGCGTACCTATTGGCTTGCGACCGATGCGCGTAAAGAATGCAGCCATGCCGTAGTAGTCTTGTTGGCTCCAGCGCTCAAACGGATGATGGTGGCACTGCGCGCACTGCATCCGAACACCGAGGAACAGTTGAGCGACATCTTCGAGTTGCTGGGTGGGCTCTTTGACTCGCTTGTACCAAGCCACAGGTGGATTGCCCATAACGGTACCGGTCGCAGCTAGCAGCTCGCGAACCCACTGATCGTATGGCTTGTTCGCTAGCAGACTATCGCGCACCCACGAATGAAAAGCAAAATTTGAAACGATGTCACTGGCATCATCGCGGCGATTCTTGAGCAGCGTCGTCCACTTGTTGGCAAAGAAATCCGCATGTTCAGGACTGCGCAACAAGCGTTCGATCCAAGCATCTCGTTTGGTAGGTGACTGGTCGGCCAGAAACTCTTCTACCTCGGCTACCGAAGGCATGCGACCGGCCACATCGATGGTCACTCGACGTAGAAACGTAGCGTCATTGCAAAGTTCTGAACTTGGCAAGCCGATCTCGTTCAGCGTGGCGAAGATCCCTTCGTCGATGAAGTTTCGGGCAGGAGTCGTAGAAATCTGCGGAGTATCCAGTGGGATTAACGCGGAATACACAGCCACCTGATCCTGGAATCTTATCATGATCGATACTTGACCCGGCAACAGGCCGGCACGGACCAAACCTGTTTCGTTAACGCTGGCCAACCCGGAATCGTTGGATTCAAACAAGGCCAAATGGGTCACATCGCGGCTTGACCCATCGGAGAACGTGGCGTTGACGCTGAGTTGTTGTTCGCAACCCATCGCCAGTTTGCTCTTCTCTGGTGCAACTTGCAGTTTCAGGAGGCTGGCACTTGCATGGTCGGATCGCGGCATGCCTTGCGCAATCCACGCCCTCACGACGTCATATTCCGCAGAATCGCTGGCCAGTCGCAAGCCACCGCCATGTGGCACTTGGGCCGATGCCTTTAACAACAATAGACTCTGTTCCGGAACAGCGGGAAACAGCCGTCGACCGCGACTTTCCGTTACCAGGTGTGCGAAATCTTCTTCAGGCTCAAACCCCAATAACGAAAGCTGAAAGCCATTTTGTCCTCCCCCAGCCTTGGCATGGCAGGTTCCTGAGTTGCAGCCTGCCTTGGTGAAAATGGGGACAATATCGTTTTGAAAGTTGATTTGCTCGACCGCTTTTGCACTCTCCGCCGGTTCACTGCCTATCGCCACACGCGATAGCATTAGCAGGCAGATGCCCAGCGAAACGCAAGTCAATTTAAAGATTGGCTGAGCCATGCACATCGTATGAGCACTCGCAATCATCGGGGGCCTGCGTCCAAGGTGGGTGACAACACGCAGGCAAAAGGTGGGAAGCGGTCCGGGTAATTCCCAACGAGCGTCAACGCGCCCTTTCTAAAGGGGTTAACGCATCGGGGAGTGCCAACCAACCTACTAACTTAACGGAATCGTCGAGCAGAAGCAATCAACGCTGCATTTTTTGGCCCACTGGAAGTCGAACGCGATTGCTTTGCCACAGCGTAATGGAGCTTGCCAAAGCTCCCAGACCTTCGTAGTCGTAGTTGTGGGGATCTTTGGCAAGATCCACTACCTGCACGGCGAGTCAGGGAGTAGCGGACTTCAACGTCGACAAGAAGGCGATCAAATCGGCTACCTGCTGCGCTGTCATATCTCGCACCAGCAATTCCGGCATGAGCGATACGCCCTGCGGCACCATCTGCTCGATCGACTCCGATTCAATTGATATCTCCTCGTTTGCGGCATTTTTTAAGACAACGACTTGCTCATCGCGACGAACTAGTAAACCAGACTGAATTTGACCGTCGACGGTGGCAACCAGATAGCTTTGAAAGCTTGGATCGATCACCTTCGACGGTTCCAAAATGCTCTCTAACAGCTGCGTGGCGTTCAGTTTTCGGGCGATGCCGGATAGATCAGGTCCCAATGCGACTCCTTGCTCTTCGAGGCGATGGCAATTCTTGCAAGAAACGCTTGGGGTATCAAAGTAGAGCTTGCGACCACGTTCTGTGTCACCGGCCAGTGTCAGTATGGCTTCGGGCTGAACCACGCTTCCCAAACGGGCAACCCGTTCATCGGGCGCCAAGAACCGCTCAAAGAGATCTCGAACGGCGCTATTGGTATGTCGACTACCCAGCGACGTTGTCAGTTTGGTAGCTTTTGCAGGCAAAGTGCGTTCGTCGATCGCATGCAACAGTGCCATCGCACCACTGGTCGATCGCAACAACTGTTCGATCATCGTCTGCAGTTCAGTTGAATCGTTGGTCGATGCCAATTCTCGAACTTTTTGCGCCAAGTTGCGATCGTTGTCTGCGCCAACAACTTCCGAGGATTCCGTTGAATTGGGTGGTAGTTGTGCGATCCAGTTGCAGACGAGTGCGAAGCCACCTGCATCGACTTCGTTGGAACAGAGACGTGGCATCCGACCTCCACCCAACTTGGCAAGGCGATAGGGTAACACCGATCGATAGGGAGCGCCGGGTGCAACGACTTGTGATCCCTGAATTCCGAAATCGCCTTGCGTCGGCTTGCCTAGCAAGTTGGTCTGCTCCAATGGTAAGTCGAAATGCATATAAGACATCACCGATCCACCGGCACTCATCCGATGGCAATGGCCACAGTTCGCGTGCAAATAGGCACGAGCTCGATCATCGATCGGTGCGGTCACGTCGTGCGGATTGGCGAGCTTTGGAGTCTGATCGGCGCTAAGTGCTGTGGAGATCAATTGGATTGCCGCAAAGTGGTCGAGTTGCGAGCCGTCGCTGCGATAGTTCAGTTGCGGCGGCGTGAAGCCAAGAACGGTACCCGCATATTTGTTGTGGCAGCGTTGGCACTCGGCGCGTCCGGCAAATTGCCAGTGCTGAAGCCGCTTTCCGCCAGGCGCATTGAGATCTTCGATGGCAATTTGGCGTTCCTCACCAGCCGCGCCGACCAAATGGGCATCGGTCTGTTCGTCGTTCCAACGATAAGTGTATGGCATCCAATCCTGGCCGTCGAAATGCAACAGCTGCGTCTCAATTGCACGACGGCTATCGGCGTCGCCCGCCCGCATTTCCAACGACAATGTCTTGACCAATACCGAATTGACAGGAAAACTCCAGGACCCTGTCGCGCTGTTGATTGCCTGGCTGTTCGGAATGGCAACCCAGCGCTGGCTCGAGGCGTGATCGGCCCACGGTTCTGCATTGATGGCGTAGGGTATGACTCCACGTTCCGGGATCTGTTTGGAGAGCGACTTAAACAGACCACTTTGGCTAAGCGCCAATGGGAAAGTGCTTTTACGGTCAACCGTCGGATTCTTTTCCAGTGTATGGATTGTACCTGCGATGTGATCGAGAAAATAGAATTCGCCTTGCCGATCTTCACCGAAACTCACGACACGATGCGTAGAATCTGCCAGCGTCTGCTGCTCGACGACTTGTCCATCGACATATCGTATGCCCCAAAATTTTCCAGTGTCATAGTCGGCGTAGATGTGCGTTCCACTCAGTTCGGGATGTCGTTTACCATAATAAGTGAGCCCTTCGGTGATCGAGGACGATTCGGTATGCGAGTGTTGTACAACGGGAGCCAAGATCGGCGTGGGGCCACGCGACAATTCGGTGTTGATCGGTTGAGGGCCCTCCATGATCGACCACCCATAGTTTCCTCCACGCTCAATGCGATGCAACATTTCCCAGAGTTCCCAGCCCACATCGCCACACCAAAGATCCCCGGTGACTCGATCAAAGCTGATTCGCCATGGGTTGCGCAGTCCATATGCCCAGATTTCAGGCCGAACGCCCGCGTGATCCACAAAAGGATTGTCAGCAGGAATGCGGTAGTTTTTTCCTGAATCGGTGTGGTCGACGTCGATACGCAATATCGATGCGGGAATATCGCTCAGGTCTTGTCCCGTTTTAAAGATATCGGGCGGGTTGGCTGCATTGGCATCTCCGGCTGTTATGTAGAGATAGTCATCTGTTGTTGGTTAAAGTTTTGTGCGCAATAAACAGAACCTGCCGCAGTTGCCTATTGTCTGGAACATCCGTGCTCCGGCTTTGCCATCCGTGCGATAAAATTGAGTGCGGTTCCAACGAATTAAAGGAGACGACGAATGACAAACGGGGTTGATTGTCTACTGCTCACGTTTTTGGCTTGTGGACGTTAGGACGCAGCCCAAAAAAGCTTGGCAGGGCAAAACAATGGGGCAATTGTTTTACATTGCCGTTAGTCGATTTGACTTTTCTTGTAAGCTTCGGCGACGGAAACTCCCCAGTCGAGCATCCAGCGAGCGCCATCGGTTTCTAGTTCGATAAATTCTTCATTCAAGTTGATGCTCACCACTTTGGCTTTGATCTCTCCGACTTCAATTTCACCACCTTCGATCAATTCGACGGTTTTTCCTTCAGTGCGCGAGCGGATCGAAGCTTGTGGACCCGTGCGACCACTGACCATCGACGTGACAAACGCTTGCGTCGCGATGTCAAATTTCTTTTCGGGCGTTTTGACAACTTCCTTAGGAGGTTCGATCACGCGGAGCGTCAGCTTTTGTTCCGTCGATTTGCTGGGCCAGCCGCTGTCTTTCGCACGCACGGTCACGGCGTATTCACCCACTTCCTCAGGTTTCCAACTCATTTCACTTCCGCGAATGCGAAGTCCTTTTGGAAGATCAGTCGAAACGAGCTCAAAATTGACGCGTTGGTTTTCAGGGTCCTTCGCTTCCAGGCCCAGCTGCCAGTTCTCGCCGACCTTGATCTCCTGCGATCGACCAGTAGCGATGGTCGGAGGTTGATTGGGTGGTGAAAACGGATTGCGATTAAGTATGGATTGCTTGTATTCATCAATCGACATCGCCAGCCGACCGGACGGGGACTTGGAAGGAGGCTGATTCGATGAGGCTCCCGTCAGCACTAAAGCTTGAGCGACGAGAGTGACGTCGAATATATTTGCGTCTTTCGTCTGATTGAGATTGAGCGATTTGATCGTGTGCAAATAATCTTTGTCGTAAAAGCGAGCCAGCAAATCGATGACTTGATCGGTGCCACATTTTCCCTTGAGGGTGAAATCATAAGCTTGAAATGCCGAATTCGATTGCATTGGGTTTTTTGGTGTGATCGTCGATGGAGACTGGAGTCCCGATTCGTCGGCGATACTGAGCAGCCATGATGTGTACTGCGCCACCGGCGTATTTGGATTGGCTGGAAGCGATTTGTCTTTCAGACGATTGAGCTTTTGGCCTGCCAGCATCCCCGCGGTTTCCGTCATCTGCGCCTCTTGCCACTCCTGTTCAACCGATTCTAGTTCTGCTTGTTTGGCTGACATGGAACCGCGAATAGTTGAAACTCCATACTGAATTCCAAATAGTGAGACGGTTGCTCCCACTCCTATCGCAAGTAATCGTTCACGTGGTGTCATGGCTTATCTTGTTTTCTTGAGCACGAAAAGTGCAAGTCGTTGTTTTAGGTTAATCTAATGTTCAGAGCAAAGCGGCAGTTGGCATGCATCGAGACATCAACTACCCGGTGGCGTGGGGCTGACTGGGGGCGTTGGATTGTTTGTTTCGAGTTGCGTTGATGCTTCCGTTTCGATAACCTCTTCCACCACCGCGTCGGTACTCTCGTTGGCTGGCTCTACTGGTGCCGCAATATTGGTCTCTGCTGTGTTTGTTTCTTCGGTGATTGTTTCTTCAGTATTTGACTCTCCCGTGCTCGCCCCCTCCGTGTTCAAATCTTCCGTGTTCAACTCCGCGGGTGAGGTCTCCTCATCGGCTGTTTCCGAAGCGTCTGTTGCTACTTGATCGGCGGCAGGTGTTGCTTGATCCGCAGCAGGCGTGGTTTCATCGGCCGCGGAAGTCGTTTCGTTCGAGGTAAGTTCCGCACTATCACTTGGAGCATCTGTTGTGGAAGGAGCCGTTTGACTATTTTCTGAAACCGAAGTCGACGTTGGCTTGCTTCTGAAGACATCCCAGCCGCGACCTTTAATTTGAATTACTTCATTGACTGTCCATTCATAGCGGCCTTCCGCTTGAAGCAACTTCGTTGAATTGAACCCTTTGACGACATAATGTTCACTCTGCAAAGACTTTTGGAATTCACTAATTGAGTCAGGATTGTCGGCTTTAACCGGAACTTCGATCTTGGCTTTACCATCCTTTTCAATCGAGAACTTTGTTGGCGCTCCTAACAACACCTTCTCTGCGGCGGGTATTTTTTGCGAGATGTAGACAAGTTCGTCGAGCCAGTTGGGAGAAGCGTCGAGGAATTCCTGTACTTGGCCAAAATCCTTGACTTTGCTCTCTGCCAACTCAAGGATCTCTTTCTTCTCGGCGATCTGCGATTTGTAAAAGGCGATTTCCTGATCCATCTGACGATTCTTGGAGATCCACCAAACTAACCCGGCCATCAAACATAAGCCGGCGACTCCACCATAAAGCAGGTAACGCCCGGTGTTTTTCTTTTTGGGCGGTCGTTTTTTGGGATTTCGGAAGTCAACAAGCGATTGTTTCTCGGCAGTTTCGGAGGCAATTGCCCCTGCAATGGCTGCTAGTCGGTGTGGAACTTTGCTGGCCAATGATTCTCGTTCAGCAATGGAGCTGGGCAGAATGAGAACCGGATCGATATGACTTACTGCTGCACCCGCAGCTTCGCTGATCACGCCGTCCAATTGATCAGCCACGGCACTGGTCGAGATCAAGAGCACGCCGGTTAGAGACGTATCACCCAGCTGCGGTGAGGCAGCCATGAGGCTCCGCCGAATTTCTCCCTTGAGACTGGTCGCTACATGTTCGGGCTCGGTTGACAAACGAGTGCCACGAATTTGTACAACATGGCCATCTCGCAAGATCAGCAATTCGGCCGACTGCTCCGCAATGCAGATAATCATCGTTGCCCCAGCCGACTCCAGCTTGCCGGACTGAATTACAAAACGAGCAATCTCAATGGGCCGCAGCAAAATGCGGGTTGCCTGCAGGCCGGCACTGGTACAAGCGCGATCCAATTCCGCTAAATGTGCGGGGGAGACGCCACCGACTAAAGCGGTTTGCATTTCCTGTCCGGCAACGTGTGGGAGCATAACGTAGTCGAGCGACCAGTTATCGGTCATGCTCGTCAACTGCCGTTGGGCCTGGAAACGGATCACATCGGGAAGTTCGTCGGCATCAATGCGAGGGATGGAAAGCGTGCGTACCTCGACCACCTCTCGCGACAATACAACCGTAACTTCACCTTTAGCGCCCAAATCCGCGACGGCGGAGTGAAGTGCTTCCTCTGCGGTAACAGATCTTCCTTCAGAGTTTTCGCCGATCGGCTGGTAGCTGACCTGGTCAACTTGCATTTTGGCACCACGGACGGAGCCGCGCGCCATCAGCAAGCTGTCCTTTTGCCAATCGATGATCGTATTTTTTGACATATGTAATTCGTTCCCTAGCGGCGCCGTGTCACTTCCACCGCGCATTTAAACTTTTCGAATCTCTTGGTCTATATGTAGAACAATTGTCCTCAATTGTTCTCTTCGTTGCGATCGTTGTCTTGAGTTGGGGGCAAAACAATTGAGGACAATTGTTCTACAATGGTTACTACTATTCTAATCACTCCATGGCACACTTCACCTATTGGACCATCTGCGAGCCAACGCTCGCGTCAAATCGCTGTCCGAGAGTGGTGATCTCGAAACCGCGTTGCAAGTGGTCCATCTTGCGATAGAAGAGAATTTCGGGCACTTGACCCGCACCGCTGACGATCACTTCGATGCGCGAGTATGCCGACTCTCCCTCTAAATATCCAACAATTTGAGCCTTAAACACGTCGCCGCCACAGGTAATCAACGGCAACAGGGCTCGCATTTCGTCCATGGTGATGTAACCCTCAATTGCCAACCAGGTTTCGAATTTCCGCGTTTCGCTGACGGAACCGTCATTTCTCGCGGCAAGAATTTCCTCGACGATTTCGTCGGTCAGTCCCGGTATTCCCTGCAAAATCTCGCGTGGGCATTCCATGATGTTAACCCGCCCGGGAACCACGGGACTGTCGACTGTGGTCAGCAAATCCATCAAAATTGGGCTGGAATTGGCCAGGTCGAGCGGCATTGATGTGAAAGGTGACGAATACGAAACCGATGTATCACCTTGTTGAACACTGATGGTCGCGTCGATTAGATCCAATACTTGCCCAAATTTTATGCTTCCCGCCTGTGTCAAATCGAACTGTGAGAGCATGCTCGAATCCCAGGGTTGAGCTTGTGCCCCACCCTCACCCGCTGCGCCCCCGCTGGCCGCGGACAATGAGTCCAACTGCGAGCCCAGAGCACCGTCGGGATCAGCTTCAGCCGCCGACATGCTGGCCAACTTCATCAGCGGACTGGTACCGCCGTTTCCCGAAACGCCGCCGTAACGATACGCCACAATGAAGCTGGCCCATGTTTCATTGCCAAGCACAGCAACCAACTCATCGTACAGAAGCTGCATGTCGTCGCCATTGATATTGATGCGCTCCGTGCCATCTGCAGCAACGTTCTTTTCCAAACTGTGCAACGTCAGATAGGGCGCCCAACCCAGTGGCGGAGGGGGGAGTGCATTCGGATCGGTTACGATCATCGTTTGGCCAGGCATCATCCCCGGCTGGATCCCAGAGCTCATTTTTGTCATTTCCGCTTGGTCGAGTAATCCATTTCGGTTTTCGTCGTAGCCAAAAAGCAGGGCTGGGGTCACGCCGCGGACATGCAACAATTGCTCGATACTATTTAAAGTCCCGTTGGCTGGCCGATAGGGTGGTTGCATCATCTGGTAAGTGTCTGAGAACTCTGCCCCCAATGGCCGCGGCTCGTCGTCTTCATCCAAGAAATCCATGATGGCATCGGCAATTTCCGCCGTCATGCCTGGAAGGGCCATGAGCATATTGGTGGCAAGACTGGTGGCAACTTCTTCTGTTGCAGCGCTGGCCAGTCCAGTGAGGGCCGCCCCTGCCTCGCCCGCCGCGCCTGCCATATCCCCGAGAGCCGCGCTGTCAAGGTCTCCAGACGACGCAAGCGCATCCAACTGTGCAAGGGTATTTAAGTTCAACTTGGCCGATTCATTTTGCAAACCAAAGCGAATGCTCGACAAATTCCCCATTTCATCCATCGCAGGTGAAACGATCGTGAAATTGCCACGTTGCGACGGATCCATGCTGGGAATGATGTTCCTCGCATAAAACAAATCATTGGACCAAGTGCCACCCATCTGCTCACGCGTCAGCCGAGGATAAGCGAGGAACAACCGCACCGCTTGTGCTCCCGATTCCGCGCACATTCGCGCCTGCAACCGACCGTTGGAGAGCCGCGCGACTTCATGCGAGTAAAGCATCGAACGCGAAAAATTCAAGGACGCGAGCGATGCGATAGAGACCACCAACAACACCAACACCAACAGAAATGCTGGGCGTTGCCCTTGCCGCTTGCGGCGGCTCGATGGATTGAGTTTGGAAAGTGTCATACGTTTTTGTCTGTGTGTAGTGAATTTCTTGATTTAGTCGCGGAGAAGTCGTGTTCTCGAAACGTCGG
Organism: Pirellulaceae bacterium; assembly: GCA_041753315.1. Lineage (GTDB taxonomy): Bacteria > Planctomycetota > Planctomycetia > Pirellulales > Pirellulaceae > Aureliella. The sequence goes on along the minus strand of JBGSUV010000153.1, from coordinate 40,851 downwards.
TTAGCCCCATCGATTTAAAGTCCCATCGACTCCATTCCTGCGGCCTGATCGGCCGAGGCAGCATCTGCGGCTCGAAGTTGTGCGCCCGGTATGGCAACCACCAGCTGATAGATTTCGACACCATAGTTTTGGCGATCGGCCAAACCGAGTGTATTGATTTGAACGCCCGGCTCCAACTTTCCTTTGCGAGCTCCCGTGGCCGACTGCATGGCCAATGAGATCTGCACCAACCAAGGAAGCGACTGGGTTGACGAATCCCACTGTGTCAACCACTGTGTCCCATCGAAAAAGGCGAATTCAAGCGAAATCACCTCGGGTGCAACAAGGTCTCCCGTGCGCAGCAGCCTTGTCGTGTCCCCCATCTCTTCCGCATAAGCGGTGATCGCGCGGTCAAGTTGCCGTCGCACAAGTCCTGAGTTGTACCCTTCGTTTTCCGTGCCGGAACCAAACGCAGCCATCGTGTCTTCAACTCCCATCGTGGTTGCTGCTTGAACGTAATAGGTAACCGTTTTCATATCGCCCGGGATGTCGGTCAGCGTGTTGTCGAGCAGCGATTGTTGAATGCGCATGTACTCGTCGGGCTTTGGAACTCTGCTTACGTCCACCATCAACTGAAACTGAGTTCCATAAATCCCAGGTGGAATAGCTGTGGTTGCGGTTTCCGCTAGATTGGAAGTAGCTGTTGTGGCACCGGCATCGGGCGAAGCGGCTTCGGATGCCAAGCCACTGCCGCCTGATGCATCCGTCGTGGGAGCTGCGCCGCCCCCCGAAGATGAGCCGTTGAGAAGTTGTTCGAGTACCGATGGGTCGTACTCCTGTTTGACCACTACGGAGCGAATATCCTCAGCGATCATCGTGAGTATGCTCCGCGCTAATTGTGCACGGCGTATGTCGTCGCCCCGCGTAGCAAAGCTACTGGCATAAAATTGGATCAACGAACCGATCAGCGCGGTTGCGACAACGATCAGCGCTAACGAAAGCATGAGCTCGAGTAGCGTGAAGCCACCGCGCTTGCGGCTAATTTGGAATCGTCTTTGACCAGAGCGTCTATGACTGATTCGGCAATGCATTAGACAACTTTCTCGATCTAGTTTCTTCGTAACGCGAAGTTAATTATTCGGTGTGATGATCATGCAGCTTCTGTCGTGAGCTGTATTACGTTGGAGAGTTGCGGAAGGCGGCTAACTAAGAACCGGCACCACGTGGTCCACCGCCTCCTCCGCCAGGTCCACCGCCTCCGCCAAATCCTCCCCCAGGTCCACCACCTCCGCCTCCGGGGCCACCGCCTCCGCCAAAACCTCCACCAGGTCCACCACCACCGCCACCGCGACCACCTTGGCCTCCGCCCGGTCCACCACCGCCGCCACGTCCACCCTGGCCACCACCACCACCACCTGGACCGCCTCGTCCACCACCCTGTCCGCCGCCGGCTCCTGCTCCTCCGCGGCCTCCCCCAGCACCGCCGCGACCTCCACCAGCACCGCCGCGTCCTCCACCTCCTGCACCCACGCCACCAGCGCCGCCAGGAGCTCCACCGGCCGCACCACCACCGGTTCCGCCAGCGCCAGACGCCGAGCCACTTCCGCTTCCGGTCCCGCCACTGCTGGAACTGCCGGTTTCTTCTTCCACGACTTCTTCAGGCGGAACATCCAGTCCAAGGACTGGGTCGATAATCCAGCGGTTAGCAAAAAAGTCGTAATTGGTATTAACCAAACCTTCCGATTTTGAGACCTGTTGTACGGCGATTTGAATTCCAATCATCCCATCGATCTCAGTTGGGATCGATTGCATCTGATACATCCACTGGCTGGTTGTATCGACTTCCGTTTGCATGGCTGGATAATACGGTGTCCACGAAACAGGTTGTGCGGGAAGCACGCCCGCGATGACTTGGTTCATGACGCTCTCCGCCACCAACTCGGCTTGCGTTAGCCGTTCAGCGGTCAGCGCATTAACGGTTGCCATGTACATCGACTGGGCGAGGTAAGCGCTGGCCATCGCTAGAATCGCCAGCGATAGGATCACCTCAAGCAATGAAATTGCCAGCCGCCGGTTCAGCGATCGCTTGTTGCGTCGATAGAAATTATGACGCGAAAACCGCTGATGCCCTGACTGGTGAATCGTTTGGCCAGTCGCATGCGTGCCAGGATTTGCAATTTCGGTTAGTCTGGAAATCATCGTGACCCTTTACGACTTAGGAGCGTTGCTGATTTCTACGATCCGACATTGACCCGTCAGCCCACGGATTTGAATGGCTCGGATATCTCCAAGTTCATTCTGGATTTGCAGTTCGGCACTGCTCGTGCTTCCGTCAGGATAGAAGATGACCGCTTGTGCCACTGTCTGAGTATTGACGACACCGGTGCCAAGCGTTTGGGATTCCTGTGCGGCCATATACGAACGCATGTCGCCGACTACCAGGCAATTGAGAAAAGAGAGCTTCTCTTCCAAGGTTCGCGCTTGTTGATCTGTCAAGTCGGCGGCGACTGCGACCGTGCCTCGTCCGAAATTCTCGGTTTCGACCAAGCCACCGGTTGTCGCCAGTGTTGCACCGGTACCGACGTTGACAGCATCCGACTGCAGTACCAACGGCTTGATCGAATAACTGTTCGTGCCGAGTTCGCAGGTAAACACTTGGGCCTGTCCGGTCCGCATGGCTTTGAGCCGTGCCTCTTCCCATTGCAGACGCATCGTTTCGATAGCGCCAGACAATTTTTGGCGCTCAAAGAGTCCTCCGAGCATCGGCGAAGCGATGCCACCAATGACCACTAAAATCGCCAAAACGAGCAGCAACTCCAGCAAAGTGAAGCCAGAGTGCGCTATAGGTTTATGGGTTCGGTGATGCATTGAAAACACATTGCTTGCCTATCTAGCCGGTGATGTCGTCATCGGTGCCGCTTTGGCCATCGGGACCAAGGCTACGTAGTTCGTACGAATCGCCACTGACCTTGTATTCAAACGGTCGATTCCACGGATCGGGCTTGATCGGTTCACGGGAAATTCGCGTCCATTGCGCTTGGTCGACATCCGAAGGAGCTTCGTACAAAGCATCCAAGGTCGGCGGGTAAGTGCGCATTTGTAACTTGTAGAAATCAAGCTGAGACTTGAGGCTATTGATCTGTGCGGCCGCAGTTCGCTTAAACGCTGCGTCCGACGCGCCTGCCATGTTGAATACCGCGATACCTGCCACGGCAGCGATGATGACCAGCACCAACATGATTTCGATTAACGTAAAACCGCGTCGAGCTAATCGACGTTGACGCATTCTATTCTTCATAAAGCACTCTCCAAAATTTGAATTTGACTGAGGGAAATAAAGCTAAGGGATTTTTTACTCTCCCCGGGGAGAGTCGCGGTTCGCTTGTTTGACTCAATATCACCGAAACCACTTTATTGTATCGCTGTAGTCTTAAACCGACGAGGAGCTATTTAGTAGCGGCACCATCAAGGCTAAAACGATAAAAAACACGATTCCGGCCATAATGACCAGCATCAGAGGCTCGAGCAACCGCACCAAGATGTCCATGCGGCGAAAAGTGGTTCGTTCGAGCGAATCGGATATTTGCACCATGACCTTGTCCAGCGTATTCGATTCTTCTGCCACGGCGATCATTTCCGTGACTTGAGCTGGAAAATGCCCGGATGCGCGAAGCGGTGTCGCCAGCTTTTCACCCGCTGTGATATTTTCGCTCGCCTTTTGAATCGATTCGGCCAAAATCCTGTTTCCCGCAGCATTGCGGCTGATATCCAGCGACCGCAGGATGGGCACCCCGTTGTTCAATAAAGTCCCAAGCACGCGACAGAATCGAGCTACCGCAAGATTCAAGAAAATCGTGCCAAACATGGGGACTTTGATCTTAAACCAATCGAACATCGTCTTGCCATTTTCGGTCCGCAGATAGTTCACCAGCGCCAAACCACCAAGCACTATGGAACCAACGATCAACATCCAATAGTTTTGCAGGAACGTGCTAAACGACAGCAAGGCTTCCGTCGCCCACGGTAACTTTCCTTTTTCACGCAACGAAGCAAATAGCGGTTCAAACTTAGGCACAAAGACGACGATCAAAACCACGACAACCGTCGTACCGACGCAAGCTAGAAAGGCAGGATAGGCCAGTGCACCCGCTGCGCGACCTTTCATGTCTTCTTGTTGTTCGGTAAAGAAGGCGACGCGTTCCAGCGCATCTTCCAGGAAGCCACCTTCGGCACCCGCCCGCACCATATTGACGGCCATGTCGTTAAACACGCGTGGATATCGCGCCATCGCCTCGGAAAGTGGTTCACCTTCTTCGACTCGGGCTTTAACATCTTCGAGCACTGCCTTCAGAGCCGGCTTGGTCGCCTGATTGCTCATCACCGTCAAGCTGCGCATCATCGGTACACCGCTGCGTAGCAAGGATGCCAGTTGGTTATAGGCATTGGCCATGACCTGGCCACTTACGCGTTTGCCGCGAATGGCCTTCGTATCCTTGGCTGCAGAAATCTCCACTGGCATCAAGGCCAGACTATCCAACTGAGTCAACACTTCGTGCTGGCTGTTGGCGGTGATCGTCCCGGTCTTCTTTTGCCCACTCAAGTCGCGGGCTACATAGGCAAATTCTGGCATAAGTTACGATATCCTATCGCCCTTGGTGACACGCAGGACTTCGTCGACGCTGGTATTGCCGGCGATGGCCTTGTCCCAAGCGTCCATCCGCAAAGTTCGCATACCGGCATTCAAGGCAGCCTTCTTGATCTCCCAAGTGCTTACGCGATCATGCGCTAGTGTTTTGATCTCTTCGTTGGTGACCAACAATTCGTAGATACCCATTCGTCCCAAGTAGCCGACATTGCGACAATTCCGACAGCCGACGCTCCGGTACATCGGATTGTTCCCAAGTAGTTCCCATGGGAAGTCGTTGGGCAGATCCTCTTGCTTGGGCGTGTAGCCCTCCTTGCATTTCGGGCACAGCCGTCGGAGCAGTCGCTGAGCCATAATGCCTTCCACGGTGCTCGACACCAAAAACGGCTCGATGCCCATATCGACGATCCGGGTGAAAGCGCCAGCCGCATCATTGGTGTGCAACGTACTAAACACCAAGTGACCGGTCAGCGATGCTTGAATCGCGTTTTCGGCCGTCTCTTGATCCCGAATTTCACCGACGAGCACGATGTCGGGGTCATGCCGCAAAATGCTTCGCAATGAGGCGGCGAAGGTCAGGCCGATCTTGCTATGCACCTGAATTTGATTGATGCCATCCAGTTGGTACTCAACGGGATCTTCGGTCGTGATGATCTTATTTTCAGGACTACGGATCTGTAATAATGAACTGTACAGCGTCGTGGTTTTGCCGGAACCGGTGGGACCTGTGACGAGGATGATACCGTGTGGCAAGCGAATCAGTTGGCTGAAGACGCGGTGCGTTTCGGGGTCCATTCCCAAGCCTTGAAGGTCGAACTTCATCGAGCCTTTATCGAGAATCCGCATGACCAAGCTTTCGCCGTGAATCATCGGTATCACCGAAAGACGAATGTCGATCTCGCGACCATGCACTTTTAACTTGATCCGACCGTCTTGAGGCAGTCGTTTTTCGGCGATGTTCAGTCGCGCCATGATCTTCAAGCGGCTGATGATCGCTGCTTGAAAACGATTGATCTCCGGAGGGACCGGTTGAACATGCAAAATGCCGTCGATGCGATAACGGATCACCAAGCCTGAAGCCTGAGATTCGACGTGCACGTCGCTCGAACGCGTGTCGATTGCTTCAACCAAAATTTCGTTAACCAAACGAACAACGGAAGCTTCTTGAGCCATCTCGCTCAATTCGCTGCCATCTGTTTCGATGTCTTCCAACAGTTGAATGGCGTCGTCTTCTTCACGAGCAGCGATCAGCCCTTCAACGGTTTCCGAGCCAACTCCCAAGTGCTTTTTGGCGAGCCGTGCGATCTCTGACTTCTCCGCGACAACCGGGACGATGGTGAGACCTGTTGCGGCGCTGGCTTCGTCTAAGGCGTAGACGTCCAATGGTTCGCTGGTGGCTAACGTCAACGATCCATTAAAACGTTGAAGTGGAAAAAGCGAATGGCGGTAAATAAGCTTCTGCGGAAAAGCCTTGACGACCTCCAAGTCAACTTCGGCATTGCGCAAGTCGACAAATTCCATCCCCAGCTCTTCGCCCAAGGCACGCAGTGCGGGCTCCTCTTCAACCATGCCTTGACCGATGGCGGCGGCGAGCAAATCACCAGCCCCAACCGCTTGCGAACGCAGCTTTTCAAGCTGTTCGTTATCGAGCAGGCCGCGACGAAAGAGTATTTCACCAGCTTCGAGCATTACCATAGATGAGCCACTTTATTGGGAAGCGCAACTGCACTTCTAATACACTTTGAACTTACTGTTAAAGCAGTATCCGACGATTGACGCCGATGTTAACGACCGCGATTGCCGCCACCTGTGTTACCGCCACCACGCTGTCCGCCACCGCGTTGACCACCCTGTTGTCCTCCGAAGCCACCGCCTCCGAAACCACCAGCACCGCCGCCTCGCTGTCCGCCGACTTGACCACCAAAGCCACCGCCGCCGCCGCGTTGTCCGCCAAAGCCGCCGGCTCCGCCGAAACCACCGGCTCCGCCAAACGCTCCGCCAGCTTGCATCCTCTGAAACATCTCGGCGCGACGTTGTTGTTGCGCAGCCGCGTCGGATGGACTGGCAGCCTGCTGACCGTTGGGGGCTGACGAACCTGTTGAATTGGTGACAGCTTTCGGTCCGAGGATCCGCGCCAAACCGACTTTAAGCACTTCTGTGTTAATGGCTCCGAAATCCGCGACGGCAAAATCCTCTTCAAATTCGGCACCCGCTTGGTCGATCAATTTCACGAGCGCTCGAAGTTCTTCGATCTGACTTGGCTGAGCCATCACCAGCAACATGTTTGACTTTGTATCCGCACCCAATGAAATTTTTGGCTCGGTCAATTCCGATTGAGCTCCGCCACCTCCACCGCCGCCTCGACCACCACGACCGCCTCCTCGCAGTGCCGCGATAATTGCAGCTGGATCGGGTTGGCCGCCTTGCCCGCCCTGTCCGCCCTGTGGTGCAGCTCCGGCAATTCGGTCCCCGTAAAGTCCTTTTACGATATTGACAACTTCCGCCACATCTTGGGTCACGACGGGAATGCTTGCAAATTGTCCGCGTGTTTCAATTGCAAAGGGACTTTCGACTTGATCGATCACTTCCAGCAGTTGTTCGATCAACATCATATCGCTGGGACCTGCTTTAACGAACAACGCGTTTAACCTGGGGTCGGCGATGATCGAATAATCGCCACTGGCCATACCTTGAGTCGAGCCGACAACTTCGCTACCTCCGCCGCCGCCCATGAGGGCACCCATCATGCCACCCATTCCACCAAACATTTGTCCAGCCATATCACCGAGAAGTCCACCGCCGCCTCCCGACGAGCCACTTGTTCCACTGAGCGTTGTTTCGAGTAGTTCTTTAGCAGCCGAGGCTTTGATATGCCGTAAGTAGATTACGATCGGTTCATTGGCGTTCAGCGAAGACTGTTCAGCGACCAGTCGCCACAAGCTTTCGAATCGTTGCAAAGCTTCTTTGTCGTCGGACGAGATGATGAGTCCACCTGGACCTTGCATGACAACGATGTCCGAACCTTGATTGGCGTCACCCGGCGACTCTTCTGTGTTGTCACCTCTTTCGTCCTGTTTAGCAACAAAACGCCCCGATTGTGGCTCTGCATAACTAGCAGCGTCGTTACTGTTGGGAGCTGCAGCGCTTTTGACCGGAGCGACTGCTTCTCCCTCAGTGCCTTCGCTAACTTGTGGTGTGTTCGCTGGCTTGGTCGACTCAGGTGCAAAGGTTCGCTGACGCAAGCCAGACTGTCCGCGAGCGCTAGGGTTGACTACGCGGATGGGGCTCTTGCGACCGTAGGCCTGCTCCCACAACGCTTCGACTTGACGCAGCGTATCGGCCGCTCCCGCTCCGACGCCGGGCATCAGTCGCACTCGGTCTCCAATCAGGTCTTGCGACGTAGCATTCTCTTCCAGTTTGTCGATCAGGTTCTCGATCTGCATGACCTGCGTTTCCGAACCTTTCACCCAAACTTGTCGCGCGAGCATGTCGCCGTCGATGACCGGTGCTCCGCTGTCCGCCGTTGTGCTATCGGTCAACCCAAAGAACTTCTTGATCGCTGCAATGGCTAACTGGGTGTCCAGCCGTTTAAGTTGAATCACTTTAAAGTCAGAACTCTCACCGGCCAAGGTGGCCAAAGTGTCTTGCACGAGTTTGTGATCGTCTTTGCGTGCAAAGAGTACGAGTTGTTTGGCAGTATCATCCGACGCTAACTTCGTATCGGCAGCGCCACCAGCCAACAGGTTTGACACCACTTCGTAAGCTAATTGCATGTCGATACCCACCACGCGATGACGATCGATATACGGTACTTCGACTTGCACAACGGATTCGGATTCTGCCGGTGGCGTATCCATTTCTTTGGCCAAATCGCGCAGGTTCTGAATTTTTTCGGCTGAACCTCGAGCGTAAATCACCGTGCCAAACGTGTTCGTTGAAAGGCTCAATTCTTCGCTCGTATTTCCGCCGTCTTCAAGCCCCAACAAGGGCCGCGCCACAGCCAATACCTCTTCGGCATTGATGTTCTTTAAAGGTATGATTTGGATCGACGAACCACGCGAGGATTGTGGATCCTCAGCGCGTTGGATGTAAGCGGCAATCGTGCGGACGTTACCGGCCATATCGGTAACCAACAGCTGTCCGGTAAGTGGTAGACTGACCAGCGTTCCTTGGATGCTGAGCAGTTGTTCGACTTCTTTGGTCGCTTCCTCTGGATCGATGCGAGTTAGCGTGAAGAGGACTTTAACCGGTTCGTACTTACCACGTGTTGCCAGCTCTTCTTCGCTGACAACATCCGCCAACGCTTTGATGAGCTCTCCGCGGATCTTTTGTTCGCTTTCAAAGTCGATGCAGCGCAACATCCGGTCTTGTCGAAAAATTGTGTAGCCAACGTTCAACAAAGCTGCGTTGATGATGTCGAGCGTTTCAGTGACCGAATAGGTCCGTCCTTTGTCTCGGTAGGTAAAAGTGCCTGGGGGCATGATATCCGATTGAACCGACAAGTCGGCTTCGTTTGCCAGCCACTTGATGACGTCGCTCCAAGGCTGATTTTGAAAATTGAGTGTGAGTTCTATATCATCGACATTGAGCTCCGAGTTGTCGCTGGAGACATCTGTCGTCGATGCATCCGCGCTACGGCCAACTGCAGCGATGTCGTTGGTTGGTACCGACGTTTCGGAAGGAGCTTGTTCGCGAACCGGAGGTTTTGGCGCTCCGACCGTGTTTTCGGGTATCTGCCCAGCTAGAACTTGCCAGGCTGCAAATTGGCTCTCCGATAACTCCTGCCGAATCGCGCGCTCTGCCTCTGCGCGCACCCGCTCCGACTCAGGCCCCCGTCGCGATCCCCGCACTTTGACTTTCCAGGCGGCAACCGCTGCTTGCTGCCAATCGGCCAGATTCAACTGCTCGGCAATTGCTTTTTCGTCCAGTGACATCAACCCCAACCAGGCTGTGCGGTAAGTCAAAACGTCCCGGCGTTGCTCTTCAGTCAGTATTTCATAGGCTAATGATTCAGATTCTGTGGCAAATTGGCTGCGCAGCTCATCCTGTTGACTCAACGGAGCCTCGCGCAACTGTTGCGCTAGCCCCACCACCGCTCTGAGGCGTTCCCGCTGCAATTCCAGCAGTTTTTCCCGCTGACCTTCATCCAGATTCAGCCGCTCAGCGACCTCAGGTTTGAGGATTTCGGGTAATACACCCAAGTACTCTTGCGCTCGGGTCTCGACCGTCGCGATCACGACGAATGTCAGTAACAAAAATAGTACTTCTGTACGTTTGAACATAGTTGTTCTCATAAAGTCGTAAACTCTGAGCTCGAATGTCCCAGAAGTTCGTTCCTACTCGAGGACGGAATAAATACTGATAAAAAACAGAATCCATCGACAGTTAGGTTCAATCCTAATCTGTCAAATGCAACTTACAGCCTAGAACCGCGAAGTGAGGCTGTTTATTTCGTTGCTTTGGCCTGCATCATCCAACCCTGTAAACCACTTAAAGTTCCGAAATTTGCGACTAAACACCCTACTTCAGACGAATGACGCCATTGTTTCCCTTTTTTCGAGAGTCATCGCCTTGACATCCGACACTTCCGGCAATTAACTCTCCTAACGAAAAAAGGGTCGCGCCCATGCGGCATCCAGGGACATTCTGCGTCATCGGCTACTCCACCCGAGCGCTCTGCCAAGCCTGCAACCGGATAAATATTCGACCAATCAGCGTTGATGCATTTGCCGACCATGACTGTCAATTGGCGGCCGCAACGTCCCTCAAGACCAAACACTGGGAAACACAGCACGACCCTCTTGCGGCTGAATCTATTGTGCATTCTCTCAGCAGTCACGGAAACCCGAAAATCTTACTGGGGGGAGGGACAGAAAATTGGCCGTTCCTGATCCAACTGCTCCACCAAAAGTTCGAAACGCTGGGGCCAACCCATCTACAGCTATTAAAACTGAGAGACCCCTGTTTTTGGTATTTTGCGTCGCAGGAAGCTGGCATCTATTTTCCAGTGACTATCTGTCAGAAGGGTTTTACAACCAGAATTGTAGGCAATACGGTTGAACATCGGCTTGGTAACACACCTGTTCATGACGACAAGCCAACGCACTTGCTCAGCAAGCCGTATGCTGGTGCAGGCGGAATTCATGTTGCAAAGCAGTCGTTCGAGGGGGGCTCGGGTGGTTGGAATCCCGGAAATGAGTACTTGCAGGAACAAATCAACGGTCGAATTATCGGAGCGCACTGCATTTTGTCTGACTTCGAACCCGAGTTGTTGGGAGTTACAGAAGCATTTGGCGAGTGCGACTGGCCCGGCCCAACTCCCTTTATTTACCGCGGTTCATGGGGGCCACAACCCGTTCTTGAATGCGAAAATCTAACCGCCCCGATCCTGAAATTGGCCAACGTCGTGCGCGATCACACCGGACTCAGAGGTTGGGTGCAATTTGATTTCGTGGAAACTCCAACCGGAGAATTGTGGTTGCTGGAGGTGAATCCCCGCTGGGCGGCAGGCATGGAACTCATTGTCGAAAGTGAACGTCCCAACCCCGTAGCCCGACATCTGAACGCTTTTGCCGGGGCTACCCTGCAGCACCAGAGTGTAGATGTTTTACCAAACAAAATCGAAATGCGACCGCATTCTTTGGCCGAGCCATGCTTGGCCAAAGCGATTTTGTACGCGCCACGTGCAATCAAATTGCGGGAAACACTGCTTGGACAACTCCACCAACTGACGGACATAGCCGATGTTCCGGCCATGGACGCGGTTGGCCAAGTCGTCGAGCAGGGGCACCCGCTGCTGACCGTCAAAGCGTCGCTCGCTCCTACGGTCGCCGCAAAACTCACTTGGCCCGAGCGCAAACAAGAGTTGTTAGCTGTGCTTCACCAGAGAGCAGAACAGATCATTGCAAGCTGTTGATCCAAAGGGACGCAGTGTAAACGATTGTCGAAATCGTTTTCGAAAGCGATTGTGGACAATCGCTCGGGCTTTAGGCTTTAGGCTTTAGGCTTTAGGTTCGGGCTTCAGGGATCGAGTTGCGAGATTTCAAATTTGAGATTCGAAGTCGAGAACCAAGAACCAAGAACCAAAAACTTCCCATCGCTACACATTTCGCCTAAGCGAATTTGCCTCAGAAACTAGGTTGCACGAATTCTTTTATAGCCTGCTTTCAACAAGTTGACCGCAAGTAGCGCGATCGCGCCGGCTAGGAGCCCCACAATGGCATTGGCCAGAATGGCTCCACCCCAGGCCAGCCAATGACCCAGCGGCTCAACTTCTTCCATTTGATGAAGCAGATGTTCGACCCAGTGATGTATGGCTGGAATGCCGTGGATGAGAATGCCGCCACCAACCAAGAACATCGCTGCGGTTCCCGCGATCGACAAAAACTTCATCAAGTAGGGCGCGGAGAAGAGAATCGCTTTGCCGAACCCAACACGCATACGAGCGAAGCTGCTGGTCTGAGGTGTCTTGATCAAGTGAGCCCCCAAGTCGTCCAGCTTGACGATGCCTGCCACCAAACCATACACACCGACCGTCATTAACAATGCCACCGCCACCAGCACGGCAACTTTGAGCCACGTACTGGACTCGGTAAGTGTTCCAAGGGTGATGACGATGATCTCGGCTGACAAAATGAAGTCAGTCCGCACGGCACCTGCGATCTTCGTTTTCTCGAGGGCGACGAGGTCGACATTCGGATCCGCAACAGCTGATTCGTGAGCCTTTCGATGTTTGGCGGCATCGGCGGGGTGAAGGAACTTATGTACGATCTTCTCGAATCCCTCGAAGCACAAATAGGTGCCGCCAATAATCATCATGACTCCTGTGGCCCAGGGGGCGGCCGCGTCCAGGAGCAGCGCGGCGGGAACGAGAATTGCCTTGTTGACCAGCGAACCTTTGGCGACCGCCCACACCACCGGCAGTTCGCGCTTCGGCTCAATGCCTAAAACCTGCTCCGCGTTGAGTGCCAAGTCATCTCCGAGCACCCCCGCCGTCTTCTTGACCGCAACTTGAGTCAATACCGAAACATCGTCGAGTACGGTTGCGATGTCATCCAGAAGCAATAAAAGGCCCGTTGCCATGCTAGCCACTCGTACGCGTTGTTATTTCTTCATAGGCGCAATTTCCTTCGCCCGGTAAGCCACACAATGTAGCACGACATCGGAGGTTGCGTAAACCGCAACGGTCGCTCGCGTAATACCGCATGAATGCTTCTCGCAGTTCAGTACTTGCTATTTGTCCATGCGAACAAATGTCAGCCAATAACTTTCAGTAGGATGTTGTGGGTTTACACGCGGTACTGTCCAAATCGGTTTGCCTTCTAAAGAGACATGCATTTCTGCATGACCTATCCTGGCAAAAGCGGTACTCCATATGAGCTTAGAACCGGCTTTCTGTGCCTCGATCAGTAGGGCTATTTCTGGGTTCGTACCATTGGAAAATACGAAGACAGCGCCATCGGCTATGTTGCGGCTTTCCTCTGAATAGCGATGAAGTGGCCGCGCATGGAGACGCAATTCAAACCGCGAGTTATTAGGATCCCAAAACTGATGTGCCGCAAATCTCCTCGAAATACTCCTAAACTGGAGCGATCGCTGATTAAAGTTCTCGGAAGGCTTTTCAGGAATCTGCAATTCCCGCCATTCCAGTTCGGTCTTCTGAGGCGTCCACCACGGTTCCCCTCGGAATGTCACTTGATAGTTGCCCTCGTCAAGTTGGTTGACGAGCATTACCCACAATTGATCTTCAACTTGGTACGATTCCAGAAGGGCTGTTGGCCTACCTCCGGTTGACCATAGATGCAGCGCACCGTTGGTATTGGCTCGCGTCGGATCCTCAAAGTACAACAATGGTTTTTCAAGCAACGGGACTTCCACCTCAGAGGTATTCTGTTTGGCGCGACCTGTTTTTAACATCTTGAAATCGTCAAGCAACTTCTTTTCCGCCAACTCTCGCTGCTGTTTCGTCGATACTTCAGCCACCTCTTGGCCAAAAGTTGGCGGGCTGATCGAAGCCATTAAACAAACAGCCAAAATCCATCGGCTGGCAACTCTTCGTACCATCGATAACAACTCCGCACGTGTAGTGTGAGCATACGAACCAATCTGTCTGATTGTACCGTATCCACATTGTCCCGGTGGCGAGGCCTGCTTATCCCGCCATCCCGCTATAGTGGAGGAACGGTGACTGCGGACGTTGACTACTGGCAGCAAACAGATGCCCAATGCTCAACCGGCATCGGAATTTTGAACTGCCCATAGGAGGCGGAGCAAAGTTGATTTGGCGTCTCCCGAGTTTTGCTCTAACAAGATTTTTGCCAAATGCTGAACGCGACTATCAGCGACTTCTGTACCGCTCAGCCCAACCACATGTTCAACGCGTTCTTCCCAACTCAAACGCGGAGCGCGCATGAGTCGATTGACAAAATTGCGCTGAGTCAGCGTCTGACGTTCGCCATGGATCGCATAGCCCAGCGAAGGGAGTTCCAGTGAGCCCGCAGGGGCTGGTGGCAATGCAGCGTTTCCGATTTCACTGCTGAGCAGCGAGGCGGGTTGTGCGAGCATGGCTCGGTACTCGCCGGCAACTTTCTTATTCCACTCGACAGCGGCGGCAAGTGAGGACTCAAGCGATTGAGCTTCGGGCGACCGCCCCAACGAAGGTCCTGCAGCGAACACCAATTCGGAAAGTTGTATCAAGTCCAGTTCCGCGTCGGTCGCTGCCAACCACTCCGACTTATTCAAATTGATCGGTTGCACTGCATACGGTCGGGAATTGACAATCCAGCTCACGAGCAATTTCAGATCATGGTCATGAGCTTGAAACTGCGTCGCCAAAAATTCCAAAATGGCAGTACGCTCCGCCAAGGCGGCATTTTCAAGGCCCGCAGAGTAGGGTACCAACGGTCGACCAAATACGAGCTTCCAAACTTGATTGACGCTTGAGCGGTCGAAATCACGAGAATGACTGATCCAGTCGGCCAACGCCTGACGCGGAGTGGCCTTGCCAAGAGAACTCCAGTGTTGGCCACTTGGCAAACGCGGCGAAGAAGCTTTTAGGACTCCATTGGGCAGATCAAAGAAGACCGAAGCAGACTTGCCGTCAGCAAACAATTCCCTCTGTTGATCGACCAAATTACGTCGACTGCCATCGGCCGATAGTTGCACGTCAATGCCCTTGAGCATGGCCACCAGCGACCAATAAGTTTCTTGAACTTCGGTACTACGCGATGGATTGGAATTGGCGTCATGGCACCGCACACAACTCAAATTGGCGTCGAGAAAATTAATACCAATTTGTTCGACCAAGCGATGGTTCTCTCCACCGGCCAAAGCAGTCATAAATGCCAAATGAGACTGAGCGGATGCACTGTCCGCTTCTGAGCTCGGCGGCTCACTACTCAACAGCTCCGACATCACTTCATTCCAGGGGCGGTTCGCGGCAATGTTACTCGCAACAAAACTCTCCAGCTCGGCAAATTCATGGCGATCAGCAGATAACTCGGCACGCGCCAACCACAGCGACGCAAACAAGTTACCCCAGCGTTGCGCAAACATAGGATTGTTGGCTGTATCCAAACTCGCTGGCAAAAGATCTTTTGAAGTGCGCGCACCGCTCCACCAGTCCGTCTGCGAATCCGAAAGTGCAACGCCGGTTAATGTCTGCGATAGACGCTGCGCTTGTGTTCGCAATTCGTAGTTGGGATTGGGAACAACACCCAGCTTGCTCCAAAGTTCTTCGAACAACTGGTCGAGTTGGGCAACGACTTGTTGACTCGTGATTGGTTCGACCCGCAACCCTTCATCGTTCAACTGATTGTTAAGGTCGGGTTGGGAGTCTCTGGAAACTTTGAACGGTAAATTGTCGAGCTCCAGTACTTCCGCGCCTCCATTCGCCAGCGGTTTATCCAAGGTAGCAAGGTGTTTGTCGGAATTGGCGTCTGCTGGCGTCTTATCAGCGATGACCTCAGGCACATTGGCGAGTTGGGAGTTGGACGCATTCATCGCGAACCAACCTACCAGAGCAAGTAATCCAGCTGCACAGGTGGCCAACCAAAACGCGACTTTTTTGTTCCGTGACCATCGCTCTTGTTTTTGAGTATTTGGCCGAACGGTGGTACGGACCGTAGTATGTGGAGTCGAATTCTTTGGGCTGCTGGGCGGGGCAATGGGAGTGGCTTTGACAAGCGGAGCACTGGGCTGGTTCGCTGAATCGAGGCCACCAGGCCTTTGCAAATTTTGCTCTTCGCGCCAAGCGCTGATGATCTTGGAACTCAAATCGGGAGGATGTTGCCCAGTGAGCAACTCCACCATCAATGAGTCAAATACGGGATCGGGTGATTGTTCGTTCATACTAGTTTCTGTTCTACACATTCGCGCAACTGCATTTTGGCTCGTTGCATTAGGTTTTTAGCTCCATGTTCGCTGATGGCCAGCGCTTCGGCGATCGCTTGCCGACTCGAGTCTTCCGCAAATCGCAAGCGTAGCGCGAGTTGTGCGCGTTCGGTAAGTCGCGCAAAACAGTCGGCCAAGGCATCGAGCACGGAATTGCCGTTGTCAAAGCCGGCCCAACGCATCCAAGCAGACTCAAATTGTTCGACGTGCTCGGTGACCGTCATACGACCTTCCCGGCGGCGTCGCGAAATGAACAAGTTATGAGCGACGCGCCGCAGATAACTGGCCGTGGCTGCGTCGCTGTATTGCTCGAAAGGCCTGCGCATCACTTCCAGGAAGGTGTCTTGGGTCAAATCATCAGCCAGCGCAACATCCGCTCCCAACGCGCGTAGGTACCTCCACACCGTCGCTTGATGGCGCGCTATCAACTCGGTCAATGCTAATTCCGAGCCGCCGTCAATAACTTTGGAAGCCTCGTTGCTATGGTCTGACACTCAAATTACTTTTCATTCCAACTTTGATTCTGGGGAGTTTTGATTTTGGGGAGTGTAGAGCGATTGTCCCCAATCGCTTTTGCTACTCTGAATGTTCTCAGTCGATTGGTCCTACGGAGCGTTCATTGTTTAAGTAACTAATTCGCGAATGAGTTTACCACCATTGGCGATCTTCATGGGGCGTCCGCTCTTGCTTTGATACGTCGTTTCCAGCGAAATTCCAAGACCTTTGCACACGGTGGCCATCAAGTCTTCGGCTGAGTACGGCTCGGTAATCACTGAACGTCCTTCTGCATCCGTTTCGCCCACAGCCAAGCCCCCTTTGATTCCTGCACCTCCCACGACCACGCTCCACGATCTAGCCCAGTGATCGCGTCCAGCACCGGCATTGATCGTTGGGGTACGTCCGAACTCACCCATCCAGATGACGACCGTATCTTTCAGTAATTCGCGCTGCTCCAAATCTTCCACCAGAGCGCTCATCGCTTGGTCCAATACAGGCAGCCGATCGTTCTGAAGGATATTATGGATTCCGCCGTGGTTATCCCAGCCGCCCAAGTCGACTTCGATGAAGGGAACTCCGACTTCGACCAACCGCCGGGCCATCAAGCAACCTCTACCGAAAGCGGTCTCACCATATCGCGAGCGGACGTTTTCAGGTTCCGACTGGACCTTAAAGGCCTCCATCTGATTGCTAGACATCAGATTAAAGGTTTTTTGCAAGATCTTCATGTGGTCTTCAGCGGCTGGGCCACGATTTTGGGCAATAAAGCCGCGTTCCAACAAGTTCAGCGTCTTCATCCGTTGAGCCAGCCGCGCGTCATCGAGTCCCATTTCCAAGTTGCGAATACGACCGTCGCTGCTTACCGAAAACGGCGCCCAAGCCATACCAAGAAAGCCCGGGCCCTCGCTCGCCCCTCCCACCGAAATGAACGGAGGGATTTCGAGGTCACTGCGACTAGCCATGATCTCATGCGAAATCACTGAACCGTAACTTGGATGTTCAATGCTCGGATTGGGGACAAACCCCGTGTGCATGTAGTAACGTCCACGATCGTGATCAGCCTCCCGAGTACTCATTGAACGCACGATCGACAAGTTATGCATCTGTTTGGCGACTTGCGGTAGATGCTCCGAGATCTGCATATTCCCGCTCGTGCCGATCGGGCGAAACGGACCGCCAGTCGCCGTGCCGGGTTTGAGATCCCACAAGTCGATGGTCGATGGTCCACCTCCCATCCATAACAGGATGGCCGATTTGCGATTGCGTCTTAGTTCCTCTGCGTGGACGTTGAACGAAGTTCCCAGGGCCAGCGAACTGCCCATCAGCGCAGATGCTCCGGCTGCATGCTGCATGAAGTGCCGTCGATTCATTCCGCGCAGGGCCAAATCAGGATTCCATTGCATGCTCAATCTCCGAAAATCTGCCAAAGAAACTTACTGTATTAGGATAAACTCGTTGCTATTCAGCACTGCCCACCACAGATCTTGCAAAGCTTCATCCAACTTTCCCTGCCGCAGTTGAAGCAACTGGACTGCGGCCTTTAATTCGTCGGGTCGAGCTTTGCGGGCAAGCCCAGCCGTGAATAACGTCGAGACCTTATCCGGATAACGGCTATTGGCATTCGCCAAGTTGCCCAGCCACGAACCAGCATCCGTGGTCGTGGCCCGCTTCACCAAATCGCCGTTGAACATCATCAACGCTTGCGGAATCGATCCATTAAACGTCGTGGCCTCGTCGCCTTCGTCCGTACCAAAAGCAACCACAAACTGCCCCAACCAGCGATCGCGCTCGGCTTGCTGCTGTTCGAGCGAGCCTTTGGCTTGCCCTCCGACATTGATTAGCGATTGATAGAGCTGTTCTGCACTCATCTGACGCATATAAAAATGGCTAAATTGTGGAACTTCTCCCAGCGCGGGATTGTCCGCTTCATTTTTCGCCGTGATTTGACTCGACAATTGATAGGGCTTGGAGAGCACAATCCAGCGCATCAACTCGCGCATGTCGTAACTCGTCTTTCGAAATTCCTCGCCGAGACTGTTCAAAAGCTGCGGATGGGATAGCGAAGTATGCGGCCCAAGATCATCCACCGGTTTGCTAAAGGCATAGCCCAGAAAATGGCCCCAAGTACGATTGACCATCATCTTTTCTAGATACTCGCTCTGGACGATCTTCTTGCCTAGCTCAGTGCGGCGGTTGACCTCGGAAACGTAACCACTGCGCGAGATCTCGGTACCATCAATGAAGACTGGATAAGCGACTTTCGATAGACCGTTACGCTCTTCGTAATAGACCTCAGCTTCCGTGGCTCGCCCGCTGGCTCCAGTAAAATCCTGGTCGATCAGTTCGGCGAAATCGACATCATTGGTCCCAGGCACAAAACGACGCAGTGCACGCGATTGTCGAAAGAATGCATTAAATTCCCAGAACTTCTGCTGCTTCCATTGGTTGAAGGGATGGTTGTGGCACTGCGTGCATTGCACTTGCAACCCTAGAAATATCCGCGAGGTGGCCGATGTTGCCAGCGTACCATTTTCGTCGTTGACTTTGTCAATCAGAAAGTTGGTCGCCCCATTGAAGTTCTCTGTTCCCGGTTTTGTGGTGCCAGAAGCTGTAACCAATTCGTAAACCATCTGGTTGTACGGAACGTTCCGAGCAAAACAATCGCGCAGGTACTTGCCCATGCCCTCGCGACTTACAAACGAATTGTTGTCGTTGCCACCACTGCGACCAATGAGGATGTTACTCCAAATCGTTCCCCAATGACCAGCGAACTCCTCTGTATACTTGCTGTCGTGAAGCAACGATTCGACCAGCGCTTCACGCTTGCGCGGATCGCGTTGCCGCTCAAAGGCCAACAATTCGACATAAGTCGGAATTCGCCCGATCAGGTCGAGGAACACGCGCCGACACCACTTCGCATCATTTTCGTATTCGGCCGGCGTGAGTGCAAAATCCTTCCACTGCTGCTCAAAAGCTCGGTTGATCAGCTTGACTTGAGCGATGTCCGGTTCCGGGACCGTTGGACCGCCGGCAGATACAGTGGAATGATTGGAAACTGCAAATAATAGGAAGCACGCTCCAAACGCTGGTGCGAGCAATTTTGGATGTGAAAAAGTCGAGTTGAAATAGGCCGACATCCAATGGCTCACGTTATTTCTCCTATAACTGCCGGTCATTTGTTTTCTACCGAATCAGCGAAACCAACTTGTCTAGTGTACTCAGAATTCGCAATTGCCTGCTACGACAACCTGGGGGTGACCAATTTGGGTGGAAAGCGTTGCTTCGGTTCCCAACGCTCATTAAAAACGGTCTTCGAGCCGTTGATTATCGCGCGACCAATTCGGGTGCGACAGCCGGTACAACCCTCCCGCGCGAAGGAAACAACCCCTTCAACTTGAGGAAATGGCGTTCCACCGCGTACCAACTGACAATCGCCACCGCGTAGGTCAATCCGAACATCGCCACTAGATACAGCAAATGGCCAGCCAGATCGTTGCCGGCCACTTGGCCCAATTGCTGAGCGGACATCCATCCTGCGGTTAATGGTATCAGTGGCTTCTGAAAGACATACATCGCATAACTGTATTTTCCCAACCTTTGCAAGAATGGAAATGCGAAAAGTTGGGCGAGCAGATGTCCTGGGCCGCTGAATAAAACTCCCACCAATAGGCTCGCCCAAAGTAAAGGCCAAAGGGTATGTCCAACCGTCAATAGTCGCGTTGAAACCATTGCACATGCTAGAGAGATCACCAAACTGGCAGCAAACAGCGGCCAACCGGCGAGCTTCAAATATTTAATGCCGTCCTCAGTTCGAATCATCAATGCAATGATCGATCCAATCAGAAGTGCGTCGCAGCGAAATACGGTCAACACATCCGGGGCAACGCCATTGTCACTGACTACGCAAAACAGAACCCTCGAAAAAGCACTTAACACGGCCCCCGCCACGGCAATCCGTAATATCGTGCGATGCGAACAAAAGAAAATGACAAACGGCCAACACAGATAAAAATGCTCTTCGACAGCCAATGACCAGAAATGATCGAGATCGCCAAAACACCACGCATTGTCAAGGCTCATTTTAACATTAGTCAAATAGGTCCATAAATAGAATTGATGCTCCCGAGCCAGGGTGAATTGACTGGGATTGATCCATTGGAAGAATATGACGAATAGGAACAGCGCACCAAAATACAATGGAAAAATGCGCAGACTACGCCGAACAAAAAAGTGGCTGAAGTAGTTCTTGTTCCCCTTGGCGTCCACAAGAATGCCAGTGATAAGAAACCCGCTGAGCACGAAGAAGAGTTCGACTCCTCGATCCCCTAACGAAAAGAATGCGTGAAGATATTTTCCCGCCATGGTGTCTGTCGGCAGGTCTCTCGTAAAGCGATACAGGGTCACAGCCAATATCGCTAGTCCACGCACTCCATCCAATTGCGGAATGTGCTTTCCCAATTGCCAAACCGTTATCGGCGCAGCAGAGGTTTTGGTGTGGTCGATGGAAACAGTTGACATTCAATTTCCTCGACGGCGATGCAAGCCAGAGAACAGGGATAAGTGGCTGTTGAACTCGTTGCACCTACCGGGAGTATAAGATTGAACCAGAACTCGGTCGGCATTCGAGAAGACACTTTCAACGGCTCAGGGGCGAGGACGGTTCAATTGCACCAAAAAGTTGGATTGTAGTGGAGCGCAACGAGATTGCAATATTTTTAAACCGACCGACGCGCTACTACCAAAATGCATTGCCCAAAAAAGTTTTTTTAAAGTGCAGGGGACCCAGGGACCAAACGTGTCACCCACTGCCCCGATAACTATGACATCGCCGACAGGGAATGGGAAAAGCGGAAATCGAAACGCTCCCCTTCTAACGACTGGCGTTCACCTTGAGTTCATTCGCAAAACACGGAAGGCTATTTTAATGTCCAAGTTCTATGCCACCTGCGGTTCTCACACTCTGGTCGTTGCCACCGCCGATGCCCAACAAGCGGCCATGCGACTGATGGATGAAGTGTTGGGTGCTCATATTTGGATTTACGAAGACGAAACGTTGGGCGAGCAACAACGCCGCGATCATCTAGTACTCGAAGCACTTTTGCACCTGGCCCCATCCGTTTCCGTTAGCGAAATCGGAAATGGACGCTCCGACGCGGGAGAATTTGGCGTTCCCGAACTGCTCGAACAATGGCACCAACTCATGACTGCGGTCAGTCGCATGTTCGTAGCCGCCGGTATTGACGCTGAACGCGTACTGCCCAAACAGATCGAAGCTTGGGTTGGCCGACCGCTACCACGGTAACGGTAAGCATCTTTAATTGTGATGCGACCAATAAATATGCGTCTGGAGTGCGAGGCTCCTGCCAAGTTTTTCGGGCAGTGGCCTAACGTCCGCAAGCTATGTCCGTAAGGCCCCTTGTTTGTGAACGGCAGGTGCGGCCTTACTTAACAATAATCTTAGCCGAGTCGTCCAGCGTCAATGTCTGGGAAAGCTCCAGGCCCACGAGTTCGCCAACCAAGCCATCATCGGTACTTGCCTTGATGTCGATCGAAAAAATGACGGACGAACTAATCAGACTTGCAAACCGATCGCGGTAACTCTCACACGCCTACCGGAGCCAAATCTCAATTCTGGTAAAGAATTGCCTAACCCTATGAATGAAGATATGGTTAGGACTCCGGCGAGCTCATTCGTCAACGAAGGCCAATGGCATTGATCCCAATTGGGATCGCTAGCCACAAGCCGTTACCAAAGCGATTGAGGACAATCGCTCTACCCTGCTCTGCCTAAGCGATTGAGGACAATCGCTTGACACTAAGCAGCTTGACTCTGCGCAGTGACCATCAAGTGACTCATTCGGCTCTTCAAACGGGCCGCTTTATTGCGATGGATTACACCCTTCGAGGCAGCTTTGTCCAAGAGGCGAGCTGTGATGCGGCAAAGTTCCTTGGCTTCTTCAAAATTCTTCGCTTCGACCGTCTCGCGGAACTTTCGCAGCGCCGAACGCATGCGAGTACGAGACATACGATTGCGATCGCGGCGTACCACGTTTTGACGCAATCGCTTTTTAGCTCCCTTGGTGTTTGGCATCTACACAATCTCTTACACTAGCTGGATATTTGCAGCGGGCAGGAACCCTTTCCCAACCCAATTAACTGATCTCAAACATTTGCCCGCCCGCCGTTTAGGCGTTGGGAATCACATATCATGCCGGAACGTTCGAATTCTGTCCAGTCACCTTTGGGGGCTCTTGGCCGGGAAATGCCAATTGGTAAGGTCTTTCTGGTCGGTGCCGGACCTGGTGACCCCGGCTTGCTGACCCTCCGCGGTCATGAGTGCCTACAAATGGCCGACGTCGTGCTCTACGACGGCTTGGCCAGCGAAGAATTGCTGGATTTTGCTCCCAACGCACACTGCATCAGCGTGGGCAAACATGGCCAAATTCCAATCTGGACCCAGTCGGGTATCAACGACAAAATCGTCGAGCTTGCACAACAAGGCAAACGGATCGTTCGTCTCAAAGGTGGGGATCCGGCGGTCTTCGCTCGGACTGCGGAAGAGTTGGATGTTCTCATCGCAGAGAAAATACCGTTTGAGGTCGTCCCCGGAATCACTGCTGCCCTGGCCGCTGCAAGCTACGTTGGAATTCCCATTACCCATCGACACCATGCTTCCGCCGTTGCGCTGATAACAGGTCAGCAGCAGTCGGACGATACTCCCCAACCGATCGACTGGGTGGCGCTGGCACGCTTCCCTGGCACGATCGTGTTCTACATGGGTGTCACCACGGTCAGGGAGTGGAGTTCCAAGTTGATCGCTGCTGGCAAAGCGACTGAGACACCGGCGGCCATCGTCAGACGTTGCAGCTGGAATGATCAGAAGGTCATCCGCTGCCAATTAGGGGACGTTGCTACCCATCTGACCCCCGCCTCGAACATGCGGCCTCCGGTCATCGTGATCGTCGGGACAGTGGCGGCACTGGGAGAGGACTTCGATTGGTTTAGTGCTCGTCCAATGCGTGGTTGCGGTGTGTTGGTAACACGTTCTGCCGAACAAGGCGATTCGCTCGTCCGAGGTCTACGCGAACTAGGAGCCGAGGTCTTTCTTCAACCGAGCTTTTCAATTGCCCCGCCTGGTGACCTCAGTTCGCTCAACGATGCTCTGGATGCACTGGTCGAAAAACAGTTCGATGGAATCACGTTTTCGAGTGCCAATGGCGTTGAAAGTTTATTGGAAACAGTCCTCAAACGAGGCTACGATGCGCGCTGTTTGGCAGGCATGCGGCTGGCCACCGTCGGGCAAACGACCGCAGAACGACTGCAACGGTTTGGATTGCGAGCGGACGTCGTACCGGTTCCTACGAATCAAAGCGCGGCCGGGTTGGTTGCCGCGCTGGCCGCATCGGTCCGCGGAGAACGCTGGCTTGTCACCACGAACAATCGTAGCGGCAGGACATTAACCGATGGACTCGTCGATGCGGGTGCTCAGGTGCAGGAGTGCATTTGTTATGAAACAACTCCAAGCATGGAAGTCAAGCAACGCGTAGCAGCGGCACTGCAAGCGGGACGAATCCAGTTCGTCACGATCACCAGTTCATTTGTGGCCGAAGCTACTTATCAATTGCTTTCAAGTCTACTGGGCGCACAAATTCAAAGCGTTCGGCCAATTGCTTTGAGTCATACCATTGCCCAGACACTTGACCGGCTAGGCTGGCCCGCTGCCGAAGTGGCTGAAGAAAATTCGTCCGACTCACTGGTCCGCGCCATCTCGGTGGCTTGGCGTAAAGCCATGTAGCTGCGTCTTTCCAAGACGCAGACAATTCACGTTTCGGAGAGACGCGACTACGTGGCTAATTCGCGTTTCGGAGAGACGCGGCTACGGGTTCAGCGCTTCTTTGCCAAGAGTCGATCGAGGGCTGCTGCAAAAGCTTTCTTGTCGCGAGCATCATAGGGTCGGCTGCCACGGGTCACCGTACCCGCTCCTCGCAAGTCATCAAAAAAGTCACGCATCGAAAGCCGCGACCGAATGTTGTCTGCGGTGTATTCGTCGCCACGAGGGTCAATGACATGGACTTGCTTTTCAACGAGCTGCGCGGCAAGTGGAATGTCCGCAGTGACCGCGATATCCCCCATTTCGCTGGACGTGACGATGTATCGATCGGCTTCGTTGGCTCCTTCGCGAACCGTAACCAGGGACACGGTGGGCGCGTTGGGGGGAAGTGCCATCGGGGCGTTGGCAACCAAGATGGTCTCTACCTTCAAGCGTCGCGCGGCGCGGAAAATTACCTCTTTGACTTCGAAAGGAGAAGCGTCGGCATCGATCCAGATTTTCATGGGTTGATACACCTATATTTATGGTAACCGTTCAACCAAATGTAGAACAATTGTCCCCAATTGTTTTCTTGAAATGTAGAACAATTGTCCCCAATTGTTTTGTTCCTCGCGACGGTGCCCTAACTCTGGGAGGACAGAACATTGGGGATAATATTGGGGACAATCGTTGCACATTCCGGCCCATCCGTCCGATCCAGTGAACGGTTACTAATTACTTGAGCCGCAGCCAGTGGCGTAGGTTGCCTACGGCATCGGAGCTCGCAGCGGGATCAATTTCCAATTGCCAGTTATGTTTCGGCTTATGTCCCAAGAAGATCTTCAAGCTGAGGATCTTGCCGCGGCGACTGACTAGCAGTTCTATTTCTTGCTCCGGTTCATAAACTTCCAGGCGACTTGGCCAGGTATCTGGCGTGACGCGATAACCATCAAATGAGATCAACTCATCGTCAACGTTGAGTCCTGCTCGATCCGACGGCGAATTTCGAAAAACGCGACGCACAAACAGACGCCCATCGCTACCGGTCGACTCCGAACCGATCCAGACTTTGGCTACCGATTTCTCGACCTGCGGATTCTCGATTTCCACAAACCGCAGACCAAACCAATCAAGTGCGGGTGCCAAGTTCAAGTCTTGCGTACTTCGTACATGTTCTTCCAGCCAGCGTCGGATCTCAGTGCTCCCCAGTTCTTCGATAATGGCATGGAAGTCGTCGAGTGTATATCCGGTGGACAAATAGCGATTCCACAGAGTACGCATCACGTCACCCAAGTTGACCGCGCCGTCGCTGGCAATTTGCAATTGCGTATCGAGGCTCCAGGCTAACACGGCACCTTTTAGGTAATAACTAATTCTAGCGTTTGGCGAGTTCTCGTCGGGACGATAGTGTTTCGTCCAAGTGTCCCACGAGGCACTCACTAGATCTTGAACCAATCGCCCGGGCGAATTCTGTACAGCCTGAACATTGGCGGTCAGTCGCGAAAGGTATTCATCGCGTGAACACAATCCGGTTCGCACCAAACACAAGTCGTCAAAATAGCTGGTGATCCCCTCGGCGATCCACAATTCTTCAAAAAATTGCTCTTGTTCGTAATCATATTGCATCAACTTGCGTGGTCGGAGGCGTCGCACGTTCCAGGTATGAAAGTACTCGTGGCTTACCAGCGCTAGCCAATTCAAATATGTTTCTCGGCGGCGCATGGTCCAACGACTGCACATCAAAACGGTTGAGTTGTCGTGTTCGAGTCCGCCTCCAGCTTCGGTACAAAGATTGAGAAACCAGAAGTGTGGATAGGGTATCTCGCCCCAAAACGACTGATGTTCGGCGACGATGATCTTCATGTCGTTGACTGCGCGATCCAAGTCCCACAGATCGTCGCCGGCTACGTTGGAAAAATAATGTTGCTTGCCACCTACTTCAAACTCTTTGGTCGGAAAGTTGCCACAGATGATTGGCGAATCGACCAATTCGTCGTAGTGGCTTGCGACGAATTCAACGCAGTTTGTCGAATGCGATACTCGTTGCAGCGACGTGGCGTGGTCCGTCCATGTGTCAGGTAACTCCAGCCGTATCCGAACTCCTTCCCTGTTTCGACCTTGAATAAACGGAAATGTGGAAGCCCCGTTAAGAAAACCGTAATCGCGCTCGACCCAGTTGGTACGCACTGAATTCTCGCGACAGTAAACTTGATAGTCGACGCGTACCCATTCGCAATTTTCCGGCGGACGAATCTGCCAGCGATTTTTTCCGTGCCGCGTTAAATCAACGATATGCTGTCCGGGTTGGCTTTGGTCGGTGTGCGCATGTGGATGCAACGACTCAATGTTTCGCGTGTATTCGCGCAACATGTAACTGCCCGGTGTCCAAACTGGAAATACCAATGTGATCTCTTCCTGGCCGCGTACTGGTATCCAGAGTGTGATCAACGCCAAATGTCGGGAGGCTTGTGAAAAGTCAACGATATACGTTGTTTGTAAATCTGCTTCGCTCTTCATGACCATCAAATCTCAGGGTAAAAAAATGCACGGCGTTTAGAGCCGTGGGCGGAAATCAGCGTTGATAATTCCAACTGGCTTGTGAGTAGCGTTCGGTCACTAACTTACGTATTGCTTGCATAGGTAACTCGTCCAAATCGGTATGCGCTTGCCAGACTTCGCGCAAAGAGTCGATCAAATGCTGTTGGTCGACTTGCAAGTTGGTCAGGAATTCGCAGTGGTGTCGACCAGCTCGATAGTCGGGTTCGCGTGGGGGATGATTGAGTAAACGGGCAATCAATTTAAGGTTCATATCAACTAACAGTGTTCCGTGGTAGAGCATCCAGTTGCGAGCGACTCGAAGGCTATTGCCACTGAACTTGCGATCTCCGAGTACTTCGTCCGTTAATACCAAGTCGCACGTTCCTTGCATACGAGCTTCCGGTCGCATTGGCACGATGGCGGTTACCATGCGATCCATGACAAAACGATGTGCTTCGTCGAGCATGCGCAGGTGCGGTCGCAGGTGTAGGTTTAGCAGCACGGAATAAAACAGGCAGCCTGGGCCAGCGGCGATCGTGGTTCCACCGCTGACACGTCGAAAAATGGGGACGTCTAGTTCGTCGGCAGCCAGCCGATTGACCTCCACGTCGACTCGACTACTCCGCCCAACGACAATAAATGTGGACTGAGCTTCCCAAATTCGCAGGACTTCGGTGGGCGTGACCTGCGGTTCATCTTCCACACAGCGATCCGCAGATTCGAGTAGCGCTTCGTCGAGCGCCAAGTTCTCAGCGACTGCTGGCAGCGTTAAGTTCAGGAACTTCACAGGCGTTCCTTGACGAGTCGACGATGGAGCGTGGAAACAACAGATTGGGCTTTCGCCACAGGGGCGAATCGCTGTGCTAACAGGCTATCTGAGGCAAGTGTCCACGACTGCTTCATTGAAATCCAAAGCTCTCCGCATCTTCGGGTGGAGCGGGTTGATAGCCATGCGGTTCCATCGAACATCCCGCTCGACCTTGGCTGAGAGAGCGGATGGCAGATGAATAGCCAAACAGTTCTTTCAAAGGTGCAAAAGCGATCACACCTGTCATTCCGCCACGCGCTTCGGTGGAATCGATCGTTGCGCGTCGTTGTTGTAAGTCGCCTACGATTTCGCCCATATAGTCTTCCGGCGTGACGATATCCAGCCGCATGACGGGTTCCAGCAAGGTTGGCGAACCCTGTTGTAGCCCCTGGTCAAAGGCATCGTTGGCGGCGATGCGAAAAGCGACTTCGTCCGATCCAACTTCGCGCATTTCGCCACCGAGCAAAGTGACACGAATGCCCGTTAACGGGAAGCTGCCAATCACGCCACCACCATCCGCACGTCCGCGTAGCTCTTCCATTACCGCAGCCTTGATGTTGTCCGGCAGCGCGTTGTCGCCAAAACAACGGTCAAGCACGATCGGAGCGGCGGCTCGGTCATCAAGCGACTCGAACAAGATTCTTACGCGGGCAAACATTTGCACCGCACCGATTTGACGATTGCACTGCCCAACGACTTCCACTTTGCCGCTGATCGTCTCGCGATAATTGACGCGTGGCTTGTAGAATTTCACATTCAGATTGAAGTCGCGGGTGAGACGATGTTTGATAACATCGAGATGCAATTCCCCCATGCCGCTGATCAAGGTTTGTCCTGATTCTTCGTTCTCGATTGCATGAAACGTTGGGTCTTGGCGTTTGAGCATGTCGAGCACTTCCGACAACTTCTTACGTTCGGTTGTGTTTTCAGGCTCGATGGCCATCGAAAGGACGGTTTGCGCAAACTGGATGCTCGGTAGCTCGATCAGATCGCGTGTGTCGCACAGCGTGTCGCCGGTGATCGACAGTCGCGGCCCAATGGCGCACGCAATATCACCACATTCGAGTGTTTCAACTTGTCCTTGACGTTCTTTTTTGGTGGCGTGAATCTGCCACAGTTGGGCAACGTTTTCTTTCTTATCTCGGTTGGGATTGTAGACCCGCGAGTTCGATTCGAGCGTGCCAGAGTAGACGCGAATCCAGTACAAGTCGCCGGTCTTGGCTGGCAAAATTTTGAAAACCAGCGCGCAAAACGGTTCCTTGGCAGATGGCTTGCGCGACAGCTGTTTGTCGCGGTTCTTAGGATCCACACCGCAGACGGCTGGGCGATCGAGAGGGCATGGGAGGTAATATCCAACGCCGTCGAGCAGAGGTTGGACACCCATGCCGTGGAGAGCCGAACCGCATAGGACTGGCTGCAGTGCGCGAGTGACACAACCCTCACGCAGCGCCTTGCGAATCAACTCGGGAGGAATTGGTTTTTCCTCCATCGCCAACTCCATCATTTCAGCGTTTTGGGAGTACAGCGATTCGAGCATCAAGTCGCGCCAACTCTGGGCATCTTCGAGCAGCTCGGCTGGAATCTCTTCGAGGATGGCTTCTTTGCCGTCGTCGTCCTTGGAGAATCGAATCATTTGCATGTCGATCAAGTCGATCACGCCTCGAAATGGATCTGGCATATGGGGCGGACCCATACCCACTGGAATTTGAATAGCGATGGGATTCGCATGGAGCCGTGGGCCAATTTCCTCCAGGACTCGGTAAAAATCTGCTCCCTCGCGATCGAGCTTATTGATAAACACAATTCTCGGAACTTCGTATTTGTCTGCTTGTCGCCAAACCGTTTCGCTCTGCGCCTCGACCCCTTCGCGGCCGCTGAAGACGACCACGGCACCGTCCAGAACGCGAAGGCATCGCTCGACTTCGGCGGTAAAGTCGACGTGGCCAGGGGTGTCAAGTAGGTTGATGACATTGTTTTTCCAACGGAATGTCACGCAGGCAGCATAGATCGTAATGCCCCGTTCCTGTTCTTCGGGATCGTCATCTGTTTCCGTGGTCCCCGAATCAACACCGCCTGCTCGATGTTTGGCTCCACTGACAAATAGCATCCGCTCCGTGACGGTTGTTTTCCCGGCATCGATGTGAGCGATAATTCCAATATTTCGAAGTGACTCAAGGTCGCGAGCCATGATCTCTGTGCCTTGCAAGTGGCTGGTTAGAACGGGATCGGAGCAGTCTCCAAGTTGAAGAAGACCAGTGTAACGACTCATCGGCAACTGAGAATCACAGCACTCTGGCGAGTAGCGATTCATTTGCACGTCAACCGCACGAGATTCGCCGCACATGAAGCGGTGTTGAGGGTAGTATTTGGTAGCCGGCCACTCTAAAATGTGACTTATCCGTGGAGAAATGCCCGCTACGGTTTCTGAGTTCTTGGTTGATTCCCAACATGTCGACTTCTATTCGTTATGCTGCGTTATTAATTTTTTTGGTCATTGTCTTCACACTGGTTTGGATGTTGAGGGATGGAATACCGGTGCGTGGCGGCGGATTCAACTGACCCCCTACCCCACGACCGCTTGTGCCACTTTATGTAGATTCTCCCCGTTTATAGAATTCCCCCTTGCTTTCCCAGCTTTCCACCTCTGACTGCATCTACTTGATCATCGCCGCAGCAGGGATCGGTTTTTCGAAAAGTGGATTTGCGGGAGTTAGTCTGCTGCACGTGTTGATTTTTGCGATGGTATTTGGTGCCAAGGCCTCAACTGGTGTGCTGCTGCCGATGTTAGTGATCGGCGATTTGTGCGCTATTTTCTTTTTTGGTAAGACGGCACATTGGAAGCACGTTCGCCGACTGTTGCCACCGACGTTGATTGGCGTGGCGCTCGGGACTTTGCTCATGGGCGTACTCAACGAAGCGCTATTCAAGCCACTTGTCGGGGTTATCATACTAGCTCTTGCCGCCATCCAATTGCAAAGAACTTGGAAGCCAAATTCGTTTGAGCAGCTTCCGCACAGTCGCGGCTTTGCATGGTCTCTGGGACTTTTGGCAGGTGTCACCACCATGCTTGCCAATGCGGCTGGTCCGGTCATTGCCCTCTATCTGCTGGCTGTGGCATTGCCCAAGCTAGAATTGGTCGGTACCAGTGCTTGGCTGTTCCTGGTGGTCAACGTCTTCAAGTTGCCGTTCAGTTATTCGCTGGGTTTAATCGACCTTGCGACGCTGCAAGTCAACGTTGCCTTCTCCCCAGCCATCGTGGTTGGCATGTTGCTCGGCCGCTGGTCGGTAAAACGGATTCCACAAAAAGCGTTTGACAGCCTGTTGCTTGCCTTCACCGCCATCGCAGCCCTTCGTCTGGTTGGGTTGTTTTGACTTCTTCCGTGTTCAAGTTTAAGTGCGATCCGCAGTGAGGAATCTGATCGCTTTTTCCTTCGACATAGGGCCAGCTTGACGAACAATGTCACCTTGTCCGTCGACGATCAGAATGGTGGGGATGCTGCGCACTTGGTAGCGTGAAACGACGGAACTATGCTGCTTGAGGTCGACGTCAACATAGATGGGTACAAAATCTGCTTCCACTGCGGCGGCCACCGTTGGATCAGGCCAGACCTCGCGTTTCATGATTTTGCAGGGCGGACACCACGAAGCGCTAAAGACCACGAGAACCGGTTTGCCAGTTGAGTTGGACTCGTCAATTGCTGATGCAAAATCGTCGCGCCAAGGGATGGTCGATTCCGGAAAGTCTCCATCGTCCGCTGGTGAAATCAACCCTTTGTTCGATGTCCATTGCAGCAAGGCGACGATAGCCAACAAGATCACTAACGTGCCAATAAACTGGGACTTTTTTTTGTCTGAAGCGGGGGGGGACGGCGGCATCAAGCTGATCCGAAAAAGTGACTGCTAGCGACGGAGCGCTCAGTGCGCGCCCCGAAATAAAAGAACTAAGGGCCCGAACAAAGGAACCCGAATACAAAGGAACTAGTACAAATTATAGCCGACCGGCCGAGCACGCGTCATTGGGGATTTTGGCTCGGTCAGGACGGAGTGAACATCAACTTCGTAGCATGTGTCTTGGCATCCTTGAGCAATTGGGCGGTGGAAAGTATCATGCTCCCCATTCGAAATACCAGTCAAATGCGCATTATGGCTGGCTTTCCACCCCTAGAATTTCGCCTCGACTCATAATCAGCCGTCCAATAACCGCTGCGGTTTAGACCCGTACACACCTCAGGAAGTCGCAAAACCATGCGTCATGTCTTATCTGCTCTCGTACAGAACGTCCCTGGAGTATTGTCCCATGTCTCCGGCATGCTTGCATCGCGCGGTTATAACATCGATTCCCTTGCGGTGGGCGAAACCGAAAACCCAGAACTTTCGCGCATGACCTTTGTCGTGGTTGGCGACGATCGAGTACTAGACCAGGTGCGCAAGCAGCTCGAAAAATTGGTAACCGTTGTCGCCGTCGAGGACATCAGTTCTCAGGACCATGTCGAACGCGATCTCATGTTGATTAAGGTCAAGGCAGGTCGCGGAGATGAACGTAGCGAGATCCGAGAACTGGTGGAAATTTTTCGTGCAAAGATCGTCGACGTCGGTCCAGATGAATTGATGATCGAAATTTCGGGACGCGAAAGCAAGATCGAGGCCTTTATCAAGAGCATGCGTCCCTACGGCATCCAGCAGCTCGTCCGCACGGGAAGGATTGCCCTGGTTCGCGGTGGCTCTAACAGCGCCGGTGACGAACAAACCGCACGGGTCGCGCTTGCCGAATAATCAGCTCACTGCCGAATAATCAGCTCTGCCGACCAACCCAGTACCCTACAAAACCTTTACTCCAAACCATCCACCCCCTCCACTCCGTACTGAAAGCATTTCATGACCGCCAAGATATTCTACGACAACGACGCAGATCTTTCGCATCTAAAAGGAAAGACCATCGCCATTCTCGGCTATGGCTCCCAAGGCCATGCACAAGCGCAGAATCTGCGTGATAGCGGTTGCACGGTCATCATCGGACAGCGCGAGGGCAGTGCTAACTACGACTTGGCAGTGAGTCACAACTTTAAACCGATGTCGGTCGACGCGGCTGTCAAGGCGGCGGATGTGATCAACGTATTGCTTCCAGATGAAGTACAGGGAGATGTCTTCAAAAATGACATCAAGCCGAATCTGAAGCCAGGTAACGTGTTGATGTGCTCACACGGTTTTAATATCCACTTCGGCCAAGTCGAACCACCCAAGGGTGTTGATGCGTTGTTGGTTGCACCCAAGGGACCTGGGCACTTGGTTCGCAGCGAATATGTGAAGGGTGGCGGCGTGCCTGGTCTAATCGCTGTCGGGGAAGGAACATCCGATACAACGTTTCAAATTGGATTGGCCTACGCAAAAGGTATTGGAGCGACCCGCGGCGGTGTGATCCATACTTCTTTTGCTGAAGAAACCGAAACGGATCTGTTTGGCGAGCAAGTCGTCTTGTGTGGAGGTGTCAGCGCGCTGGTCAAGGCCGGTTTTGAAACGCTGGTCGAAGCGGGCTATCAACCCGAAATGGCCTATTTTGAATGCATGCACGAACTAAAGTTGATCGTCGACTTGTTCTACCAAGGTGGGTTGAACTACATGCGGTACAGCGTGTCGAACACAGCCGAATATGGCGACTACACGCGTGGACCGCGCATCATCACGGCTGAAACGAAGCAGGTCATGAAACAGATACTCAAGGAAATTCAGAATGGCGAATTCGCCCGCGACTGGATTTTAGAAAATCGAGCCGGTGCTGCTTCTTTCAAGGCCACGCGACGACGCGAGCGCGATCATGAGCTTGAACAAGTCGGACGACGTTTACGCAAGCTAATGAGTTGGATCGATTCCAAAGAAGTCTAAGAAAACCATGGCTGGGCAAGGGGAGACAAATGCCCTTTCAAACATTACGCCAGCCAAAATGATTGAAGTGCGTGGAGCCCGCGTTCATAACTTGAAAAGTGTGAACGTGGATATTCCGCGCGGGAAGCTGGTCGCGGTCTGTGGCGTTTCCGGCTCGGGTAAGACATCGCTGGCTCTTGATACGCTCTACGCCGAAGGGCAACGCCGCTACATCGAGAGCTTTTCTGCCTACACGCGGCAGTTTCTCGAACGTCTCGATAAACCTGACTACGATCGCATCGACGGACTTCCACCCGCCCTCGCCGTGGTGCGTGCCGCAGCACCGCGGGGCAATCGCAGCACCGTGGGGACCGCCAGCGAAACACTCGATTACCTTCGACTGCTGTATGCCAAGCTTGCCGAGCTGTGGTGCTATAACTGCGGACAAAAAGTCGACGCGCATTCACCGCAAAGTGTCGGTCTGTTCATCGAGTCGCTGGAGAAGTCGACGAAGTTAATGGTGGCCTTTGAAACCCACTGGGAAGACGTGGGTGAGCGGGCGAGTGTGCTGACTGAATTGCAGACGTCAGGGTTTGTACGAATTGTCGCGGGAAAGAACACGCGCCAGCAGGCGATGCTAAATCTTGGACAAGACGAACGCGAGCGGCTTGCCGAACAACTGCCTGCACAAGGACGCGTGCTGGTCATTGTCGACCGATTGAGAGGTGGAGATGCCACGACGCGAAGCGCGGAAAGCCTAGAAATTGCTTTTGAACGTGGCCTAGGCGAAATCACACTCCTGTTCGATCAGTCACCGGTTTCCAATCGCACAGACGAAGCTGACTGCATTGGTACTCACACGGAGCCCAAAACCAGTTCTCGCCAGATTGATGAACAGACGTGGTACTCGCGCACGTTCACTCGACAACTGCATTGCACCCATTGCGACATCATTTTTCCCGCTGCCGTGCCCGGCTTGTTTAGTTTCAACAGTCCGCTTGGGGCTTGCGAAAAATGTGAGGGATTTGGCGATACGATCGATCTGGACATGGATTTGGTTGTTCCGGACAAACGCAAAACATTGCGCGAAGGAGCAATTGCGCCATGGAGTACGCCTGCCTACAGTCATAACCTGGATACGTTGATCGACATGGCGGATGGTTTAGGCCTGCCACTGGATCTGCCTTTTCACAAGTTAAACAAGAAACAGATTGCGTTAATCCGCGATGGTGATCCGAAATTGGGATTTGAAGGACTTGCCGGATTTTTTCAATGGTTGGAACGAAAGAAATACAAGATGCACGTGCGTGTGTTCTTGTCTCGCTGGAGATCGTACAACCAGTGTGATCAATGTCATGGTGCACGTCTGAACCCACTCGCGCTGTCCTACCGTTTGGCTGGGAACCGTGCTAACCACTCGGCATCTCTAAACGATAGCGGGACGGAGTTGCTGAGCCGTGGCAAAAATATTGCCGAGCTGTGTGAACTTCAAGTTAATCAACTTGTCGCCGAACTCAATGAACTCATCTTCTCGGACCGCGCGGAAAAAATCGCAAAAGTTCCATTTTCGCAGGTGATGGCCAGGCTCGGTTACCTGCAATCCGTTGGACTTGGCTATTTGTCGCTTGGGCGCACATTACGGACTCTCAGTGGTGGTGAAGCACAGCGAACAGCCCTGACGGCAGCCTTGGGGTCGAGCCTGGTCAACATGCTGTATGTTCTAGATGAACCTTCGGTTGGTCTGCACCCACATGATGTGCAACAGTTGGCGGGAGCTATCGAAAAACTGTCGACACGCGGCAATACCGTGGTGATTATTGAGCATGAAGAGGCGTTGTTGGATCGCGCCGACTGGCTAATTGAAGTCGGACCGGCAGCCGGTTCGGCGGGCGGCCAAATTGTCTACTCGGGACCGCGTTCAGAAGTCGGTACAAGTGCGAGTTTGACTGGCGCTTATCTCTCGGGCAGTCGCACGGTCCCGGTTCCCTCCAAACGACGCTCTCCCAGCGGTACGCTGAAGTTAACCCAATGCACCGGCCACAATCTCAAAAGGATCGATGTCGAGTTCCCGTTGGGTGTTTTGTGTCTCGTAACTGGCGTGAGTGGCAGTGGCAAGAGCACGTTGGTGCAGGATACGCTGTACGGCGCACTGAACAACCGCTTGAGCACGAGTCATACCAAGACGTTGCCATATGAAAGCATTCTTGGCATCGGACAGCTCGACGATTGTGTGCTCGTCGATCAGACGCCCGTCAGTCGTTCACCGCGCAGCAATCCCGTCACTTACGTCAAAGCGTTTGATGAAATCCGAGGCGTATTTGCCGATACGATCGATGCCAGGACTCACAACTATACCGCCGGGCATTTCAGCTTTAACAGTGAACTCGGTCGTTGTCCCCGATGCGAAGGGGACGGTGTTCTGCAAATCGACATGCAGTTTCTGGCAGATATCTTTATGACCTGTCCCGACTGTGGTGGCTCTCGCTACCGCAAAGACATTTTGCGCGTACGGTACCGTGACCGAGACATCGCGGAAGTCCTGGCGCTGACGGTTCGCGAAGCACAGTCATTCTTCCGCGGATCGGCCAAGGTGCAACAAAAGTTGAAAGTGTTGAGCGATGTGGGACTGGAGTATCTACAGTTGGGACAAGCCGCTACGACGCTCAGCGCCGGCGAGGCACAGCGACTCAAGCTCGCCGCCTTTCTCGCAAGTGCCAGCAAGAAACGCACCCTGTTTATCCTCGACGAGCCTACCACTGGATTGCACAGCCACGACATCGTGCAATTGCTCGATTGTTTTGACGCGTTGTTAGATGCTGGAAACTCGCTCATTGTTGTCGAACATAACGTTCACTTGATGGCTGCGGCGGATCACATCATCGACCTAGGACCTGGGCCGGCCGAGCTTGGGGGCTATGTCGTCGCGTCGGGAACTCCCCAAGAAATCGCAGATCACCCAAACTCCGTAACAGGCCGCTATTTAGCCGACAAACTCGCCAATGCTAGCGATTTGCGGACGAATTCTTAGTTGAATTGCCGTTTGCCTAATTCGGCGATCTAGCTAAACTTTGGCGATCAATCGCGTTGCAACAGAGGATTGTTGCGTAGCGCGCCGGGTTCTAGCAGCTAAGGATGGCTGAATGTATCGATGGCTATTATGTTGGCAATACTTGCGTACGCGGTACATTGCCCTTGCCTCTGTTGTCAGCGTGACACTGGGCGTGGCAACACTCATCATTGTCAACAGCGTCATGCACGGCTTCACGACCGAGATGCAAGAGCGAATGCACGGCATTCTCTCGGACGTCGTTGTCGAAAGCAATAATTCGAATGGCATGCCGAACCATGCGACGATTCAGCGTGAAATTCGACGGATTGTCGGCGATCAACTCGAAGGCATGACCACCGTCGTGCATGTGCCGGCCATGGTCTCGATTACACATCGTGGTGAGACGATCAACCGCCAAATCAACTTGATCGGGATCGACTCCGAGACATACGCAGATGTCAGCGATTTTAGCAAATATCTCTTGCATCCTGAAAATCAAAAGAAGATCTCGTTTGACCTCCATGAAGGTGGCTACGCTCCTGATCGCGTCAAGTTTCCTGAAGCAGGTTGGGAATACCGTCGCCGAGTTGCCGCCGCTCAGAAGAAAGTGGTTGAGCTACAGAAACAGTTTGACCTAGAAAAGCAACGCAACGAATTCTTGAAGCAGCAGATCGATGGAGTTGGCCAGCAGGATACTAGTGGTCAACTTGCAAACGCTCTGGAAAATCCTTCGCCAGGAACAGTTGCAAACACCGAAAATTTTGAAGTTCCAGATCATGGGTTGGCCTTTCCAGAGTCTCCGTACACCAACCGGGGCGATGCGGCCACTGCAACGGGAGTGGCATCTGATGGCGTAGCGCAGGCCGATAATACCGGTTCTTATCGCGGGCCGATGTTTGACGGCGTCGCCTCATCACCCGAGGATGAAGCGAAAATTTTTGACGCAGAAATCAGCCAACATGATGGCATTGTGCTGGGAATCAGCATCGGTAGCCATCGTTACCGAGATCCACTTGGTGATGTCAATGACTATTTCTTCGTGCAGCCGGGCGATGACGTTCGCGTCACCTTTCCGTCCGCAGGGAACACTCCTCGAGCGATCAACGAAAGTTTCACTGTTGTCGACTTCTATGAAAGCAAAATGAGCGAATACGATGCGACGTTTGCATTTGTACCGATCGAGAAACTTCAGAAGTACAGAGGCATGAACAACGCCGTCAGCTCGATTCAACTACGGCTGCGTCCAGGCGCCGATCTGAATGCGGTTCGCGACTCGTTGACTGCTGCCTTTCCGATCGATCTGATCAACGTCAGTACATGGCGCGATCTGCAAGGCGCATTGTTGGCGGCCGTACAAATGGAGACGACCATTCTTAATATTCTCCTGTTTTTGATTATCGCGGTGGCTGGTTTTGGAATTTTAGCCACGTTCTTCATGATCGTTGTCGAGAAGACCAAAGACATTGGCATACTCAAGTCGCTTGGTGCGAGCGGCACTGGGGTAGCATCCATTTTTCTTGGCTATGGCGTTCTGTTAGGACTGGTCGGTGCCGGCGTAGGAGCAATCGCAGGGCTGCTTTTTGTTGCAAATATCAATTCAATCGCTGACGTTCTTGAATCGATTACGGGACAAGAGGTTTTTGATCCAACCGTTTATTACTTTGACACCATACCAACCATCGTTCATCCAATGATGATCGTGTGGGTGATTATTGGCGCCGTCTTGATTGCAGTGATGGCCAGCGTCTTACCTTCGATTCGTGCGGCACGCATGCACCCTGTAAAGGCACTTCGTTATGAGTAGCACTGTGGATAACGGTTCGCGCACCCAGCCGCGGCGCCGCGTTGACCCTTCAGAAGCTTTGGCTGTGGCTACCGGTGCATCGTCACTGGCGAATTGCAGCGCAGCAGTTGCAACCGGTCAAGTGAAAAGCAATCGTGACGAGTCACCGACCAGACTTCGCATTGCATCGCCCTATGTGTTGGAAGCCCGGCAACTTGTCAAAGTCTATCGCAAGAACAACCATGAAGTTCCTGTGTTAAACGGTTGTGACTTTTCGGCAATTGAAGGCAAGATGACGGCGATTCTTGGGCAAAGTGGCTCGGGAAAAAGTACGTTGCTGCATCTACTCGGGACGCTCGACGCCCCCGATGCTGGCGAAATCTACTTTGACGGAACACGCATCGACAATTTGCGGCGACGCACCCGCGATCGCTTCCGCAACTCGCAACTTGGAATGATTTTCCAGTTCTATCATCTGCTCCCAGAAGTCACCGCACTTCAAAACGTCTTGTTGCCGATGATGATTCAACAAGGCTTCTGGAAGTACTTGAAAAATCGACATGCCATCAAACAACGGGCAATCGAATTGTTGAAAAGCGTAGGTATTGAACATCGCCTTCATCATCGACCTAGTGAATTATCGGGTGGCGAAATGCAACGCTGTGCGATCGCACGCGCGCTGATTGCGCAGCCGAAGCTGCTGCTGGCCGATGAGCCCACGGGTAATCTAGATCGAGCTACCGGGCAACAAATTCTGAGGCTGTTAAAGCAACTCAACGTCGAACAGAACTTAACAATCGTGATGGTCACGCACGACGAATCGATTGCAGCTGACTGCGACGCCGTCATTCACTTGGCGGATGGACGCATCAAACAGTAGTCCAACGGTCACTTTCTTTGAGTTCCATTCGATGAAGCCAGCGTGCAAACAAGGCGACGGCCGCAATCGCATAGATCAGGCAAGCGGGCATCCACATGATCAACCCGGCCAACTGTTGATCTTCCAGCGCAGATAAGCCCCATCGCTCCGCGCGACCCGCATAGATCGGATACCAAACTCTTGGGGCCAGTGCCATGAGAACGCCCAGCACCATGGCATGCAATGAAGTGGTGAATAGGTAGATGACGCCAAGTCCAGGATTGAGCGTCGGAATTTGGCGAGCATCCAAAATGACGCGCCAGAACAAGACCGCTACCACAAAAAAGCTCACATGCTCTAAGTCGTGTACCCATTGCTGCATCAGCGCGAGTTGGTAGGTAGCCGGTATATGCCAGCCCCACAGGATCGCAGCGTGCAAAATCCATATGAACAGCGGCTGCCAGCTTAACTCACGCAAACGGCTCGTAAGAAAGTTCAATTGACGAGCCAGCCTGGTTTGCCGCCAGCGGCGCCAACGTTTTGGCAGAGCCCATAAGCAGACCAGGCCAGGAGAACTGAGCGCAAGCAAAGGGGCGGCGACGACCATCAATGTCATGTGTTGCAGCATATGCACCCATGCAAGATCGTTACTCAGCGTATCGAGCGGCGAGAGAAGCGCCATCGCAATGGCTACAAGGCCGCTGGCAAAGGCCAATACTTTCAAGCGCGAAACAACGCCGCCACTCATATTGCGTCCCCACAGCCGAATCAAGCCGCGCGCGTAGATCGTCGCAAAGAGTAGCAAGTTGAAAACTACCAGCGAATCAAAATTCCAGGCCGTCCACCATGCGTCCCCAGCACGCATTCCCGTCGGATGTCCCCAGCAAGTTGATGTCAGGTTCATCGTGATGACAAATGCAATTAATGTCGTTTGTCGTCGTTTCCATTTGTCAATGAGCTGGAGCATTTGACTAGCATCCGCCCAGATAGAATAGGAATGGTATCGTCTGGACAGCGATGATGATAATAAATGTCGCACTGGCCATTACGCCGCTTCGAGCCATAAACAGGCGTGAGTCTCTGTCCAACGTCGGCTCAGTCACTGAATGGTGTAACCGAAGTTCATTGTTGCGCGCAATCCACAGTGCACTTGCAGCTACCACCAGCAGCGCGACACTCATCGCAAGGCCACTCCAGGCGACTGCCGTCAAGCCGGCAAACCGAAGTTCATGGAAACGGCTCACGCAACCAAATTCTGCAATCACCCAGGCGAGAATCAGATGGACAAGCCATGCCATTCCTCCCGCCAGTAGTCCATACCATAAACTGAATTGTGAGTTGCTTTTCAATGGTACGGGATCGTGATCTGTTGTCATCGCGCTACCTCCGTTGTTTGTTGACATGTTTGATTTTGTTTCAACTACATCTCCGCCGCTTTGGCAGTCAAGGCAGGCCGACGCGGTGACCGGAGGGCAACGCGGTCACGGGAGGGCGACGCTGGGATTATGAATCTTGCGGCTGCAAGATCAATTTGGTAACGGTTAACGAGGTACGGATTTATTGCGCGAGTTTGATTTTCACGGAGGCTGCGATGATAGCATTGGCGACGGAGCGGGCTGAGCAAGATTCGGA
>JBGSUV010000152.1:0-90732 GCA_041753315.1 Pirellulaceae bacterium | reverse complement strand
GTGAAAAACATTCGTCGTTCCGGCTTTATGCTTCGGCCACTATCCTGCAGTCAATCGTCAATGCACAACCGTCCCGCATGTACGAAATGTCGGTCGATCGACATAAAATGGAGTACCTGCGAACACTAAACACAAGGCCTGACCCCGGCGAAGCCTGCATCACGTACGAGGTGAAAAACATTCGTCGTTCCGGCTTTATGCTTCGGCCACTATCCTGCAGTCAATCGTCAATGCGCAACCGTCCCGCAGGTGCGAAATGTCGGTGGACCGACATAAAGTGGAGTACCTGCGAACACTAAACACAAGGCCTGACCCCGGCGAAGCCTGCATCGTTCGGCGAAGCCTGCATCGTTGATTGTGACCACGGCTTGGCCACTGGCTCGATGCTTGCGGTACTTAGGAACTGCCGCAGAAAGCTTAGGCATTTTGACGCCTCCAAGAGTGCCAAAACAGTACATACCGTTTGTGACCTTTTGGAAAACGCCCCCATTCCGAACGCCGGAAGGCATCTAAGTGCTTATTCAACAAGAAGTTATAACAAGTGGGCGATACTGGATTCGAACCAGCGACCTCAACGATGTCAACGTTGCGCTCTAACCAACTGAGCTAACCGCCCTTCAAAATTAGATAGCCGCCATGTGGGGGCTCTATCGTGTACTGATGGTCAAGAGTTTCACGATTTTGGTCGCGGGCGTCAAGGTGCGTTGGGCTTTGTTTTGGCCTGTTTTACGACTATCGGTGCTTTTGATAGCGAAAACCCATCATACCGAACATTCACTGTGACTCCAAAACGCCGGAACTTTCAGGTTGGTAACGTCGGTTTTTTTCTGGGAGGGTTGCTTTACAACTGCACTGGTTGAAGTTAAACGAATTTGATAGGGTCCGTCGAAGAACTGTACCTGTAGGTCCGGTCCTGCTTTAAGTCGCTTTGACGTTTGAAGAGTTGTCGCGGCATGCGCACCAGCTCCAAACGTCTCGAAACTCGTTGTCCACCGCTTCGCTATTTGCCGAGCCAATGCCGCTATGATCATGAAACTTAGCACTTTGCGGAATACGACTGATGCCGTTGCGTCCAATGCACTTGGCTGCATGACAGTTAATGCAATTCAGGTGCGAGATGCAAACGCGGTGCGCACGACAACCGGCCGGGCGTTGAGCATCTTCTTGCTGGTAAGCTTTACCTGCCTGGCTGGCTGCACGGATGGTCCGTTTTATGCCATGAAGCGTGCCAATCCTTACTTTCAACGAGAATTCAACAAAGACCGAGAGCTGGGCGCAACCTTCGAAGATCGCTTGGAACACCTGGATCGGCTCCAAGCGAAATTGCCGCAAATGGACAGTGCTGAACAAGCGACCTGGGCAACGCAAATAGAAAAAATCATCAGTTCAGATCCAAGTTCGGAAATGCGGGCGCGAGCCGTTGCAACGGTTGCACGCATGCCTTCCGAAGCTGCGGTCCGCGCTCTGAACGCTGCCTCTGTAGATGATGTGGAAAAGGTGCGTTTGGCGGCCTGTAAGGCTTGGAAACTACGCAAAGACACTGCCGCCCGCGATATGCTCCTGAGCCTCGCCAACAAGTCGAATGAGTCAACCAGCGTGCGTCAAGCAGCATTGGATGCATTGAGCGTCTTCGGCGAAGATGCAACAGTGCGAACACAAATGACTTCGTTCCTCGATGACCCTAGCCCAGCGGTGCAATACCAAGTGGCGGAGAGTCTCAAGGTGATGACCGGTCGCGACTACGGCGGTGACTTCGCGAGTTGGAAACAGTTTATGGCAGGCGTC
Organism: Pirellulaceae bacterium; assembly: GCA_041753315.1. Classification (GTDB taxonomy): domain Bacteria; phylum Planctomycetota; class Planctomycetia; order Pirellulales; family Pirellulaceae; genus Aureliella. The sequence goes on along the minus strand of JBGSUV010000152.1, from coordinate 88,947 downwards.
GATGTGCCAGAACCAGAGCCGAAGTCGATGACGGCTACCATCCTGGAATCGTTGCCGATGATGCGATGATTCGATTCGAAATTCCTTGCCACTCATCACAAAGTGGTGTAAGCCCGCACCGCCTCGGCCTCGACAGTCAGCTCGGCAGATGAATGAACAGTCAGTGCAAGCGCAGCCAGTTGGTCAGGATTTTAACCGTCTAGCAATCGTACTCCAAACCGCGTCGACAGGTGGTTGGCGATATATTCGCAGTTTAATTGGCGGGTTGCGGGAGGTTGCTCCCCATCTTCAAATCACCTGCTATTTGGGAACGCAGGTCGAAACCGTTTTTGAAAGCGAACAACCGCGACGCACTTTAGAGAAGTTGCAAGTCGAGGTGCGGAACTGGCTGGAACCATCACCGCCGCCGGATCTCAGCGGCCATCGTTTCATGCTGAAGCGCTGGCTAAAACGTCGCAGGTTTCATCGGCAGCATGAAAAAGAATTGGCTCTGCACCAGCAGGTTGTGAACGAGTTGAACCGGCACGCTGTAGTGTTCTTTGCATGGCCATATTTTATGAACCCACCCGAACTGTCAGTTCCCGTAGCATTTATTCCGCATGATTTTAACTACGCGCATTTTGTCGGTCTGTTTATTACGTCGCGGACAACTTATGAAACACTGCGCGACCAACACCGCCATTGGCTCCGCAGAGCGCAACCGGTTGTCTCGACACCTTTTGTCGCGAGGGAATTGGCCAAAGTCTTCCCAGAGTATGATCGGCCGGCACGCGTAATCTACTTGTCCCGCTTGGGAGGCCATCCACCTATGGCGCCCAGTCGTGCGCAGTCGATCGTTGCCGAATTGGGAGTGCAGGGTGACTACGTACTCAATCTAAACAACATCACACCTCACAAGAACCTGGGGCAAGTGATGGCTGGATTTTATCACTGCTTGGAAACTTGGCCAAACCTGAAACTGGTCATCGCTGGCTATGCAACAGAAGGGATTCGCGGCAGAGCCAATGGTCCGAACTACATTGACAATTGCGAAGAGGATTGGAATGTGGCCAGTCTTGGGTTGGTCACGGATGAACAAGTAACGGCGCTCATTCAGTGCGCGAAGCTGGTGATTAACGCGTCGTTGTACGAAGCGGGAAACGGATCAGGACTGGACGCTTGGGCGATCGGCACACCGGTTGCCATGTCGAATATCGCGCCGTTCATTGAACAGATGGCGTACTTGCGGGTTGAGGCTCAAACGTTTGAACCGCGCTGCTGTTTTCAAGTGCGGGACGCGATGTTAGAGATCCTCGACCATCCTGCGGAGGCGCAAGCCGCAGCCCAGCGATCGCAAGCCGCCTTGGCTCAATACAGTTGGCTTGACGTAGGGCGGCAGTACCTAGATTTCTTTCAAGAGATTCGGCGAGGACAATAAGCAGGTTGCCGCGTTGCAAAACTTCAACTTAAACTTCAACTTAAACTTCAACTTGGACTTCAACCCGATCTCGGGCTCGCAACCCGAGGCAGGAACGGCGTGGGTGAGTAGGTTTAAGTTCAATTAAGTTCTCACCCCTGAGGCATGAGCGGCTCGGGTTAGTGTGTTTAAGTTGAAGTTCGAGTTTAGGTTTAAGTTTGCTAACAAACCAACTTCAAGCGTAAAACACAGAACCCGCCGCGGGTGCCTGATAGCTGGAACATCCGTGCACCGGCTTTGCCATCCGTGCTAAAAATATCGAGTGCAGGTCCAGCGAATTGAAGGAGACGTCGAATGGCAAATGCAACTCAATGACAACTGCTTAAGTTGGTTCTAGCTTGTGGACGATAGATGGCAGCCCGCAAGATGCTTCGCACCACCGCTCTCAACATCTTTGATTGTGATTTGACATGTAAAATATACTGTCGGGAGAACGAGGCTCCTGCCGAGCTTTTTCGGGCAGCGTCCTAACGTCCACAAGCCGACTGTGTTCGGACCCATTGCTTGTGAACGACAGGTGGCAGCCCATTAAGGCTCAGCAGGAGCGTCGCCCTCCCGAGACCGCGTCAAAGATGTTTAGAGCGGTGGCATCGCACTTCCGTGACCACGTCGGCCACCCGTTGATGGCCTAAATCATGTGCGTAGTTCTTGTCTTGTGATCACTAGGGGTCGAGCGCGCGCATGGTTTCGTCGAGCGTGTATTGCAGGTATTCGTCCATATCGTGTTCCAGGACTTCCAATGCCAGTTCGACTGCTTTTTCTCCCTTAGCAAAACTGAGGGCGCGGACTGCTTCCAAACGAACTCGAGGATGTGCGTCGTTGACGCGCGGTTTGAGTAGGTCGAGTGGCTGGTCGACGCGATCGATCCAAAATGAAAGTACGCGGACTGCGGCAGCCCGAACCCGATGGTCTTTGGCCTCCAACAGCTTTTTCAACAAATCTTGTTCGATAACGTTTTGCGTTTGGTGGATCCACAACGCTTCCAGCAAGCTACGTTCATACTCGACGGCCTGCGCATCCAGTTGATTGATCCATTCCTTGGTTTGCTTGATTACATCATCGGTAGAGCGCTCTGCCAGTTCACGGCGGACGTTGTAAAGCGTACGGTCTTCAGGAGCATTTAATAGTGGCAACAGTTCGCTGATCGCTGCTCCGGCGATTTTGGGTGGCTCAACCAGCGGACGTTCTTTGTGCGTAACTCGCCAAATTCTTCCGTGGCTATGATCCCGGCTTGGATCGCGAAGATTATGTTGCAGGTGACCGATCAAGGCATTGTGCCAATCGACGATGTAGAGCGAACCGTCAGGTGCAAATTGGATGTCGATGGGTCGGAAGTTACCATCTTCGCAATAGACCAACGGAGTGACCTCTTCTCCTTTAAAGCCCGAGCCTTCTTCTTGCATCCGGTGCATGAGCACAGCCCGCTCACCGATACAGTTGGTGAGCAGAAAACTTCCTTGATCTTCGGGAGCGAAATGGCGGCTTGAGACCAGATCAGCACCGGCCGATGGGCGAATGCGTTTTGGATAAAAGGTTGGAAACACGACGTCGCCATCGCCCGACTTTAGGAGCTCAGCGACGCGCGAGTGTTGTGATCCGCCGGGGTGTTTCTTGGGATAGTCGAGGTGCCCGGAGATAGGTGCAGCCCAGTAGCTGAAGCCGGGTGATGCGTCAGCGATAAAATCTTGGCCCCAGCGATCAAACACGTGGCCCCAGGGATTGGAAAAAGAGAAAGTCACATGCACTCCAAATCGCTCGGTGCGCGGATCGTATTTCCAAATCCCACCTTCCTCCAAGCGTTGTAGACCGTAAGGCGATTCAACTTGCGAATACTTGAAGGTGCCTTCTTGAAAATAGAGATTTCCGCCTGGCCCCCAAGTAAATCCGCAAATGCCGTGGTGGGAATCTGCCGAGTCGAAGCCTACCAGTTTGCGAATTCGCACATCTGCCTTGTCATCGCCGTCGGTATCCTGCAAGAAAAGTATGTCGGGTTGTTGGGCGACAAAGACACCTCCGCGGCCGATTTCGAAGCCCGTCGGCTGGTGCAATCCGTCGGCGAAGACCTTGAGCTCATCCGCACGGCCATCGCCATTGGTGTCTTCCAAAATCAACAATTTGTCGGCGAGCTTCGTCTTCGGTTTCCAATGGGGATACGAAGGCATGGTCGATATCCACAATCGCCCTGAATTGTCAAAATCAAGCGCGACGGGGTTGGCGAGTTCGGGGAATTGCTCTTCCGATGCAAATAGGTTGATTTCGTATCCCGCCGCCAACTTAAATAGCTTTTGTTGCTCTTCGCCAGATAAATAATCGAGCGAACCAAGTTTTCCCGCTTTCGCATTGGGATCGTCGTCGCCACCGACGTTGGTGCGAGGTTCGATAAATGGCAGGGTGTTTGCATCATCGCATTCTGGCGGAACCGACCGGCCGCTCGCAATGGCCCAGGCACGTTGATCGCGATTGGCGGTCATTTGGTCGAGGATGGCGCGTTCGCGTTCCATGACGTCGGTGTTGTTGTAGGTACCATCCGATCCGGCAGCGCCACGGTCTCCATAAATGGAGAAGCCGTTGACCGCGCGGTAGCGATGCCACCAATGAAAGTTCTTGTCATCGATTTCGCGTTTGAGTTCGGCCAGTTCACTCCAATTGGGTTGAATGTCGACACCGAACAGTCCACGCATAAGAATGGGTGCCAGGGCTTGGTAGCCCGCGTCGTTCAAGTGGGAGCCATTTAGGGTAAGCCGAGAATCCGATTCGTTGAACAGTTTTTTTGTTGGTGTGAATAGATCGACGTATCCGACCCCCGTTACCTTGGCAACTCGAATCAGTTCCTCGGTGGCTGCCTGCAGATTTTTGTTCTGTGTTTCACCGTTTGATAGGTTTTCGTCACCTGTATTCTCGAAAGCAATTGGCGAGATTAAGACGATTTGTGGTGCGCCCTTGCCGCTAAAATTTTGATTCTTGGTTTCTTCTACCAGCCGACGCAGGTCAGCACCAAACTTGGGCATACCAGCCGATCCGGCAAAGGACTCATTGAAGCCAAAGAAATAGAGGATCACCGAGGCTTGACTGTGCTTTAGGTGCGATTCGGGGCTACCGAAGTTCTTGGAGCGGATGCGCAGAACTGGCTCATCGCCCGGAAAGCAGAGGTTGCGTACCGTCAACTGTTTGTCGGCAAATTGCCGATGCAACAACGTTTCCCAGTAATTTGCATGTTGCATACGTTCGCCGAGTTCGTTACCGACCAAGCAAATGTGGTCGCCCGACTCGAGCTTGAGAGTTTGACCGTGACAAGGTGACGGTAAAAAGCAAATGGACAACAACAAGAGGGAGACATTTCCGGCGAAGGAGCGGCTTTTCATCGTTGAACTCAGCAAGGTAGGTTTGGGGGATGACGACGGTCGGGGTTGGCCACTATACAATAATCAATGCAGTTCTTCTTGATAATTCTACAATCCCCCCAGTTTTCGTTCATCACCCTCCCCGACAGTTCGTCTCCAGAATACTTGAACCCCACGACAACGACGCCTGGACGCTTCACTCGTCCGCTTTTCAAGTGTTTTTGAGAAATAGTCATTTTTCACGCGACCCACCCATGTCCAAATTGCTCGAGTCTCAATCCAAAACCGGCGCCACTCCCCAGGCGATTGATGAGCCCCACGTGGAACCTAAGCACCGGCACCATGCCGATCTTGCCAATGAGTTTGTAGCCGATGAAAAACGGACGCATTGGCACGACGGTGCCCTATGGTTCGTAAGAAAAAAACGGGATCGCATGGCGAACTCAGTCCCTGAGTGGGAGAGTTTGCGGTCGACGGCAGCACAAATCAAGGCGCACACACTCGCCAAATTGCCGCACTATTTGGAAGAGTTCGAACGCCATGCTACGGCCTTGGGGGCGATCGTGCATTGGGCCACCGACGCGCAGGAGCACAATGAAATCGTTCACCGAATTTTGGCTGCCAATAAGGTGCAGCGAGTTGTTAAGAGCAAGTCAATGTTAACGGAAGAGTGCCACTTAAATCCGTACCTCCAAGCGCGAGGAATCGAAGTGGTGGACACCGATCTGGGTGAGTGGATCGTTCAGTTGCGTGGCGAAACACCCAGTCACATTGTGTTGCCAGCGATTCACATCAAGAAGGAGGAGGTGGGAGAGACGTTTCATCAGCATATTGGTACACCCAAGGGAAATGCGGACCCGACTTTTTTGACGCGGGCCGCGCGTGGTGAACTTCGTCAACGATTCATTGGAGCTCAAGCGGGAATCACTGGCGTTAACTTTGCAATTGCCGAAACGGGAGGATTTGTCGTCTGTACCAACGAAGGCAACGCTGACTTGGGAGTGTCGCTTCCGCCAATCCACATCGCTTGCATGGGAATTGAGAAGTTTCTGCCGCGCCTCAATGACCTCTCCGTTTTCACGCGATTGCTAGCCCGCAGTGCCACCGGACAGCCGATAACGACCTACACCTCGCACTTTCATGGACCCCGGCCGGGAGGGCAATTGCACATTGTGTTGGTCGACAATGGACGCAGTGACTTGAGGGCCAGTCCAACGTATCAGGAGTCGTTGCAGTGCATTCGTTGTGGTGCCTGCATGAATACCTGCCCCGTCTATCGTCGCAGCGGCGGTCACAGTTATTCCAACACGGTACCTGGTCCCATTGGCAGCGTGCTCGCACCATCGATGAACGCGCACAAGCATCATGAGCTCCCGTACGCTTGCACGTTATGCGGTTCGTGTACCGATGTTTGTCCTGTGAAAATACCATTGCACCATCAGTTGTTGGCGTGGCGTGGTGAGTTGGCGGAACGCAAGCTCATACCGCTGAGCAAACGCTGGGGAATGAAACTTGGCAGAGTTGTATTGGGAAATGCGCTGATTTTCCGCACGTCGGGATGGCTTGCTCGCAAGTCGCTTCGAATTTTGCCGAAGTGGTTAACGCACAACTATTTCAATATTTGGGCGCGACAGCGCGACTTGCCACCTGCGCCGAAGGAGAGCTTTCGCGCTCTTTATCGCCGCACCAAGAAGCAGGGTGATTAAGCGCAACCTACCTTCGCTTTATTGGCATAACTGCACGTTGTACGAGAGTGGTGCGAGAGCGTACCGACCGCAGGAAAGTTCGATGCAAACCATACTCGATCACCAGCACCGGTAGTTCACAGAACACACTGGACAAACCGTCACATTGCGGCCTCGGCACACACCAGCGCGGTGGGATATTCACCTGCTCGGCCCCTTTGTGCACATTCCACTGTACCTGGGGTTCCGCTTGGCTGGGACGTTTTGGGAAAACGTCCCAGCCAAGCTCCACCCCAGGCTATCGGCTGCCATCGCTTCGCGATTATTTTGCAACTGGCTCCTGTGTGCTCGTGAATTCGACGAGCGGGTGCATGCACAACCAGACGGTCAGCGTGTACTAAACAAGTCTGCACCAAACAGTTGCGGAGCAACGACACTTGATAGCCTGGGGTGTAGCGAGAACGAGTTTCAGACGAGTTCTACTCTAGGGTTGCGTGATGGGAGGTGTCGTGGGCGTGGGTGCAGCTCCACCAAAGATCTTTTCGAAGCCTCGCGACAAACCTTTTTCCAACAAACCTTGGGCAGCGCCTTGCACGGTTTGCCGACCGAGTTGCTGGATGGCCCCACCATCCAGTTGCGGCGACTTGAGTGTCCCACGCATAGGGAATTGAAGTGATTGGCCGCGAAGACCTACTAGCAAGGGACTTTTGTCGACCCAGTCATCTGGAATGGGCATCGTGCCCAGTAGATCCATTTGTCCGCTGACGTCGACGCTTCCCGCAGTCGAGAAGGTCACGTCGCCAACTCGAACATTTAGATTACGGTGGATCACACGTCCTTCGACCATCTGAAAGTCGATGCGTTGTTCTGGCATCTTTAGCCATACGGTCTGACTGCTCACCGCCTGCGTGAAGTCTTTCTTGCGGATGGCGTCAATCTGCTTGACCATCGTAATGATTTGATTCGAAAGCGGCCCAGGTCCCACTTCGGCGCTGTGCATGACCAATTGCCCGACTACGGTCTGTCGCCGCGGATTGGTGGGGGTCAGCAGCGCTTGATTCAAAACCAGACTCAAGCGGCCATCGACGCTGGTCGCTTCGGCGATCAACGGTGTTACGTACTTGAGCCAACCTTTGCTCATCTCCTCGGTGATGGCGACATTCTCGAGTACAGTCATTGGCTTTTGAATGATAACCAGTTCTTCAGCGGTAAGATCGCTGTCGATATCCCAACGCAGCACACCACCGCTGACGGGTATCTCTGCCGCTGTGGTCAGCTGTCCTGCTGAAACCGTTACCGGGACATCCGCCTTGCCGACTTGAACGCCGACAACCCGCGCTTGTTCCCAGCCGATTCGTGTGGCTGCCTGGAGGCCGGCCAACATCGAGGCGTTCGGATCGAGCGAACTCGTCCATTGTATGTCGACCGGAATGGACTGAGTGCCAACCAATTGCACCTGGTTGCCCGTCATTGGCGCCAACTTTGTCGAGAGTTTCGACGTTTCGACCATGGCTTGGCCGTTGGAGACCACCTTCTGCAGTTGATTTTCGGTGCGATAGCTGGCAGTCCCCGTGTATGTGCACCAATCGGTATTCACGGCGAGACTCCGCAGATCGATGTCGCCCGTATCTGCTGCCCACTGTCCCTGAATCTGCGTCGAAAGAGTTGGTTCGTTCCAGAGCGGCACTGGGGCGATTGCGCCTGGCGCTTGACTGAGGATGACAAGCTGTTCGGCGTTGGCGGACAGTGCAAAACCTGCAGCGGTTGAAGTGACCTGCCACTGCAAAGCACCTTGGATTTCCCCAGAGGCGCTGAGTTTGGCGGTGGGCGGCGGCACAGGAGCCCCGGGAGGCAACACGGCCGCCACTGCAGCCGGCGTGTTTACATTGTTCAGCAATCGACCGAGGTTGACTCGGATACCCGCTTGTCCCGTTCTGCCGTTGCCATCGCTGCTGGCCGCATCGCGTGCATTTAAGGAGAACGAAGTCGCAGAAATCGTCAGACCTTCCACCTGCAAACGCGTCAAGTCGGAGCTGTCGACGCGGCCTTTGAACGTTCCGATCATTTCCGCTTCAGACATGCCGAACTGTGGCGTTGTTACTTGAACCGGTTTCGATTTCCAGTTGGCGGAATAGATTTCGACGTGATTCATGTCGACGCGACCGCCCACAGCTAGATTGATATTTCCACCGACATCCAGCTCCGGCGGCTCTTGCAGCCAGACCATTGCGCGGCGTTTCCAGTTGGGAAGATCGCCAACCAGCGTCATGGCAAATGTCGCTGGTTGATCATTCCCAGCGGGATTTTCGTAAAGGGCCAGAGGCTCTTGCAAGTCGACGGTCAGTGTTTCGTCGATCGACTTGAGTTCCAGCTTGGCTCTTTCAATATGAGTTGGAGAGCCTTGCGCCACGCGAGCTGTCGCGCTAAAGTTACCAGCCCAGGCAGGTTCATTCATCTGTCCACCGACGCTGGTTGCAATCGTAACCGGAGTGGTCTTTAGCTGTCCTTGGGCTTCGAGCTGCTCTGTATTTGGCATGTTCCACACCAAATCGACGTTGGCCGAACCGGCCATGGTGCTAATTGGCAATTCGACCCATTGGCTCAGTCGCTGTTGGAGCATGTCCAAATTCACGTTTCCGCGCAATTGACCTGCTTCGATCGTACCGCCACCTTGCAAATTGAAGAACTCGGCACTTGCATTGGCAACCAGTTTAAGCCCACTCATTCCAGCGCGGTCGGCACCAAGCTCGATGGTCAATGGTTCGTTCCACTGCAACTGTTGTCCGGATGCGATAGCGCGTAGGCCTGCCAGCGTCAGGTTCGCTCGACTCGACGGTACACCTTGTTGATCCAGTGATTGCGATACCAGGAACTGTGCAGTTCCGTTTTGCAATTGCGTGTCATCGCGCATCGGCATGAGCGACTGCGCGGCCAAAGCCAGTTTGGGAAGATCGATCGTTCCCTCGGCGCGAATCACTGCGCCGTCTAGGAATGGATTGACGGCGGTGGGTGTGACGATGGGCCAAGGAATAGTGGCCGTTGCGTTGGCATTTCCAAAGTCGCAGGTGACTTGTGCATTGTCGATTTGCAACACGGAATCGATTAATGAAGCACGGCCCGTCGCGACGATTTGATCCAATCGGGCTGGAACGTCGCCGACTAGAGTTGGTGCGGCGATGGCAAAGTTGGTCGCTTTCAATTGTTGAAAGTCAAATGTCCAACGCTCAACGTCTACCAGTTGTCCCGCCAACTTGGCGCTGATCCGCCCACGCATCTCATCGATGGGGATGTCTGGCAATCTCGCATGCACGACGTGCCAGAATTCGACAGGTAAGTGTTGGAGTTCGGCACTGATTTCAAACGCATCACCGACTTGTTGCACTTTGGCAGCCACGTTGCCGATGCTGTCGACCACTGCCCCTGACACCTCACCGATGGTTGCTTGCAATTCGATCGGTCCAGTTACTTGTTCTGCCGATGGCAGGGTGACTGACATTTGCGGAATCTGCAAAACCCATTGCTCCGCGCGACCCAGTTCGGTCAACAGTAGTTTGGCATCTACAATTTGAATCGTCCCTGTCGTTGAGCTTGCGTCGGCGATTTCGTTGGGATCCGGCGGTTCGATGCTCTCGATGATTGGCGCCAGTAGTCGTTCCCAGTTACTGGTACCTTCCCCGGTGGTGACCGCCGCCTCCAGCTTTTCAACTTGGATGGTCCCCAGATCGGAGCTATTGCGGATCCAATTTAAGATCCCTTTTTCCGTTGTGACGGTGCCAACTTTGGCGATCACATGCCCTTTGCCATCTTTCAATTGGAAGCCGGTGGCGGAAACAGCGGTAAACCAGCCCGCGTTGACGCGTTCAAATTCAACTTGCAGCGGTGCTAAGCCAGCATATCGATTGATCAAGGTCGTAAGCACAGGCCGCGAAGTTATGATCTGCGGTAGAAAAAGGACTAGAACGCAAACTGCTAGAAAAAACAGGGTGGCGATAACTCGCCAGCGTTTTCCCTTGCGCCGAGTGCGTGGTCGATAGTCGTCGTTATCGCGTTGCAATTGCCTCGCCATAATTCCTGCTCCCATGTAAATCGCGATCTATGTAGGCCGACTAATTCTTGCAGCCCTCGCGCGCCAACGCCAGATCGAAATTCGGAGCTTTAGGCAAGACGGGGGGACAAGGCGTTCGGAGAACCGTTCTTCGAATTGCGCGCAAAACGGTGTATGATCCTTGGTCCAGGCTTAAGGCTCAAGACAAACGGCCTGAGGCAGCAGAGTACAAAGTGACCTAGTCAGATTTTTTTGGGGTAGAGCTACGTGACAAATCCAGCGATTATTCTGAGCGGTTTTGCAGATGAAGCGGCCAACGACAAATTGGCGGTTCAACAGTTTGCGGCTTTGGCGGCAGCCGGTTTGCAATACTATTCCATTCGCTTCATTGATGTGGGTGAGGGAATCAAAAATGTGATGGCCTTGACCAAAGGGGAACTGAAGCAGGTAGTCAAGCTGCAAGCCGAATATGGACTCAGTGTGGCAACCGTTGGTTCTCCGATTGGCAAAGTCAAATTACTGGATGTCGATGACGGGAGCCCCAATCGGTTTGTCCCATTCAAGCAATACCTGGCCAAGGATGTCAAACACGCCTGCGATGTCGCCAATACGTTAGGAACCAAGTTGATACGCGGATTTTCGTTTTATCATCCGATTGGAACGAAGCCAGAAGAACATTTGAATCAAGTGAGCGATCAACTTGGCAGGATCGCTGACCAGTGTGCGCAGGAAGGACTTGTGTTTGGTCTGGAAGTCGAAGCGAATTTGGTTGGGCAGTCGGGCAAACTGCTTGCCGAGGTGCATCGACGGGTAAAGCACTCCAACCTGGTACTGATCTTCGACGGCGCCAACTTGGTCTGCCAGGGAATGTCGCCGGACGAAGTTTACGCCGAGTACTTGGCGATGAAACCGGGCTTGGGCTGGTTACACATCAAGGATTATCGACACAGCAACTCAAGCCAGCGATTGACGCATATCGATGAAGCCTCACTCAAGAACTTTGTGCCGGCCCACATCGGCGACACCGGACACGAAGCCATATTGCGGGATTTGGTGGGAGAACTACCCAAGATTGAGAAACGCATGAAAAAGCTTGGTGCCCCCGGCGTATTCTTTGACTTAGAGCCTCACGTGAAAGGGGGCGGTCAGTTCGGGGGATTCAGCGGTCCGGACGGTTTTGGCGTAGCACTACGAGGTTTGTGTCAGCTACTGGACTATGTGGGCATTGGTTACCACCTGACCGATTTCGACGATATCCTGCGTCGACGGCAAATTTAAAGGCGAGGTCCCCGTTGACTGGACGAAAGTAAAACTGAACACGCAATCAAAGCGAGCCACCCAAGAGCAGTATTCGCTCGCATTGTGATGGCTGCTGGCGTATACTACGGTACCCGTTAGCGACCGCCCGGCTACTCTCCCCCTCCGTGAAATCCTGCCTTACTCGCGTAGTCGACTAGACCTATGTCGTTTCATTTTCCAGCATGTTTCCGTTCGCTCGGCTTTTTCCTATGCTTATCCAGCGCATCCGTAACTAATGCGACAGCCCAAGATCAAGATCAGAGCTTGGCGGCAGCGCAAGATCAATACGCGGCGGCAGGCCCCACGACAGAACTCTCTTTGCAAACGCTGAAGAGCTATTGCTACGATTGCCACACTGGCGATGGTGCTGAAGGTGGTATTCGCGTCGATATTTTCGAACCAGGAACTTCGCTGGAAAACCACGTGGAGCTGGTTGAAAAGGTCATTTTGGTGCTCAAAGAGCAGCAAATGCCCCCCGCCGACTCGGAGCAACCCTCCAGCGAGCAGCGGGTGAAAACCCTTGAGTGGATGGAGACGCGTCTACAGGAATTCGATTGCGGCACAATTAGTCGTCCCGGAAGAGTCACCATGCGGCGACTTAACCGCAGTGAATACAACAACACGATTCGCGATCTAACGGGGCATTGCAACGGAGGTAACTGAAAATCCTGAGTCGATGAAGTTGGTTTTCCCATTCACTCCGGCGGATGATAAGAACATGGAGGAAGTGGTAGAAGTGGCACGGGCCAACGCCAGCGATTTCGCCAGTCGTGCCTTCCGGCGACCGTTGACTACCGAAGAATCGGATCGATTATTTTCGTTGATGCGCAGCGCTTGGGAAGCGGATGCTAGCCCCAATGAGATCATGCAAACGACCATTGCGGCAGTTCTAGCATCGCCGCACTTTATCTACCGCATAGAAGAAGATGACGATGCCCTATTCGAAGATGGGATTCGTGCATTAAATGATTTTGAACTAGCTTCCCGTTTGTCTTATTTCTTGTGGAGCAGCACGCCGGACAAGGTCCTGCGGGACGCTGCACAGACAAAACAACTCCACACACCAGAGCAGTTGGCGGCTCAGGTTGATCGCATGTTGGCGGACCCAAAAGCCGAAGCGCTGGTCAAGAACTTTGTCGGACAATGGTTGCAATTGCGGGACTTGGAACGACTTTCGCCCGATCCAAAGTTATTTTCCACGTTTGACGAACCGCTTCGGCAGTCAATGCGACGGGAAACCGAGTTGTTGTTCAAACATATCATGGCCGAGTATCGCAGCGTTCTCGATTTGTTAAATGCCGATTACACGTTTATTAACGAGCGATTAGCCCAGCACTACGGAGTGGAGAACATCGCTGGAGATGAGTTTCAGCGAGTGGAACTGGGGGGCAAGCGGCGCGGTGTATTGATGCACGCCAGCATCTTGCTCTTAACGTCCAATCCAACACGGACCTCGCCGGTGAAAAGAGGCAAATGGGTCTTGGACAATCTTTTAGCCGAACCTCCACCACCACCGCCACCAAACGTTCCGGAGTTGGGGGAAGCTGGCGAGACCCTCGGAACGCTGCGTCAACGAATGGAACAACATCGAGCGGATCCCAATTGTGCGGTTTGCCATACAAAAATGGATGCACTTGGATTTGGTCTTGAGAATTTTGATGCCATCGGGATGTGGCGCGATGCAGACGGTCGCGAAACGATCGATCCGTCGGGTGAACTTCCGGGTGGACGCACGTTTGCGAGTCCGGCTGACCTTGTGCAAATTCTAGCTGAAAACAAAAAAGAGGAATTTGCTCGCTGCATGACGACTAAAATGCTAACTTACGCTTTGGGACGCGGGCTGGGAGTTTCGGATCGCTGCACGGTCAGTTCCATTGTTGATAACTTATCCAATGATGAATTTCGTTTCGTTACGCTCGTCAAGTCGATTGTGACCAGTCCGCCATTTATGTTTCAGGAGTCAGGGCGATAACCATGTCAAATCTAAATAGCAAGCTCTCGCGAAGAACAGTTCTGCGTGGTTTGGGGGTTTCTTTGGCCCTCCCTTGGCTCGAAGCGACCTCATCGCTCGCCAGGGCTTCGACCGCTGCCGTCTCTGCCGCTCCAAGCAGAATGGCCTTTATATTTGTGCCCAACGGCGTCGTGCTCGATAACTGGACGCCGAAGACTGACGGCTATGGCTTCAAGCTCCCCTACATCATGGAACCCCTGGCCCCAGTTCACGATGACTTGTTGGTTATCAGTGGATTGACGCACGACAAAGGACGTGACAATGGCGACGGACCTGGCGATCATGCGCGCAGCGCATCGGTCTTCTTGACGGGTGCGCAACCGCGAAAGACGGATGGTGAAAACATTCGCTCGGGTGTGTCGGTTGATCAAGTTGCGGCGCAGAAGATTGGCCAACGCACGCGTTTCTCGTCACTAGAACTGGGAGTTGACCCTGGACGCAACGCCGGAAACTGCGACTCGGGTTATAGCTGTGCCTATTCATCGAACATTTCATGGTCTTCCGAGTCAACTCCGGTTGGCAAGGAAGTTAATCCGAGGCTCGTGTTCGAGCGCTTGTTTGCGGCGGGAACACCCAGCGAAGTTGACAAGAGTGTCCAACAACGACAAGCACTACAAAAAAGTGTTCTCGATTTTATCGCCGATGATGCAAAGCGTTTGCAAACGAAGCTCGGCCGAAATGACAATCGCAAACTGGATGAATATTTGACAGGCATCCGCGAAATTGAGCGCCGCGTCGGTTCCGACGTGGCTGCCAAACCGTTAGATGTCGATGTCGATTACGCAATTCCCGATGGCATTCCAGGTGATTATCAAGACCATATGCGGATGATGTGCGACATGATGGTCCTCGCCTTTCAAACCGACTCGACACGCATTGCGACGATGATGTTCGCCAACGCAGGGGACAACAAGAACTACCGCAAAATTGGAGTGCCCGACGGACACCATGACATCTCACACCATGGTGGCAACCCGGAAAAGCTAAAGAAGATCACTGAGATCAATCGGTTCCATGTACAGCAGCTGAGCTATTTGCTGCAAAAAATGAAGTCGATCAAAGAGGGTGACCGCACTCTGCTCGACAACTCAATGATTTGTTATGGCAGTGGCATTAGTGATGGCAATCGCCACAACAATGAAAACTTGCCAGTCATTCTAGCGGGAGGCGGCAATGGAACGATCGAAACCGGGCGTCACATTCGATTCGATACTGAAACGCCGATGTGCAACCTGTTTATGTCGATGCTAGAACGCATGGACGTCGACGTCCCGTTTGTCGGTGATAGCACCGGGTATCTCAGCGGTTTGACCGTATAGAGTTGGTTATGAGTTGTAGGTGGGTTTAAGCTTAGGTTAGACCACAACTTTAGAGATAGAATCACAGGCAATTCTGACGGAGGATCGCTCCTTGCGCACTACCTGGACACTTAAGGGTGTCGTATTTGGCGGTTTCTTGGCCAGTTCGAACCTGGCGATGTTGACGTTGCCTAATTCTGCATGCGCTCAGTTGACTGAGAGCTCGGTTGAAGAATTGATCGAACATCTGGCGGAAGAAGATGTCAATGTGCGGCGCGATGCGGCATACGAACTCGTAAGACGTCGCGCCGCGTCAACGGAGACAGTGCTTGCGTTGGCGGAATCGGTTTCTGACAATGACAAACAGGTACGATTTCAAGCGTTGTTGGGTCTTGCGCGTCTTGGCGTAACGGCGGAACCGGCGATCCCACAGTTGATTGACCTCCTCCGGGATCGCGATGACCAGATTCGGTATCGCGCCGCGGACGCGTTAGGCAAGATCGGTGCGCCCGCGCTGCAGCCCTTGATGGATGCCTGGGAGAAGGCCTCTGCGGATGCAAAAATTGCCATGGCCCAGTCGCTGGCCCTGATCGGACCGGACGCCTCTCCCGCTCGTGACCTACTCGTCGAGTCCTTGGCTGAATCCAGCAATGCACTCCCACGTTATGCCGCCGAAGCGTTGGTCGCCATCGCGCCGAGTGATGAAACAACTGTTTTAAAGTTGGTGACCAGTGAACTCGTCGCTGTGCGAAGCGTCGGTATTGCGTCTTTGGCTTCATTGCCAACTTTATCAGATGCGGCAACAGAAGCGCTAAGACAGGCGACGCGCGATGAAGAGTCTACGATTCGTGAAACGGCAATTATTGCTCTAGCTAAGTCGAATTTGCCCCGGGTGGACAAAGAACTGTTGATTGAAGCAGCGTTAACCGATAGTTCCGCTGCGGTGAGGGCAGCAGCGCTCGGGGCAATGCGCAAGGCGGAATTACTCGACGATGCTTTTGCAACTCGTATTGCTGAGCGTTTGAAGTCGACCGAACCTACTGCGGTAGAAGATCTGATCAAAGCCATTGCGGTCATTGGTCCAGATGCACGCGGCACCCTACCCCGACTCGTGGAGATCCTGCCTGCTCCGTCGTTGGATGAGAATCAGATTTCGCTGGCGATCGCGAGCTTTGGTGAACCGGTGGTCGCTGAGCTTCTCACCGCGATTCAAGCTCGACCTGAAATAGAGCCGACATTGTCCCGCGCGCTAGCACTCATTGGCCATCCAGCGGTTGAAGCATTGATAAGTGGCATGAGCAGCGAGAACGAACTTGTGCGTTTGGCAGCCACGCGAGCCATTGGCGGTATCCAGCCCCTCGACGAAATGCTCGTCGAACGACTGGCAGTCGCCTGTGGCGATAGTTCACCCACCATACGCATTGTGGCCGCCACCTCGCTCATCGGCGCTAGCGCGCAGTCTGAGAGCTCGCGAGCGGCGTTGCTCGCTGCGATGCGTGATCCAGACGCCGAGGTCCGCGCAGCCTCGCTCGTTGCGTTGTCCAAAGTTGAGTTTTCACAAGATGAAATCGATGCGGTGCTGGATGCAGCGTTGGTGGATAGTTCACCCGTGGTGCGTACGAGTGCCCTCGCCGTGGCTGCGGAACAGCCGACTCAATTAAACCAACACATCGCTAAAGTCACCCATGCCATCGCCGATTCGGATCCAACGGTTCGTCGACAAGCAGCACAAACCGTGGGCAAATATGACAAAAAAAAGGTAGACGCGTCGATTATCGAAGCACTTGGTTTGGCTCTGGGCGACCAAGATCATACCGTTCGAATCGCGGCGACTGAAGCGGTGCACCAATTAGCCATAACCGATGACACGATTCAAGCGGCGGTTGCAGCCAACCTGATCGACGATTTTGAGTTGCTCCGTGTCAGCCTGGAAGCGATGGCCAGTTTTGGAAATAAAGCGGATGCGTTGTTGCCCACCATCGTCAACTTGCTGAAACACGAACGCGCAGATGTTCGAGTGGCCGCCATAACTGCATTGACCGCCATTGACGCAGACAAAGAGCGCCTTGCAAGTCAACTGACCGTTCTACTCGAAGATTCGGAATGGTCAGTGCGCAGACTCTCTGGCGAGCAGCTTGGCAAGCTGGGGCCGGTCGCCAAAGGTGCTGTTCCTAAGCTCTTTAGCCTGCTTCGCAATGACGAAGACACCGACTTTGCGAACAACGCGTTGCGCGAAATCGATGCCGCCCCCGTCGAAGCCATTCCGATGTTGATTGAGAACATCGATTCACGCGAACGGCGCGTGGCCTTTTATGCGGTATCGTTACTCGGGAAAATAGGCCCGCCTGCGGCCGAAGCATTGCCGAAGCTCGAAGAAATGCTTAACAGCGAGCGCGACCGCTCCGATTTTCGAAAACGGTTTTTGCGTGAAGCCATTGCCGCCATCAAAGGTGAAGAGATTGAGAGTAGGCGGTAAAGGTAGGTCAATCGGCTCGAGTGACCTACCTGGTCACTCTCGGCTCGAGTGACCTACCTAACACTAAGCACTTAACCCAAGCTAATCGTTACCGTTTTGGTCTCGGTGTACGCTTGCAATCCTGCTTCACCCAGTTCGCGGCCTTGGCCGGACATCTTGAAACCGCCAAATGGTGCCGCGGCGTCGAACATGTCATAGCAGTTCACCCAGATGGTGCCTGCACGGACACGCTTGGCAAAGTCATGTGCCTTGGCAACGTTGCTTGTCCACACAGCGGCGGCCAGTCCAAAACAGGTGTCGTTAGCCCGTTCGATCAATTCATCCCAGTCGTGGTACTTGAGGACACTCATCACTGGCCCAAATATCTCATCTTGGGCAATGGCCATGTCGTCAGTTACACCTTCGAAAATGGTCGGTTCGATGAAGTAACCTTGATCGCCAAAGCGATTGCCACCGGTGATGCAGTTGGCGCCTTGAGCGTTTCCTTTGTCGATATAGGACATGATCTTGTCGAACTGCGCGCGGTCAACTTGCGGACCTTGTTCAGTATCTTTGCAGAGCGGATTACCCAATTTGCGATTAGCCGCAAGATTTTTGAGTTTGTCGACGAACTCGTCATGGACGCGAGCATCGACAAACACTCGGCTTCCAGCGCAACAGCATTGACCTTGGTTGAAGAATAAACCGAAGTGTGTTCCGGCTGCAGCGGCATCGAGATCGGCGTCTGCCAGAATCACATTGGGGCTCTTGCCACCCAGCTCAAATGTTAGTCGCTTGAGCGTCTCCGCCGCTTCGCGCATGATAATTTGTGCGGTGCGGTGTTCGCCCGTAAACGCCACCTTGTCGATCCCTGGGTGCCGGACGATGGAGCCACCCGCCGTCGGGCCAAAACCAGGCACAACGTTAATCACGCCGTCGGGAATGCCAGCTTCCTGCGCCAAGTGTGCCATGCGCAAGCAGGTAAGTGGAGTCTGTTCGGCCGGTTTCATGACGATCGTGCAACCTGCTGCCAAGGCGGGACCCCATTTCCAGGCAGTCATCAACATCGGGAAATTCCATGGAATAATCTGTCCGACAACGCCCACGGGTTCTTTGCGTGTGTACGTAAAATAATTGCCGCGGACGGGAATGGTCGAACCATGGATTTTGTCCGCAAAGCCTGCATAATATCGTAAGCAGTCAATGACCAGTGGCAGGTCAGCGGAACGTGCATCCTTGACCGGTTTTCCATTGTCCAGACTCTCGAGGGCGGACAACTCGTCGATCTCTTCTTCGATCAGATCGGCCAGACGATGCATCAGACGTCCTCGATCGCGCGCATCCATCGAACTCCACGGACCTGACTCAAAAGCACGTCGAGCTGCATCGGCCGCCAGATCAATGTCTTTCTCATCCCCCTCGGCAACCTCTGCGATAATTTCTTCGGTTGTCGGATTCACCGTCGAGAAAGTCTTGCCACTTGCAGCTGGAAGCCACTTGCCTCCGATAAAGCACTCGGTGTGTCGAATTTTAGGGGTAGGTACGTTTTGAACGACGGTCGCCATAATGGAAAAACTCCGTGCAGTATTGGGGGAGGGAGGGGTAATACGACTATTCTACGACCTTGAGACTCCTAAGTTCAACCAGTGCTACGTCCAACATTGAAAATTAAGGTAGGACGCTTGTCTCAGTCGTTTTCCAAAGCCAGAGTAGAACGATTCTCCCCAATCGTTTTCCTAAACCAGTGTAGAACAATTGCCCCCAATCGTTTTCCTAAACCAGTGTAGAACGATTGTCCCCAATCGTTTTTCCGAAGCCAGCGTAGAACGATTGTCCCCAATCGTTTCCCTAAACCAGTGTAGAACGATTGTCCCCAATCGTTTTTCCGAAGCCAGAGTAGAACGATTGTCCCCAATCGTTTTTTTCAAAGCGATTGGGGACAATCGCTCTACTCTAAAGCCTTTGGGGACAATCGCTCTACACTTACAGACATTTGCCGATGCGCTCTTTTAATAAGCTTTTTGTGGTTTCCCTCCCGCGGTGCGCAACGGTGTCGATGAGCCAAGCGCTGGGCATCGTCGGCGTCCCAACGGCACATCTTGGCAAGGTCTACCGTCATCTTCCAACACATTCCGACTTGCACCATGACGCCGATCACATGATCAAGCTATTCCAACAAACTGAACGAGGTGATCAGGAACTTTCACTCTTCCCAGATTGCAGAGGAGTGGCAGACTATCCAGCTTGTTGCTTGGACATTCTACGCACGCTGCGCATCCAGTATCCCGACAGCCTCTTCATCAACGTGCGACGGGATCGCTCGATCGAACGTTGGTTACAATCGGTCGAACAACAACTCGTTGGACTTGATATTCTAAGCAAAGCACCTGGGGCA
The DNA here is from genome assembly GCA_041753315.1 of Pirellulaceae bacterium. Lineage (GTDB taxonomy): Bacteria > Planctomycetota > Planctomycetia > Pirellulales > Pirellulaceae > Aureliella. The sequence goes on along the minus strand of JBGSUV010000152.1, from coordinate 68,962 downwards.
ACCGACGAGTACCGTGAGTTCATGCGCGTCATGCGCAAGTTCCGGCAACTCACTTTTGGCAGCGAATCGTTTGTCGCGGACACCTATTTGAGATCCTACTGGGAATATCAGTCCGAACTGGACTCCATGTGTGCGTCCGATCCGGCTGGCAGCTGGCTACAATTTGACGATCCAATGGAACTGGAACAAGTTGGCTTTGAGAGATTGTGCAAGTTTTTGCAAGTCGATCAGCCCACCGTTCCATTCCCGAGCTGCGACGAACATAGTCGACTTCCCAAAGCGGCCTTCCTGGAAGAACTGCGGGCTGGTCGCGTACACAGCCAAACTGGAATTCGTCTGCAATAAGAAAGCGGTTGGATGCCTTAACGATTGGCAGACTGTGCAATCGCTTCGGACACCGTTTTTGTACCTAGCGGCTGTTTGTCATTAAACGGACCATCCGAACCGCCTGAGGGCCAATCCGCAGAATCGGCGTATTGACCATCGTCCTTGAGCTCGATTCGCAAACGTTCCATCTCTGCCTTAAGCTCATTAAATAGCCGAGAGTTTTCCGGGCTCTTGGCCTCCGTTGCATCGAACAACAAGTTATGTTGTTCGCTAGGGTCGTTGACTAGATCGTACATTTCATAAGCATCTTTTTTCCAGTAATGGACCAGCTTATGAATCGCAGTGCGGACGCCACGGTGCGCAGCAGTGTTATGGTGCCCTGGGTCATGATAGTAGCGGTAGTAGATCGACTTGCGCCAGTCCGGCAACGATTCGCCTCGGAGCAATGGAGCGAGCGAACGCCCCTGCATCGACTCGGGAATGGGCAGTCCTGCCAAGTCGAGAAAGGTCGGGGCGAGGTCGATATTGAGTACAAAGTCGGCTGGGGTCGCGCCGGCCTTAATCCCCGGTCCGCTGGCCAACAAGGGAACTCGCAAGCCGGGCTCATACATGAATCGCTTGTCGTACATTCCGAAATCGCCCAGGTACCTTCCGTTGTCGGCGGAATAGATCACGATCGTGTTCTTGGTTAGTTCCGTACGATCGAGATAGTCGAGCACTTTACCGACGTTGTCGTCGACTCCCTGGACACAGGCCAGATAATCTTGCATGTAACGCTGATATTTCCACTTGATCAATTCGGATTCGGTGAGTGTTCTGATCGTTCCATCGGATTGTTCAACGTCGACCTCCGTAGGCTTGACGTTTAACCATTGACTGCGTGCCGCACCTTCGAGTTCTGGCGGTGGGGTCAACTTCAGATCGCGGCGAGTCAAATCGTGTGCGACGGTCTGTCGATTTTCCGGCAACGCAGCGGGTCGCGTGGCATAGTCGTCCCAGAAAGTATCAGGCACTGGGATCTCCTTATCTTTAAAAAGTGCTCGATTCCGTTCGTCGGGCTCCCATTCGCGGTGGGGTGCCTTTTGGTGCAACATCAAGAAGAACGGCTTGTCTGTGGGCCTCGTCTCAAGCCATTCAATACCCAAGTCACCCGTCACATCGGTGCAATGGCCCTTGATATTAAGGCGATGGCCAGGGACTAAAAATGACGGGTCTCGGTAAACTCCTTGGCCGGGCAGGACGATCCAACGATCAAAACCGGTGGGATCCGAGCCCAAGTGCCACTTGCCGATCATGCCCGTGTGATATCCTCCCGCTTGCAAGCGTTTGGCCACGTTGTCGCGGGCGCCATCGAAACGATTGAAGACGGGAACTCCGTTTAAGTGCGAGTATTGCCCCGTCATCAACGTCGCTCGACTTGGCGTACAAATCGAATTGGTTACAAACGAGTTGGTAAAACGTACTCCATTTTTGGCTAAACGATCAATGTTGGGAGTTTGGTTAACCTTCGATCCATAGGCCGAAATCGCATGCTCAGCGTGATCGTCAGAAAAGATAAAGATGATATTGGGCCGCGTGTCTCCGCCTTCAGCCACAGCGTAGCGCATGTGCGTGGAAGAAAATGTGAACAGGCAAACGAAAAGGACCAGTTGGAATCTCGCAAGCAGGTGACGAATCACTCGGTTGACATTCTTCATGGAGAGTCTCCAGTGCTAGTGTAGAGCGATTGTCGCAATCGCGTTGTAGGTAGAGCGATTGTACCCAATGTTGACCGCACTCGCTGTGTGAGAAGAGCGATCGTCCCCAATCCATGTGGGAATCGTCGCTTGGGCAACAATTAAGACCAGTTGTTTGGGTAACGCATCGTTCGACACTAATAAACGATTGAGACAATCGTTCGACAATAATAAACGATTGGGGACGATCGTTTTACAAATAGAAACGATTGAGACAATCGTTCTACAATTAGCGATTGATGACATCGTTCGGCACTGACAAAAATCAGGCCGTGGGGCCTTCATCGCTGGCTGATGGAGCTAATTCTAAATCTCCGTCGGTCGCGCCATTGACCTCTGGCGTGGCTTTTCCATCGGGCAGATCCTCGGTCTGCGGATCGACCATCTCAATTTTCTGGACGCTTTGACGTTCGGCAGCGTTGGCAGCTTCTTCAACAGGACGTCCTTCACCGTATGTTATGGTCTCACCGTCCGTCGAAGCGGAGCCACTCGCGGTCGGTGCGGGCATCCACGCAGAGTGTCCGAAGGTCAGTGGGACGGAGTAGGGGTCGCTGTAGCTAAGCGCCACGGGCGACTGAACCACGCGAGGCACTAGACGCCGCACCGTGTAGGGTTCGTAACGGGCAACGCGTCGAGGAACTTTAACGGTCGTGGTCACAGCTTCGGTTTCGTAGTACTGCACTTGCACTTCTCGTTCGGCCGTCTCCAGTTTGTACGATGTCTTCTGCACGGTCTTTGGACGGACCATTTGTTGTTCGACATATTCAACTTTGTCAACCGGAACTTTGCGTTCGATGTATCGGGTCACCGGCTTTTGGACCGCATAGGGCACCTTCCGAACTTCCTGGACCGCTTCCATCCGCGTCGTATTGACCGGAACTTGCTGTTGAACAACCTGAGACTCCATGCGCGTCACTTGCACTGGAACTTGCGTTTGTTGAACCTGTGGCATCAGCGTGGTCTGCGGTACTGCTACTTGCACCGGATTGGGCTGATACTGCAATTGAGCGAACGTGGAGCCCGGAGAAGTGTACGGTACCCAACCTAACCCACCGCGGCGGTAAGCACCCAATCCAGTTGGGTCGGCCTGATAGCCACCGGGAACCCAGCGTAGGCCATAACGCGTATCACCGGGCTGATAAAACTGCTGAGCCACATACTGTCCCTGGTCTACAACTGCATTTTGATAGGTCGTAACTGGTTGGTAAGTCGTGTACTGCTGAGTCTGGTATTGAACTTCGGTGACTGGACGTTGCACCACGTAATTTTGCGTCTGGTACTGAGTCTCTACAACGGGTCGATAAGTAGTGTAGGTCTCTTCCCGTTCGGCCGTCTCGGTAACATAGGAAGTTTCATTGTAGCTCTGATCAATCCATTCACGTTTTGTCACCGGTTTGAGCACGGTGTAGCGTTCTTCGACCGTGCTCGTCTCGACGACGGGACGACTGACCGTGTAGGGGCGCTTTTCGACGCGAGTTCTCAAGACGAGGCGCTGCGTCGTTATTTGTTGATCTTCATAGACGGTATCGTAAACGACGCGGAGTCGTTGTTCGAGTTGCTCTTCCATGACCGTCCGCGTTTGAAGGCTATACGTGGGTGGGCACACTTGGGACACGGCCTGGTCGGCGAGCCCAAATAGTGTGGTACCAACAAACAACGAGAGGTGCATCAATCGCTTCATTTTTCCAAATCCGTCAACATTTTCATTGATTGTCGCAGTCATCAAAGACCTTATTAGTCTATCAGGTCAGCGTGCGATTGGACACAAAATTGTGTTTTCCAATTATGCTTCCTTTTATGCTTCCTATGGCTCCGGCCACCCACCGAGCTGACTTCGCCACTTGATGCCTACGTCGCATTGTGTGCCGCAAGCACCGGAATTCAACTTGGCGTGAGTCGAGAAAAAGGCTCGCAATCCACACCAAAATGAGTCAAGTCAAGGGTTTACAGCTTTTCGCCAAACCGCCACGGGAGCTTGGCCACTTAGGAACAGCCCAACCGGCGAATGAAATGTAGGCGAACTCCCGGCAATCTCCAAGCAGATGTTGAGCCGCAGCGAAGGCTTGGAAAAAGAAAACGGCAACTCCGTGCGGGTTGTAGCGATCGCGTCGGCTTTGTGCCCTGGCCACGCGCGGCAGTCGAACTGGTCCAGACTGCGACTCGGCCGCTTTTTGCCAACGACCAAGCGCCACACGGGTTGCGACCAACTATAGTTTAGCAACGCTCGAACTGCGTCAACATTAGAAATGCTTAAAACACACGGGCCTCATTCAGTGTCGAACGATTGTTCTCAATCGTTTTAAAAGCAATTGAGGACAATCGCTCTACACTCTAAGCGATTGGGGACAATCGCTCGACACTTAAGCGATTGGGGACAATCGCTCGACACTTAAGCGATTGGGGACAATCGCTCGACACTCAGTCGATTTTTTTCATTCACCGAGGTACATCATGAAACCGTTTGCCACCCGCTGCTGGCTTGGCTTAATTCTGCTAGGGACGAGTCTAGGAGGGACGAATATTGGGTGGACAATTGTCGCTGCCCAGGAGGCTCCTTCGACTCCAGCCCCCGCGAGCCCTCAAGTGGAAGTCGCAGCTCTTGCGGACTTTCCGACCATCGCCGAGCGAAGTGGTTATACGGATACGGCCACAGCGGAACAAGTTGAAAGCTACCTACGCGGCTTGGTCACACTTTGGGATCAGGCTGAATTGACATCGATCGGCACCACGGTCGAAGGACGTCCCATTTGGGGCATCGTTGTCGAACCGACAGTTGCGACCGAGTTCCGCCCAATATCGGTGTTGCTGCTGGGCGGCATCCACTCAGGCGAGTGCGACGGTAAAGAGGCACTCTTGGCATTTGCTCGCGACTTGGCCCAAGACAAACAAAACGACTTGGGTTGGCAATCACTGCGTTTGATCTTCGTGCCTAATTTCAATGCCGATGCCAATGAGCGACGCGGCGTTTTCCACCGTCCTGGACAAGCTGGTCCGTCAGCAGGCATGGGACTGCGCGAAAATGCACAAGGCCTGGACCTCAACCGCGACTTCATCAAACTCGAATCGCCGGAAGTGCGCAGTCTGGTTGCCGCCATCAATGCCTACGATGTGGACGTGTTGATCGATATGCACACAACCAACGGTTCACTTCATCGTTATGAGCTGACCTATGACATTCCTCACAATCCAGCCATGCCGGTCGCGATCGACGACTACCTGCGTCAACAACTAATTCCCTCGGTAACTGAACGCATGTCCGAGGACGGATTCTCGACGTTCTATTATGGTAACTTTGATCGCGCTCATCGCCGCTGGGATACTTATGGGCACGAACCGCGCTACAGCACCGAGTACATGGGACTGCGGGGACGAATCGGGATCCTGGCCGAATCTTATTCTTACGCCCCGTATGAGACTCGCGTTAAAGCGAGCTATGCATTTGTGGCGCAAGTCTTAAAGCAACTGGCGGGCGACGCTGCCACCATTCGCGAGATCATTACAAAAGCGGCGTCTAACGTCGCACCTGGGGACCAAGTTGCCGTGCAAGGCAAACCAGCACTCACGGCCGAAGGTGTGGTCGTGAAGGGCTTTCAGACCGTCGACGGCGGAGCTCCACCGCGACCACCCTACGGCCCCGAATCAGCCGGCCAACATCAAGAAAAGGACTACACCGTCGATCTCTGGAACCGCATCGAAGGTACGAAACAAATTTCGCTGCCCGTCGGTTACGCCATCGACAAACAATACGCCTGGGCAGTTAGTCGCTTGCAACGACATGGCGTTGTCGTCCAGCAACTCAAGGAAGAAACACGGGTCCAAGGAGAAAGATATCAGGTCAACCAACTCACGTCGCAAACGACATTTCAAGGTCACGCGGCACTGACGCTAGAGGCCACGGCCTCCGAACAAACCGAACTGAATCTCTCCACTGGAACTTTTTTCATCAAGACCACTCAGCCACTGGGAAGATTGATTGCTTATCTGCTTGAACCTGAATCGGACGACAGTCTGTCAACTTGGAATTTCTTTGATCCCGATGTCCGCGTGGGAGAACTATTTCCGGTAGCAAGAGTGTTGGCCCCCGTCCCCACCAACCTCCTGGACACGGTCGAACAGATCGCCCCGGGTGAAACGATTACGCTAGAGAGATTGATGAAACCTGGACAGTCGATCAGCTACGGCGGAACTCCGGTGCGGGGAGCCAATTGGCTTAAGGGTAGTTCCGAATATGTGGTTTCCGTTGGTGGCTCGGCTTACGCAGTTGACGCCAGTAGCGGTGCCAAACGGCCGCTCTCCGAGTTGAATGTTCTCAAACGCAAACTCGCTGAACTGGAAGCGTTTTCAACTGAACAAGCGAATTCAGCAGCCAAGATCAGCGTGTTCACTGACGACTGGGGACATGCCTTGGTACCGCACCGCAACGACTTGTATTTCTTCGATGCGGAAACGGAAGTCGCTCGACAACTGACTCACACACCCGATCGGGACGAAGCCATGGCCACGCTTAGCCCCGATGCTCGACGCGTCGCTTTTGTCCGCGACAATAACCTGTGGGTGGTCGATTGCGAAACCACCGAGGTTAAGCAACTGACGACAAACGGGTCCGACGATTTATTGAACGGGATCCTGGACTGGGTTTACCAAGAGGAACTCTATGGTCGGGGAAATTTCAAAGCGTTCTGGTGGAGTCCCGACGGTGAGCGGATCGCTTTTCTGCAACTGGATCAAACTCCGGTGCCAGAGTATGAGGTGTCGGATAGCATCAGCTTTGGGCAGTCGTTAGAAGGAACGCGGTATCCGAAATCGGGCGAGCCACTGCCATCCGTTCGAACTTGGGTTGTCAACGTTGCCAGCGGCGAACTGACTGAAGTGGATCTGTCCGCATTTGCGACCGACGATCGTTTGGTCGCGCGAGTCTCGTGGTCGCCGGCAGGAGAGCTGTGGCTGCAACTATTCAATCGAGTGCAAAACAAACAGTCATTGCTGCGTGTCGATCCCTACACCGGTCGCAGCACAAACTTCTTGACAGAAGAAAGTGCCAGTGGTTGGATCGAAGTGCGCGGAACTCCTGAATTCCTGACAAACGGAGACTTTTTGTGGTTAAGCGATCTTCCCTCCGGGCGCACCCACTTGTTTCGCGTGTCGGGGACTAGCGGCGAAATGCGCCCGCTGACCTCCGGTGAGTGGGATGTCGAAAGCCTACTGTCTATCTCGGCTGATCAATCGACGGCTTTTGTTTCAGGGAGTATCTCAAGTCCCATTGAAAGCCAATTGGTCGCGGTGGATCTCGAATCGGGAACAATGCGACAAGTCACACATGCTCCAGGCAACCATCGCATTAGCGTCGACGCTTCGGGCAAATTCTACATCGATGTGTTCAGCAGCATTGACTCGCCGCCTTTTGCGGCCGTCCATTCGATCGATGGAAAGCTGCTGCGAGTTATCGAGACGCCCACATCGGATCGACATGAATTCCTCGATGTGCGGCCACCGCAACTATTGACCATTCCAACGCGCGACGGAATGGAATTGCAAGCCATGCTGCTTTTGCCAAGCAAGCTGGATCTGGTAAACCCAGAACAAAAGCTTCCTGTCATCTTTCATGTGTACGGCGGTCCGCAGACGCCAACCATTCGCAATGCATGGCAAAGTGGCAATTATTGGTGGCACCAAATGCTCTGCCAAAGTGGTTACGCTGTCGTGCTTTGTGACAACAGAGCCTCGCGCGGCCGCGGCGTCGCTGACACTTGGACCATTCGTGGTGATCTGGGGCGAGTGGAACTTCAGGACTTAGAAGATGCGGTGACGTGGGTTGGCAGCCAACCATGGGCCGATGCGGAAAACATTGGATTGTGGGGATGGAGTTATGGTGGATATTTCACTGCTTTTGCGATGACCCATAGCGAACTTTTCAAAGCTGGCATTTCCGGTGCGCCGGTGACCGACTGGCGGAACTACGATGCCATCTACACGGAACGCTATATGGATTTGCCGAAGGACAATGAAGCTGGTTACAAGAGCAGCTCGGTCGTAGAGGCCGCGAGCAATCTGCACGGAAGGATGTTGATTATTCACGGCGAACGCGATGACAATGTGCACATGAGCAATACATTGCAGTTAGCGCATGCGTTGCAAAAAGCAGGCAAGCAATTCGACTTGATGATCTATCCTAAAAACCGCCACGGGATCACGGATGCCGACCAACGGTACCACATGCATCGCATGATGACCGACTTTTGGGATCAACACCTGAAAGCCAAACGCCCAACAAGAAACTAACGGATTGTATCCGCCTGGCTTATGGATCACGTCGCTGGAGATAACCAGCGCTGGTTTGAAAATAACGACGACGGCGCGATTGCGTCGTCGCTTGTTGCTCAGAGCTCTGTTGCTGCAAGTCATCCAAATTCGCTTGACACAGTCGGCACCCGACGGTTTTTAAGTGAAACTCGATGTAATCGCGCTCAGTAGTGGCGATCGCGCCGAGTAGATAACTGCCCAGTTGTTGTCGCGTCGGACAGCTCAGACGATTGCGGCGCCAGATTTCTCCCAGCCCGTGGACACCCGCTTCGCGCATGCCAGCGATGGCCACCAGCCGTTCGCGCAGAGCGGCATCGTTGCGCAACTCTTGCTCGATGCTTGACATTAAGCTACTTGCCAGTGATTCGTCCAAGTAGGCCGCAAGTTGTTGGTCGGTAAACTGCATATTAACTTCCAGCTCCGGCCTGCATGGCCACTTCTTCAAACGGTTGAATTACGACGAAGCCATCGCCATTGAATTCCATTTGAATCGACTCACCGCTGCCTCGCCCAAAGAAACTTTTGAAGGACACATCGGTCTTAAATTCCGGCTGCAAATTACCTGACCAGGCGATGGTTGCGTTTGGATCCGTGCGAACGGGAGCACCCGGTTTAACACGCAGCGTGAGGGGCTCAAAGTGCGATGTGATCGCGACCAATCCAGTACCGCTGAGCCGAACATTAAAGAAGCCGCCTGCCACGACCGCGACCAATTTTCGCATCATTTTGATTTCCCAACTGACTGTGGGCTCAAAAGCCAGCAGGTCGCTACCGTTGACAAAAATCGACTCTCCTTGCAGTCGCAGAATGCGGATCGTCTTTCCGGAATCGGCCAGGTACAGGCGACCACGCCCTTCGGCCTTGGTAAGCTTTGCACCTTCACCCGTGACGCTTCGTTTGAGTAGGGAGCCAAGTCCTTGGTCGAGCAAGCCCTCGCGAGTGAACTTGATTTGTCCGACATAAGCGACCATGGCACCTGCTTTCATCCACACCATCGAGTCCAAATTCACCTCCAACATTCGCTCATTTTCCAGTTGGAAGAAATCCTGTGCCGCTTCATCCTGGGCAGTCGACTGGATAAATTCTTCGATGGTATAGCGAGTCATATGCATCATCCATTTGTAGGGGGGTGTAAAGTGATCAGTGTAGAGCGATTGTCCCCAATCGCTTGGGGTAACAGTGTACAGCGATTGCCCCCAATCGCTTGGGGTAACGATTGTCCCCAATCGTTCGACACTGAATGGTTCGACACCGACTGGGCCAAAAACTCCAGCGGCTAGGGCGCAATTTACAGCATATTGTGGGTGCGTGCAGCGTCGTCGAGTGTCGCTTTGGAGTCAACGTGTCAAATTGGCAGAATTGCGAATCTTCCGGAGTTGACAATTTCTCCACCGAAGTTTGCGAAGCTTTTAGCTGCGACTTGCAGTTGGCGGTTTGCGGGTAGCGGGCTGCACTCGATCGGGATTGAGGGCCGTCATGCCGTGGGATCGATGGCTCTTCAACAGTTAGGCACGGCTTTTGCTGTCGTTTGCAGCTACCAAAAATTATGCCTTTTTGACCGGCCAATCCGCAGATATTGCAGTTGGCCGATTTAGCTCGTTTTTACCGACCCAAACACTGTGGAGGAGTGCCGCACATGGCGACGGCTACGAAGAAGAAAGACGCAAAGCAAATCAAATTGCAGCCACTTGGAGATCGCTTGGTGGTTCAGCGCGAAGTTTCGGAAGACAAGACGCAAGGGGGAATCTATCTGCCTGATTCCGCAAAAGACAAGCCAACGCGTGGCACGGTAGTGAGCGTGGGCAACGGTCGGCTACTGGATGACGGCTCGCGGGGTCCAATGCAAGTCAAGCCGGGCGATCGCGTGCTGTTCACGAGCTATGCTGGCGAAAACATCGAAATCGGCGACGAAGAATACGTGTTGATGGGCGAAGGCGAAGTACTAGCCGTACTCGAATAAAGTACTGCCCTGATCATTGCTGAGCCTCGGCCGTTATCGCAGCCGACCATCGGACGACGAAAGTTGAGATGGGTGTAAGGTCTTGGTCAACGAAGCGTCGTCAAGTCTACATTCTCAATAGCGGTTCAAAAACTGAACCCTCCCCCCAAATAGCATTTCAATAACTGGAGCTTAAATAACAATGGCAAAGATCATTGCATTTGATCAAGAAGCCCGCGAAGCCATTCGCCGTGGCGTGTCCAAACTAGCCCGCGCCGTGAAGGTGACTCTGGGACCCAAGGGTCGCAACGTCATTATTCAAAAGAGTTTTGGTAGCCCAACCGTTACCAAAGACGGTGTGACGGTCGCCAAAGAAATCGATCTGGAAGACGTCTACGAAAACATGGGCGCACGCATGGTGCGCGAAGTCGCCAGCAAGACGAGCGACGTTGCAGGCGACGGTACTACGACTGCGACCGTCATGGCCGAAGCGATCTTCATCGAAGGCTTGAAGTCGGTTGTGGCTGGCTGCAACCCAATTCAGATGAAAATGGGCATGGAAAAAGCAGTCTCAGACATCACTGACAAATTGCGCAAGATGTCGATCAAAATTCGCGACAAGAGCGAAATGGCCAACGTCGCTTCCATCGCTGCCAACAACGATCGCGAAATCGGCGAACTGTTGGCGGATGCCATGGAAAAGGTTGGCAAAGATGGTGTGGTCACCGTCGATGAAGGCAAAAGCCTCCACACCGAACTCGAGTTCGTGGAAGGCATGCAATTCGACCGCGGTTATCTATCGCCTTATTTCGTAACCGATTCGGCAAGCATGGAAGTTGTGCTCGAAGACCCATACATCCTGGTCTTCGAAAAGAAAATTTCCAGCATCAAAGACTTGGTTCCCGTGTTGGAGCAAGTCGTCCAGCAAGGCAAGCCGCTGTTGATCGTCGCCGAAGATGTCGACGGTGAAGCGTTGGCAACCCTGGTCATCAACCGCCTACGTGGCACCCTGAATGTCGCTGCCGTAAAGGCTCCTGGCTATGGCGATCGCCGCAAAGCCATGATGGAAGACATTGCAATCCTTACCGGCGGTACCGCGATCTTCGAAGCGCTGGGTACTAAGCTCGAGTCGATCGGACTGACCGATTTGGGTCGTGCCAAGAAGGTGATCATCGACAAAGACAACACCACGATTATCGAAGGTGCTGGCAAGAGCTCGGAGATCAAGGCGCGCATCGATCAAATCCGTCGTGAAATCGAAAACACTAGTAGCGACTACGATCGTGAAAAGCTGGACGAGCGTTTGGCTAAGTTGGCCGGTGGTGTTGCCAAGGTGAACGTTGGCGCAGCGACGGAAAGCGAAATGAAGGAGAAAAAGGCTCGGGTCGAAGACGCGTTGTACGCAACTCGCGCTGCCGTCGAAGAAGGTGTTTTGCCTGGTGGTGGTGTCGCCTTGCTGCGTGCGAGCACCGGTCTGAAGCCAAGCGAAGAGTTGAGCGCCGATGAGCAAGTTGGCTTCAACATCATCGTTCGCGCTTGCCGCGCACCGCTGACCATGATCGCCGAAAACGCTGGCAAAGACGGCGGAATCGTCTGCGAAAAAGTTGCAGAGGGTAAAGGCAACATGGGTTACAATGCACTGACCGACACCTACGAAGATCTGGTCAAAGCTGGTGTTATCGATCCGACTAAGGTCGCTCGTACCGCACTGGCCAACGCTTCCAGCGTGGCAACTTTGCTCCTAACCAGTGATGCCCTGATTGCTGAAAAGCCAAAGGCAGATAAAGGCGGCAGCAAGGGTCATGGCGGCGACCACGATATGTACTAAACAAACATAAGTTGACGATGCCGTGCAGCTAAATTGCAAGGGATCGACCTAACTCTGTTGAATACCTGAAAACGGCATACTTCACCCAAGTATGCCGTTTTTTTGTTGCCTGGTTTATGGCTCGCGTGGTTCACCAATCAACTCGAGCAACTTACTTTCTTGTTTCTTGGCTTCTGTAATTTCGCTCTCGGATGGTTGCGGTTCGACGGGAGTGGTGAGCGGATTTTCGGGATTGGCGGCGAGTTTATCACGTGTTTTGGCGGCTTGCTTGGCATCGACAACCTGGAGCACGATGCGGACGGGCGTGTCCTTGTCCGGGATGCGTTCCGTGAAGGTGTCGAACATCAGGCCGCTATTGGCCATGGAGCTTTCCATCGGTACGTCGAGCGTCGCGGTGGAGAAATTGGAAACGCAGATCAGATCACCGCTCTCGGCCAGATATTCCTTCTTGCCAGTATCAGGGTCTTTCCAAAAGCCGCTTCCTGCGAAAACGAAGTTTACATCCAACGTTTGATCCTTGGTGCCCACGACGTGAACCCATTTGCGAGTGTCCACGGTTTGTTTCTTACCATCTTCGTCTTTCCATAGTGCAAAGACTTGGATTTCGGAACCTGTGGGTGCTGCGTATTCCGGATCCCATTTGACGGGCGAGCCCGTTTCTGCTCCAACGGCTAACAGCCCGGCATGAATGATATGTGCTTTGCTGAAAACGGCGATAATCGATTCATGTTCTTTTGTACCGACGGGGCAGGCCAGCATTTCCAATGGTCCGCCGCGCAACGCAATATAGCCATCGACGACGATGCGTTTGTTTTTTGCATCTGCCCACACGCGGCTAACCGGATCAAGTCGCGTCATGCCAGGCGGGTCGCCGAACGTTTTTTCCACGGCTGCAAATTGCTTTTCGCGGCCCGCCCACTGGCCGTAGCACGGTACCGCTAGTAGCGCAAAGCTAAGCAGCGAAATGATTTGCGTGATTCTCATGAAATTCCTAGTCCTTTATACGGCTCAAACATGGAGAAGTCGGGAGGTGTACTTTGACATCGCACAGGATGCAACGACAATGATCGCAGGTCTAATGGACACACCATTATACCAGTTTACTTATCTGACACGCATTGCGCCTCACACGCGTTTCCCTTCTCGTTTTATTGCAGGTTTCCAAATGGACTGGATCGATCCTCGATACTCAATTGCAAATGACCCACGAGATTCCAAAACGGAACCGCCGGCGTCTGGTAAGAAAGGTTCGTCAAAGTCAGAAAAATCGCGACCTCGCAAACTGAACAAGCCCAACAAGCCTTTGGCAAGTCAAGTGGGAGCGGCGCTCGCCCAGCCGTTGGAGGTTTGGACGGCCGCTTTTGGTCACGCGCTGGACAGCCTTAAGTGGCCCAATGGAACGTCGCTCGAATCGACATTGCTGTGGTCCACCGTCATGCAGGAGCAGGCTGAAGTCTTGGTGCGTGCCGGCGTGTCGGCCAAAAAACTGGCGGCAATTGTCAGCGAACGCAACGGCCAAACCGATCTACCTCCTACCGATCAACTTGCAGATGTCATTGGTTTGATGGACCAATCGCTCGAGCGTCGTGCGTTTCAATGGTTGGACACCTCCGACGCTTACCCCTATGCAGCGTTGGGTGTCGCCGCTGTGGGATGGCTCATACCCGAACATGCAGCGCGACCGAGTGGTGAGTGGCTAACGCAGTGGCTGCAAGCGATTTTAGACCGAATTGCAAGTTTCACGCCTGACCCCGACGAATCCGTGTTATGTAGTCTGGTTCTTCGCTGCGAGATGCCATTGTTGATTGGCGTGGCCACGACCGCATCGAAGCGCACCGCTTTGGTGGAAGCCAGCAAGGCCATGGACAATCTGGCGGAGCTGCTCGAGTGTAGCGAAGACACCCCCGCCGCTTGGCTGGCCCATGGTGCTACCTACCTACGAGCTGCGTTGGCAAGCGTACTCCGCTGTCGCGTCCTTGCCAATGCGTTGGGACTGCGCAAGTGGTTTCCTCCACAACAGCATGCGTTGGCAGAACTGCTCAAACATGCCGCTCGTTGGGCGCGCCCCGATGGAACACAATTGTTAGCAGCCAGTCAATTGGCTCCTCGCTCCAAAGCAATCTGGGAAGCTTTGATTAAGCAAACTCGCAGTCCACAGAGCATGATGGACACCATGTCGCTCGCTGGCTTGATCTCGCCACAAGTGAAAGAGCGAACCAAAAAGCTAAAACCGAAGAAGTTGCCGGCAACCACCTTCTTCTGTGAAGACGCTGCCGGCGCGGTCATGCTAAGCGACTGGCGGCACAAAGGGAGTCGTTTGGCCGTCGACTATTCGGATACTCAAATATGTCTGGAAGTGCTGGGGCCTAAGGGGCAACCGATTATCGCTGGAGAATGGACCGCGCACGTCGATCTCGATGGACAATCGCAGATTCAACTGGACGAATGGAGCCAATCCTGCTGGTTTAGCGATGAAGATGTCGACTACTTGGAGTTGGAAGCAAAATTTGGTCAACACGCGCGGGTGCAACGCCAAATCATGCTCTTTCACGACGATCGATGGCTATTGGTCGCCGACGCGTTGTTGTGCGACGAACCTGGGAATTGGGGGCTTACGTCGCGTCTGCCGTTGGCCGCAGATGCGACATTTGAAGGGGATCCGAAGTCGACCGAAGGTGCAATACAAACGCACCGCGGAGCCCGCTGCTTGACGTTGCCTCTCTATTTGCCCGAGTGGCAGCGCCAACTGTCGGGTGCTAGCCTGTCGAGCGATTCAACCAGCTTGATCGCTCGCCATGAGTCGTCAGGCAGAAGTCGACTTTTTTCACCACTGTTGATCAGCTTGTGCAATCGCCATGCGAAGAAGCCGTTTACCTGGCGACGACTGACCGTGGGCGAGGACTTGCGCATCGTAGGGCCTGACGAGGCCACAGCCTATCGCGTGCAGTCGGGCAAGGACCAGTTGCTATTCTATCGCACGCTGGCACCTCCGCTGCGTCGCACCGCACTGGGTGTTCATACGCTGGCCGAGTTTTACGCTGCACGCTTCAATGCTGCCGACGGCGACGTCGAGACACTGATCGAAGTTGAAGCCAATCTCGACTAGATGCTAGCTAAATGAGTTTTTTGCTCGCAGTATTAGCAAGTGTATTAGAGCGAGTCGGGAAAACTCGATATGGGATGATTGTCTCAATCGTTTCCAAAGCGATTGGGGACAATCGTTCGACAATTAGCGATTGGGGACAATCGCTCGACAATGAAAAACCTTCGCAGCGACAACGGTTGAAAGAACTCGCCAACTCGGGTTTGCACGCAACTGGAGAACTGCTATATGACGACCTGTATATGAGTTTCGTGGGCGGTTGTCAGAAGGTAAACAATGAAAAACTTTCTTCGGGCACTCAGGCAAGCGAGTCGACATTGGATGTCGGTCGCGCTGGCAACGTTTTGCTCGTTTGCAGTTGCAGCCCTGTGGGGAGCAAATATCGGTGCGTTCTATCCCATTCTCGAAGTCACGGTGGGGGGAAGATCCATTCAGGAGTGGATTCAAACCGAAATCGATGAACAGGCGACTGCGATAGCTGACATCCAACAACGCTTGGAAGAAAACGCGGCGCAGCGACAACTGCCAAATGTAGAGCCCAAGCAGCTGATTGTGCTGAACAATGCGAAATTGGAACTCGAGCGGGCTCACGCCATTCACGCAGCGCAAAGCAAGAGTTACTTAAAGATGCAGCCGTGGCTCAATCGCTTTGTGCCGCGCGACCCATTTAACACGATTGCCTTGATCGTCGGAGCGCTCGTCGGTTCAACGCTCCTACGTCACATCTTCCTGATTTCCAACGATTTACTCGTCGGACGCGTCGCGCTCGACATATCGCGCTCACTCCGCAATCAAATATTCAGTCGAGCACTCTACCTGGACCGCGCTACGTTTGCACGACAGGGGAATGCCAGCTTTGTAACGGTCATTGTACACACGACTGAAATGCTCTCTGTCGGCATCATGAACACGCTGGGCGCGGCCGTTCGCGAGCCACTCAAGTTGATTGCTTGTCTGGTGGGCGCGGCCATGATTTGCTGGCGTTTGCTGCTTATGAGCATTATCATCGCCCCCATCTGTGGCTTCATGTTGTACTTTGTCACCAAACGCATTAAAACGGTATCGCGTCGCGTTCTCGATCGCTCGACGGGATTTCACGAAGTGCTGTTGGAATCACTCGAGAACATACAAACCATTCAAGCTTTTCAAACTGAGAAACTCGAACAAGGGCGGTTTGAGTCAGCAACGTTGCTGATGAAAAAGTTTGGCTTGAAGTTTTTGTTTTTGACATCGCTTTCCAAACCGATCATTGAGTTTCTGGGCATCGGTATGCTGGGAACCACGATTATCGGTGGCGCCTATCTGGTGTTGAACGAAGAGACCCATATTCTGGGGATAATGATTTGCCAACAGCCGCTCAGCCCCTCTGCATTGTTGGTATTTTTCGGAATGTTGATTGGAATCAGCGATCCGCTGCGTAAACTTTCTTCGGTCTACTCGACTGTCTACGCCGGTACCGTCGCGGCCGATCAAATTTATCCCTTGCTCGATCGTTGCAGTGAAATTCGCGATCCGGCCGAACCCAAGACCCCTTCCAGCCCGCATCGTATGCTCAAGGTCGACGGTGTCAGCTTTGCCTACCACGCGGGCCAGAACATCATTAACGATATCAACGTAGAAATACCGTTTGGTTCGACGATTGCAATCATTGGCAGCAATGGAAGCGGCAAATCGACATTGATCAATTTACTCTGTCGCTTCTATGATCCAACAGACGGACGACTTGTGGTCGACGGCGTTGACTATCGCGAAATGTTGGTCTCCGACGTACGATCGCGGATTGCGATGGTGAATCAACAAACGGAACTGTTTAATGATACCGTCGCTTACAACATCCGTTATGGAACGCCTGATGCAACCGACGAAGAAGTCGAAGCAGCCGCTCGCCGCGCCCACGCGCACGAGTTCATCACGACGATGTTGAGTGCGGGCTATGAGACGCGAGTTGGTCGCAATGGCAGTAGCCTCAGTGGAGGCCAACGGCAACGGATCGCGTTGGCTAGGGCGCTGTTGTGCAATCCCGAAATTTTGATTCTCGATGAAGCTACCAGTCAGATTGATATGCAAAGCGAACAACTCATTCGCGATTCGCTGTCACAAGTTCGGGGTGAACGCACGACGATTATCATTACCCATCGTGAAAAATTGCTCGAATTGGCGGATCGCGTGTTTGAGATTGTTGGTGGTCAGATGGTCGAGCGGCCTCACCTTTCGCATCGCGCCGCATAATTTCTCCACAAGGTTAAGTTGACGATGCAGCGAACAGCGTTGATTACTGGAATTACCGGCCAAGATGGATCGTATCTGGCTGAATTGCTTCTACAAAAGGGCTATACGGTCCATGGCTATTCGCGCCGTATGCCGGGTGACCTAGGCTCCGCGCAGCACCTGGCAGATCGCTTGATCGTGCACCGCTTTTTGGTGGACGACCAGGCGGCATGGGAGCGTTTGATTGGCACCCTCGAACCCACTGAACTCTACCACTTTGCAGCCGATAGCTTTGTCCCGCACAGTTGGAATGATCCGGTTGGAACGACTGAACTCAACACCAACTTGCCGCTACGGCTGATGGAATCGATCAGACTTTTTAGTCCTCAAACGCGTTTCCTCAACGCCTGTTCACGCGAGATCTTTGGTAGTTGTGAGACCGCATCAGCCAATGAACAAACCGCGATGAATCCGCAAACTCCGTATGGCATTAGCAAGGCAGCCAGTCGCTGGTTGGTACAAGCTTATGTCCAACATTACGGAATTTTTGCCGTGAATGCCATCCTCTTTAACCACGAGTCACCTCGGCGCAGCCCCTCCTTCGTGACTCGAAAGATTACGACCGCAGCCGCGATGATCGCCAATGGATTGGCCGCATCTCTTCAGCTAGGAGACATCTCGGCGCAGCGCGATTGGGGTTACGCTGTCGAGTATGTTGATGCCATGTGGCGCATGTTGCAATTAACGGAACCTAACGATTTTGTCATCGGCTCAGGGCAACTGTACTCAATTCATGAGTTCGCGCGTAGCGCATTTGCTGCAGCAGGATTAACGTCGCGACGCTATGTGCAGAGCGTGACCAGTTTGAAACGAGTCATCGAACCGACACCGATAGCAGCTGATATTACTAAGGCCCGTCAGTTGTTAGAATGGGAACCCACGGTGGGGCTGTCTCAGTTGGTATCGATCATGGTCAATCACGATCTGGCCATCTATCGACATCAGGTCGGTCGCCTACGAGTGGCCTAAATATGGCTGCGACGGATTCTCACAACCGACCTCATCCACATAAAACACTATGCCCCCCGCTTCTCCCACCTGGACACTTGTTGTGGCGATGGCCAATAACGGCGTGATTGGTCGCGACAATGGCCTCCCGTGGAAGCTGCGTAGCGACTTGCTGCGATTCAAAGCGCGTACGATGGGGCATTGTCTTGTCATGGGACGCAAGACATACGAGTCGATTGGTCGTCCGTTGCCTGGTAGACAAACCATCGTCGTTTCACGATCCGGTTTTGAAGTGTCCGAGCCAGCCATCGCGGTTGTTGCCAGTTTGCAGGAGGTTGCTCCGCGCGTCGATCCAGGGCGTCAGATTATGGTGGTCGGAGGAGCACAGTTGTACGCCGCCGCGCTTCCCCTGTGCGATTCGATGTGGATTACCCGAGTCTTGGCAAATGTCGACGGCGACACCTACTTCCCGACCGTCGACTGGTCGCATTGGCGAATGGTATCTACGGAGTTCGTCGACGCTGACGAAAGAAACGAGTTGGCTAGCGAATTTCAAGAGTGGCAACGAGTAAAATGACGTTGTCAGCATTGGCTGGTTGTAGGCGGGTTAGAAATATAAGGGATCGATATTGTCGGCGACAGTTGGACGCTTGGCTCCGTCACCCACTGGGGCATTGCATCTTGGCAACGCCCGCAGTTTCTTGCTGGCATGGCTTTCAGCACGACAACAGTCCGGCAAAATTCTGCTTCGCATCGAAGATATTGACTCTCCGCGCGTCAAGCCGTGGGCGCACGAAGCAACCGTCTCCGACCTTACGTGGCTTGGTTTGGATTGGGATAATCCGCACGAGCCGATCGTGCAGACGCAGCGACTTACACGTTATCGCGACGTCTTAACGGAGCTCATCGACCGAGGCGCCGTTTATCCCTGCACATGCACTCGTTCGGAGGTCGCCGAAGCCGCCAGCGCGCCCCATGAATCTGCCGCTCGCTTGCTCGAAGGTCCGCGTTATCCGGGTACATGTCGTCAACGCACTGACGCTGCGCAATTGATGACTGCCGGTGCAGATTTCGCCTTTCGTTGGAAATTCCAAGATGAGACCGTTCAGTGGATGGATCGACTCCACGGCCCTCAATCCGCCAACCCGCTGCTTCAGCTCGGTGACTTTGTGATTGCCAAAGGAAACAAAACCCCAGCCTATCAGTTAGCAGTTGTCATTGATGACTATGACCAAGGCGTCAATGAAGTCGTACGAGGTGATGACCTCATAGCAAGTACTTATCGGCAACTGGCAATTCTTAAGTTCCTGAACTGGCAACCTCCGAAGTACATTCATGTACCGCTGATTGTCGGGCCCGATGGCAGGCGACTGGCGAAACGTCACGGCGACACACGGCTAAGTCAACTGAGAGAACAAGGAGTTGCGCCGGAACGGATCGTGGGCTATTTGGCATGGTCACTGCAACTGACCGATACAGCCGCAGCAATTGCCCCACAGGAATTGATCGGCCTTCTTGATTGGAGTCGCATTTCGACTCGGCCGCACGTGTTTGACCTCGATCAATCGCCTTTCGCTCCGCAATAGTAGCATCCTCGATCGCCGAACAAAGTCGTCGATCGCTCCGCGATCGAAACGGGAAAGAAATATATATTTGGGGGGTTATAAATTTGCAGATTTGTGGGCTTTTGGTTCGCGGTGCGAACGACGACAAAATCACGTGACGAATTCATGGGGGAGGTGAGTGGTGGCGTTGAGGCAATTGAGTTGCCATTGGCCACTGCTCCAATGGAACTTGGTAATTCCCACGTTATGCAAGGGGCCGAGGATGGGCATCAGTGCGGGGGCTCGATGACCAAGTAGTTCGGCAATCAGCAGGCGTTTGAAGTCGGCGTGTACGACCATCGCATGAATACCGGCGACGGGAACCAATTCATCTTGAATCCATTGAACAACCAACTTCGCCCGCTCCGTAGCTTCTTCCCACGACTCATAGGGCTTGCCCCACCATCCGCGATCTTCAATGCGACTATCGACCAGCCACTTTGGGTATCGCCGCGTTAGTTCGCCACAGCCCATCCCCAATTCCCCTTTTTCCTCGCCAGGCAGGCTCCCCGAATAGCAGCCACCTTGCTCAAAAATATCGCAGCGTATCGATACGACAATTTGCTTGGCGTCCGCCAACGGTCGAATGGTTTCAAGTGCCCGCAAAAACGGACTGCAATACAGATGGGTCAATTGAAGCGAGCTCAGCGCCGATGCGGTCAACGCGGCTTGCTTGTGGCCCAACTCGGTCAACCCTGGGTCCGGCACTCGCTGATGCTCTGGCAACGCATTGTTTGCAGATTGGGCGTGGCGAATCAATAAAATGTGCGTCATGGGGAGCCAGTTGCTGGAAGGTGAATCGCCGGTTGTTGTTTGAGCGCCATAGCAGCAGCCGCCACTGTACCTGTTTGTTCAGCCGTCAATTCGCCGAGGAGCGGAAGCATTGGACCGGTGGCAGCGATTTCGGACAATTCAACAGCGCGATGCAAAACTCGAATAGGATTGATTTGATTGCGCAGATTCTCCAAGCCTTGAAACTCGCATCGCAGTTGCTCCGCCAAAGGGTAGTCGCCGGCCTGGATAGCCCGCAGCAGCGACATCGACTTGCTCGGATTCACGCAGACACAACCACTCGTAAAGCTTTTAACTTCGAAATCTCGCATGTGTACGATCGCCGGTTGTTCACCAATGCCACTGACAACGATTTCGCTGGGCACTTCCGCGAGAATTTCCGTCAAATAGTCATCTTTTGCAGGCTCGTCGCGGACAACTGCATACTTGATCCAACTGAGCATACCGCTACGATGCATTTTGCCAACCATGGCGGCAGGCAGCCAACGATCGTGCTTTAAATACAGGACGATTGGCTTGCCATACGACTCGACGAAGCGGCGAATCCCCGTCACGATACCGGCCGGATCGACGACGTCACGTTGAGGTAGAATCATTGCCGTGGGGAAATCAAAATCGGCCAGTACTTCGGCCTGGTCCATCATCAATCCGTAGGAAGGTCCGACCGAGGGGACGACTAGCGTATCCTCAGCGACAATTTCGGTGAGCATCTGCAGGGTGCGTGCAAATTCGCTGGGGCGAAGATGGTAAAACACAGCATTGCCACCGTATAACAGCGTATTGACGCCCCCAGCTTCGATGAATTTCACCAGCCGTTCGTTTTCTGCGGCATCCACGCGCAGATTGCTATCTCTGGCGAGCGGCGGGACCGCAACAACACTTGCAGCCAATCGAATAGGGGTAATGGTCTGGGTATCCATGCGAAACTCTTCGACAATTGGTTAGGAGAGTGCAAAATTGGGTACGACAGTGTAAAACGTTTGCATTGAATTTGTCGAGTACCATTCACATCGAACCTCAAAAGCAACGCGATACAAATATGCTCGAAATATTGAACGAACACCCGTTTATCATCGGAATTTGCGGGGTCTTTGTAACGGGAGTAGCGATTTTCCTGTGGCTACAAACCGCTCGAAAAGAAGCTTTGATCGCTGGTTGCATCGCGTTCATCATCACCGCTGGTTTAGTGCTATTGAGCATTAATTTGATCACGGATCGTGAGCGCATCACGCTCATCCTTGACGAAGTCGCCGTCGCCTTGAAAGCCAATGATCACGATCGGGTCTTTAGCTACATTCACCCCAATGCCGTAGATGCGGTCCGCCGGGCTGAAGCAGAATTGCCCAACTACGCATTCACCGATGCACGCGTTACACGCATTCGGGATATCAAGATCAACAACGCGACGACCCCACCGACGGCCATTGCAGAATTCACCGTCGTGGTCAATGTAAACACGCAAGGAATGCAATACAACGGACCGAGATTGATCCGCGTTTATTTCATGCAGCGCGATGGGCGCTGGCTGGTTCGCGACTATGAACACACCGCTCCCACGGCTTCTGGCTTTCCAGACGAACCAGAATTTTAGTTGCCTGCGTACAGTTTAGCGTTTCCAAGCCGCGGTTAGCGCATTATTCTGTAGCCTTCTCCACGGATGAGGGCACAACCGGAGGTTCGACAGTCTTTCCAAAGTTGTTGCTGCTTTCAATGACGGTTCGTTCCTTCGCTTGCCACTGCGAATACTTTTCAGAGTTCTCTTGCAGTTTTGTGACCCGTGTCAAATGCGCCAGCGTAAACCGCAATTGCTCAAGCAAGTCGAGCGTAGCCTCGGTTTTGGCCCGCTCCGCTTGCACGCGATAGCTGGCTTCCAACCAGAGCTCTGCTTTGCGCAGCGACGCTTGACGCTCCCCAATCTCACCGGCAAGGACTTGGTCGATCAAGACACTTGCTTTTATACTCCGTATCCTGGAGGCCTGATTCTGATTCAGCGGCTGATGGCCATGGATGACAATACACTCGTCGACCAACGGTAATGCTTGTTGATAGTTGCCCAGAGCCAGCCAGTCCTCTGCGATGGTCGCTAACGCTTGAGCCAAAGTCGGTGGATCTGACTTAAGCAGTTCGCGCGCAATACGTTGATCGGCCTCAAGCTGCGTTTTCAGTTCTTCTTGTCGATCCATTTTTGCGAGTGTTCCTCGCAATTCATCTCGAATCGGCCACAGAGTTGAATTTAACTCAACCTTATCCGCTGCTTCACGGAATAGTGAAAGTCCCGAGTCGAAGTCGCCGTGTTCAGATTCCGTTTTAGCGAGAAGAGCCAGAGACTCAACGGTTTCCGGATGATCCGCTGAGAGCTTCTCTTGCCGCGCCGCTAACGCCTGCTTGAGCAATGGCAAACCTGCATTCAGGTCACCGTTCAAGATGTAACACTCTGCCAGGTTATGCATGCTGGAAAATGTAAATGGATGGTCGGGAATATCTTTTTGGCGAATTTCAACAATTTCTGCCAACATCTCAATGGCTTCAACATAACGACCAAGCTTTGTCTGGCAGTGCGCCAGATTGTTGGAAACTGCGAGAAGTGGCGGAAAACGCCGATCTGGAGTCAACGCCGATATAAACTGCCTGCACTCGTTGTACATTTCCACCGCTCGACCGTATTGCTCATCGATTTGGTAACAAATGGCCAAGTTGTTCAGACTGTACAAAATGTCTAAATGATTTGGCGGCAGGACTTTTCTCCGTCCCGCCAGGGCTTGTTCGTGCAATTCACGCGCCAGCTGGAAGTTGCCAAGCAACCGATGGCTTTCGGCTAAATTGCTCAAGCTCCTAAGTGTCGTGCGTTCGTTTTCTCCAAAGACTCGCTTGCGGGTCTCATACACTTGTTGGAGAATTTCCAAGGCCCGCTCGGGCTTGCCGATCATTTGATATCCGTTTGCCAAGTCATCTTCAACGGCCAGTACATCCGGATGTCCTTCCTCGAGTATTGAGTGCATTAGCTCCTGGGATTTTTCATACAGGGGCATCGCTTTATCAAGCTGTCCGTCCGTGTGGTAGCAGATTCCCAGGTTCACCATGCTCTGAAGAATTCGCAAATCTTGTTCCGGCAAAAATGCTCTGCGCAATTCGTAAGCCTGTAGGTGCAACGGCAAAGCCTCCTGGTTGCGACCTGATCTGCGATAACACTCCGCGAGATTATTCAGGCTCTGGATACGGTCTTGGTCATCCTCCGGTAGCGACTCAGAGCGAATGCAGTAGACCTCTTCGTATAACTGTGTTGCGAGCGGCAGAATTTCGTTTTCTTGCAAGGCGGCTGCCAAATTGTTTTTGATCGCTAAGGCACGCGCATCATATTCCTGCCCCAGTTTCTCTTTGCTCGACAATATAGCTTGAAGCATGCTAATCGCTTTGTCGACGTTCCCCGACTTGAGTTCAGTTATTGCGAGCTCGTTTAAGGCGTTAAAGGTTTGCTCATCCTCTGGCCCAAGTGCCTCTTTGAAGATCTCGGCGCTCTGTTCCAAATGTTGACGCGCCAAATCGAACAAGCCCATGCCACGATAATTAGCTCCAATCATAAATCGCAAGGCCGCCACCGTGCGAGGTTCCAAGTCAGAGCGTTGGTCCAGTTTTTCAGCCGCGCGATCGAGCAACTGTTGCAACGTTGCGTTCTTGCCAAGAGGCAAAGTTGCTGAGTCGCCGAACCGGATCTGTCCTTGAACGCTGGTGAGTGCTAGAAAGTCGTCACGCACAAATTGAGTGATCGCTTCTGCATACGCCAGCTGGCGACTTTCCCGCGCCAACGCAGCTTCCGTCTCGGCCTTCATTTGCTCCGCCTCTTTTTGGGCTGCGATGGCTACCTCTTTTGCCTGACGCTCCACAACGATTTTTCGTCCGTTGGCCTCCCTGGCCAAATTGGAATGATAAAGTCCCCACGATGTGCCAGCCGTGGCAACCGCCATCGAAACGAAAATGGTAGCAGCCACGCCGACCAACACCGCGTTGCGACGAACGAATTTGGTCATGAGATAAAACTGCGATGGAGCCGAAGCCAGCACCGGCTGATCGCTGAGATAACGTTCAATATCCTCCATCAAGCTTGTGCAGCTTTGGTAGCGCCGATCGCGTTCCTTCTCCAAAGCTTTCATCACGATGCAGTCCAAGTCCCCGCGCACGGCGTTTACCAGCTTGCGGGCCTCCGAGCCACGTTTTAGCGCTAGTTGAGACAGATTCTCATGAGCAGCCAGTCGACTGCTGGGCTTCTGCGGATCCACCTCCCGCGTGATGCGTAGCACTTCATCGATACTGGCCTGCTGTTGCTCATCGCTGAACAATGCACACCCAGTCAACATCTCGTACAGCAACACACCCAGCGAATAGACATCGGTCCTGATGTCGATGTCCTGATGCCGCCAAGAGGCTTGTTCGGGACTCATGTAATTCAACGTGCCGATCAACTGCCCGAACTGTGTGACCATCGTCTCACGCGTGATGGTTGGCTCCAGCACTTTGGCTAAACCAAAGTCGATCACTTTGGGCAACGGCCGATCATCAACGGTGGCCACTAGAATATTCGACGGCTTGATATCGCGGTGAATGATGGCGCGTTGATGAGCGTGTTGAATCGCTTGGCACACAGCAATGAACAGTTCGAGCCTCGCCCTCAATCCGAGTTGGGCACGATCGCAATAGCGGGTTATCGACAGACCTTCAACCAACTCCATTACAAAGTAGGGACGGCCTTTGGGAGTTGCACCTGCGTCGAGAACGCGGGCGATGTGCGGGTGATCCATCCGTGCCAGCGCCTGACGCTCGGCTTCGAAGCGATTGATGATTTCGCGTGAATCCATCCCTGGTTTAATGAGTTTCAACGCAACGCGGCGAGTTACGGGTACGTGCTGTTCAGCAAGATAGACGCAACCCATTCCCCCCTCGCCCAACGTTTGGAGCAGGTGGTAAGGTCCAATCTCCATTTCAACGTCCAGCCTGGCTGTAGCTGGTTCGGCGAAAACATTGGTATCGGCTTGAGCTGTGCGGTAGTCACGCTCGACCCTGCGCAGCTCAGAGAGCAGGTGTGGATCCGGTTGCAGTTGCGCTTGCGACAAAAATTCGTCAATCGAGATTTCGTCGCCCTGCTTGAGTCGGGCTTCAAAGTTGTCACAGCAACTGTCTATTTCGTGAAGATCCAACGTAGTATCCCCTTGTGAAGGACATTTAGGTCTATTGAATGCGATTTAACCAAAAAAATATGCAGTCGGGAGAACGAGGCTCCTGCCGAGTTTTTTCGGGCGGCGTCCTAATGTCCACAAGCCAAGAGTGTTCGTCCCCCTTGCTTGTGAACGACAGGTGGCAGCCCACTAAGGCTCCGCCGGAGCGTCGCCCACGCGTCACCGATTCACCCTTCAGTAATCGCGTCGCCCAACCGTTTTGTTTTATTCTTTACTCGTTCCAAATTCCGACTCCCACTTCTCACGAATCAACCGCAACTTGCGTTCGACCGAGCTGAGGCTCATTTGCAGTTGTTCGGCAATCGCACGGTTTTCATATCCGTTCAGACGCAACACCGCGACCTCGCGCAACTGTTTTTTCTGTAGTTTCTGGATCGACTTGACCAGTTCATCGTTGAAGGCAACCAAGAACTCAGGTGAAGGTGCATTGTCTCTTACATCCGCTAATCGTTCGACCGATACCTGTTGAGAGAAACGACCTCGTTTCAGCGCGTGGGCCTTGCGAAACTGTTCACAGGCCTTGCGCTCGGTCAACATCAATAGTATTTGCCATAAGTCATCGCGATCATTCAAACGAGCGAACTTGCCATGTTTGGCAGCGCGAAAGAACAGGTCGAAGACTGAGATCAAGACATCTTCTTCGTCCACTGCATGATCGCGTAGGCCTGCCAGGCGAGCGCGGGCGATGGGAACCAGTTTTTCAAAAAAACGCGACCAGATTTGCGTTGCTGCGCCCGAGGCGTCATCTTCGACTCGAAGTTGTTCGATCAAAATCGTTACGGAGTGACTAACTGGCGGTTCGTCCTCTGCACCTTGTCCAACGCTTTGACCAGACATAGTTGAATCCGTGAAAACTGGCCGCGGCCGAATCGCTCAACATAGAATTTTGGCGATTAGCGATAAAGTCTAACCCAAAAGTGAAGGCCGAGAAACACAAAACGCGTGTTTAGGGATAGAGCCTTAGAAACTTACCGTCTTATCCTCAGCTTTGGACACCAAACACGGCTGTGGTCTCGGATGCGTTCTAGGAACTATTTTTAACCCGGTATGTCCATTAATTAGGAACCTCAAATGAAGACTGAAAACACCACCACGCAAGCACCACTGTCTGCTACAGAAAAGAAACTCTTGGCCAAGGTCCAGGCCAATGTTAAGCCACGTCCAGCCTGGGTGAAGTTCTTCATGAACACACTCTGTGGACTTTATTGATAAGCATAATGTACACCGTCTAATGAACGTCGACGAATAAGCTCTCGAATTGGACAGTATCAATGCAGACAACTACTACTTCTCATAGCAATCGCTTGTGCGAAAAGATCGACTTGGCGATGCCTGCTGTGCAGTCAATTACGAACGAAGTGCTTAGCCACCCGCAACTTCGCGAACTCTTTCCCGAGTTTTTGCTTCGAGTTCATTGGTTGATACGCTTTAGCTCGCCACTGATGACTTCTGCCAAGGCAGAATGCGAGCGACGGGCTGATAGCGATGAAGTGTCAGCGGCGATGATTCCCTATTTGGAAGAACATCTGCTGGAAGAAGATGGACACGACGAATTGCTGCTGCAGGACCTGGAGTCGATTGGCTACCCGCGAGAGGACATATTGCGACGGTTGCCCGATCCCAGCGTGGCATCAGCGCAAGGGGCGATGCATTACTGGACGGTCCATCATCATCCTGTAGCTATGTTTGGTAGCCTGGTTCCCAGCGAGTGTTATCAAACCAGCATGGAAGCCATCGACTTTTTGCAAAAGCGTTCTGGCTATCCGCGTTCAGCGTTTCGTACCATTGAACTGCACTCGGAGCTGGACAAAGAGCATGGCGAAGAAGCGTTGAAGTTCCTCGATAGCCTGCCGTTGAATGAATGGCACCACGAAGTTCTCAGAGTCGCCGCATTGAATTTCCTCGCCGGTACGACGCAAATGTACCGCGAACTACTCGATCAATTCCCAGTCGACTAAAGCTCCTGGTTTCGAACGATCGTCCCCAATCGTTAGTGGCCAATGTAGAACGATTGTCGTTCGACACCATTTGAAATGAGCCCAATTGAGTCAATAAAAATAGAAACGATTGGGGACAGTCGTTCGACAATGCCATTATCCCTTTGAAAGAGGTCTCGCATGACAAGCCACTGCACCGCGGCACAATATCAATTCTCTCCGGCAAAACCAAAACGCCTGCCAAAGCAGCATTCGCATTGGACGCTTCGGCCCGGCGCAACAAAACTGCTTCAACTCGTGATCATCGCCGGATGTTTGATGTTGAGTTCGACTGTCGCTCAAGCTGGAATTGTCATTCCTGGCAGCGTGGTTGAAGGTAAGCCCATCGCAGATTGGACGGGTGATTGGTGGAATTGGGCGGTGACCGAGGGATTTCCGACAAGCCCATTGACTGACACCACCGGTGAGTTTGCCAACCTCAATCAAGCAGGCCCAATCTTTTTTATGGCTGGTAACCTGGGGGACAGCACGCCTTACGTCCGCACTTTCGACGTTCCGGACGACAAATATCTGCTCGTCCCAATTACCAACTGGGTTTTTTGGGCACCTGAAGACGGTGCAGACGAAGCGACGATCCGTAACCTGGCGGTAACCAACACCGACATGATGGATAATCTGTTTTTCGAACTGGATGGGACCGCCATAGCCGATCCAACACTCCACCGCGAAACGACTCCAGATGGCGGATTTACGCTGGAGTATGGACAGCTGCTTGCCGACATCGGCTTGACTCCAATGGACCGCCTGGCTGTATCGGATGGATATTGGGTCATGATCGAACCGCTAACTCGTGGAAATCACCAGATTCGTTTTGGCGCTCGTTTTCCGGGTGAATTCGAAACCAATCTAACACTGAACTTGAACGTCGTTCCGGAACCCTCAGCCATCGCATTGCTGGGATGCGCATTGGGCATAGGCTTGATGCGACGCGGTCATCGATCGCGGGGTTAGTATTCCAGAGCGGTTTTCAATGCGATTTCGGGCCACCTGTACAGAGCGAAATGCAAATTTTTGCTTTTTTCGTGCAACGCAGGCAATGGCGCCAAGATAATTGTGCTACATACAAGACGAACGAGTCTTGTTTCAGTAGCTTTTATTGGACGCGCGAATGCCGGATGTATCGATTAAAACGGGTGGGAATATTCCTACGGGCGATGGAGACATCAACCTCTACGAGTCTCCTGAGCTAAAAGGCACGCATTACTTTGACCGCTCGCGGCAAGTCATTTTCGTCAACGGCATGGATAACACGCCTCAGAACCATAAGGCGAGCGCAGAAGCGTTGTCGACACTACAGTGTTGTCCGGTCATCGGGGTTTATAACCAAACCGATGGCTTTTGGAAGGACCTGGGGCAATGCCTCTCCGACAAACTGACACTGGTTGCGCCACAGTCAGGAGCCTTCGTCAGCTTTAATCTTTGGGGGAAATTATTTGACAATGCCTATGAATCCGCCAAAGCCAAGCAACCCAGTTTGACCAAGGCCGATTACATGGAGCGAGCAATTTCGTCGAACAAAGCAACGCTTGCCTTGTACCGCTTGGTTCGCGGGGCGGGAGCGCGGCTGCCAATCTTTTCGCATAGCCAAGGTAACTTGATCACAAGTAATATGTTGACGGCGGTCGCATTGGTGGACGGACCACTTCAGAACTGCCAAGTACACTCGTTTGGCTCGCCGTGCCGCTTCTGGCCACCTGGGATCCAACATTTTAACCATGCATTCACGTTTGATCCTGTTGGGTGGATGGACTACAAATTCAGTTTCAGCAGTATCAAAGTCGGGGGCGTTGCGGCCCATTCCTTCACTCAATACATGCGATATGATCCTGAGTTCTTAATCAACCGATTTCGCTGGGGATCGTTCGGTTTCACTGCGAACATGGACGAAGACGGCTTGGCCAATGCGCTGGTCGAAATTGGTTTGAATCCAGAACGTCTGCTCGGCATTTTCAAGAGGTTGTATGACGCGCATTGGTCCGACCGCGACGACGTCACGCTCGCCTATGTTAATAAGATGCGGTCACGAGGCCATGAAGCAACTCTCAAGTCCCTGGCCACCACCAAGCCAGAAGTGATTGTGCAAATGGTCAAATGTCTCGTCGGCGGAGTGGGCTACAACAGCCCTGAAGAAATTCAACAAGCCAACTATCTCCGCAGCTTGTCTCCCGCAGTCAAGCAATTGGTCTAAGAGCGGCGCTGTCAGGCTTAGTTCGACTTGAGTCCCACGCTGTTCACCGCTATGACTCGGTATCGATGCGCTTTGCCTGGTACTGGGTTTTCATCGACGAAGTGCATGGGGACAAGCGGTTGCGTGGGAGTGTCGCTGTATTGCAGATTTTGAAAGAGCGGTCGCCCGTACGGGTTCTTGCCCTCCTTTGGCAAATTGGTGAGGAATTCGCCGTCGCGCTCGATAATGAAGTGGGCTAGTCCACTCTCCAAATCCGCACTGGCCTCCCAGTGCAGTTCATTGTTGTTAACCTGTAGATTATATGGTGCCGGTGGCGGCGTATCATCCGTCACGGCGGTGTCCTTCACATATTGCATCCACAAGCGAGCTATCGATTGGCTAGGCAACCATGCGGACTGCAACGGATCACCTTCGAAGCTATCTTCTGCCGACGCTTCAGTACTCAGCAGCGTGGCCAACCACGCGTTTTCAGTTGGCATGGGCTTCAGTGGTCCTCCAGTTTCATCCGGCAATCTGGCGGCAAGGCATGCGTCCAACCAAGGAATCGCCAGATAACGTTGGTTGCCGCATTCATGAGCGGTCAGCGGATCAATGGCCACGCTCACCAAGCCACCTTTGGCGCGCATGTGATGAAAAAACAACTCATTGGCTGGCCAAACGCCTGCGAAAGGTCCATCGGTCACAGAGACACCTTCTTTCATTCCCACGTTACACATCAACGGCACGCGCAGAGCCGCTTCGGGCAATGCATGTGCCTTGATCGTCGGGCGGTCGGGATTGGCTTCAAGTTGTGGTACGCCCGAGCGGAGCCAAGCCGCCACGCATCGCTCGGGATGCAGCATGACCATACCACCGGCCCAGTGTCCGCCGCCACTGTGTCCCCATAACGCCCAAGGCACCTGAGCCAGTTCGGGATGACCCGACTTGGCACCAAGATCAACAAGCGCCCGTTGAAATGTGTCGCTCGATCCGTTGCGCGGATCGCACCATAACTGACAATCTGCTTTTTCGGGTTGTTCGTAGGCCGGTGAGAGCAGAGCGCACGCGTACTTCTTGGCCAACGCCTGCCAATGCAGGTCGAAAGCGCCGGTCAGTCCCGACTTGCACGATCCTTCTCCGCAACCGTGCTGGTGAACAATGACGCCACGCAGCGACTCGATGTCATCCGGAATCCAGGCGGTGTAGTTTACCGAAAAGGAGAGTTCACCGGGCGCAGCGGATGCTTCGTAACGCACTCGGTAGTAAGGTGGCTCGGCCGATGGGAAGACATCGTAGGGCGCTTGCTGTGCGGATAGACTTTGCGCCAGGGCGAATGTGAGGACTAGACATAAAATTCGATGCATGATGAGTCCATGAGATTTCGTTGGTGTCGTATACAATTCGATGGACGTGATTGATCCAGTGAAATTCCACGTGTCATTCGTCGAATACTTCTATTCGTTGGAACCGCACTTAATTTTATAGCACGGATGGCAAAGCCGGTGCACGGATGTTCCAACCATCAGGCATTTGCGGCAGGTTCTGTCCATGGCGCTGACGTTCAAGTTATGCAGGAGCAAACTTAAACCTAAACTCGAACTTAAACTTAATTGGACTGTCCCAACTCATTCAAGCCGATCCTGTCTCAGGTTGTGAGCCCGAGTTGAAGTTAAAGTTGAAGTTTTGCAGCCGCATGACATTCGTCGGTCTCCTTCAATTCGTTGCAACCGCACTTGATTTTATAGCACGGATGGCAAAGCCGGTGCACGGATGTTCCAGCCATCAGTCACTTGCGGCAGGTCCTGTCCATGGCGCTGACGTTCAAGTTATGCAGGAGCAAACTTAAACCTAAACTCGAACTTAAACTTAAATTCATTCAAGCCGCTCCTGTCTCGGGTTGTGAGCCCGAGTTGAGGTTGAAGTTGAAGTTTTGCAGCCGTTTGACATTCGTCGGTCTCCTTCAATTCGTTGGAACCGCACTTGATTTTATAGCACGGATGGCAAAGCCGGGGCACGGATGTTTCAGCCATCCGTCACTTGTGGCAGGTACTTTGCCCCTTGCTTTTGGACGTTAGCTTGCGGCCCGTAATGGCTCCGCAGGAGCCTCGCCCGCGTCGCCCTCCCGTTGTTGCGTTGCCCTCACCTTTTCGTTTTTTGAAGAATGAGGATTGTTTCAAAGGTGCTCGCGTATTCAACTTGAAAGCACTACCATAACAGGTGCTGAACCACTTGAAAGAGGCCTCAGAGTTGTAGCGTGAGATCATACTTGTTCATTCTAATACGCCGCATTGTGGCCCAAGTACCCCGCGGCCCTAAGGCGCGTTCTGAATCGACGGGCTTTGTATCGGATGGTTTCGAGCGTGCGCTGGACGGGATTGAACTGGAGGTTCGGGCTGAGATCGAGGCCAAATATGCAGATGAATGGAACACATCGCGGCTGTTCAAACGCTGGCTACTGAGGCAACGGATAAAACGAGAGATTGCGGCTTGCGTCATCCAACGGTCGGCGCACATTTCTGACAAAGCACTGTTCTGACATCGCGAAATGTCGACCAGTTTAGATGGAGAAACAGTGAACATTCAATCCGGCTTGGCACGGTGATCGATGTAGGCTTGCGCCAGCAACTTGCCTAGTTCGACAATTCCGGCAGCGGTGATCACCAGTTGTTCTTGTTGCTGGGGAAGCTCAAAGGCTTTCACGTGGATGAACCCAGGATCTTCGGCGGCGATCTCGGCCAGCATGGCAGTGACATCGATTTGGTTGAGTCCTTGGGAATCGGTGGGCGGCTGCTGGCTGATATACCAGTTGAGCTGTGGTTGCCCCAAGTCAACGCGGCTTTGGTTCACAATAGCTTGCAGCCATCGAGCCGAGTTGCGGCGATAGTCGCCAAACGCCATGTCGTTTTCACCGACATGATAGAAGATGCCAGCCAACTCCACTTCATGTCCCTTTGCTTCCAGTTCTCCGATCGACTCTCGGATAAAAGCGATGAACGGCTGGTAAAGATTGCGTTCGGTGGCATTGGTACCCTCGGGTGTCCAATCGTTGATCTGTGAACCGCTGTGCGTGAATTTGGCGATGGCGACATGGTCCGCTATCTGGCTGTGGAGCGATTTTCCAAAGCTCAGTTCAGGGCCAAAGGTGTCGTAGAATCCGGCGGGTCCTAACGGCTCCCAGCCCTGCGACGTTTGGTAGCCACCACCGATGGAATACTTAAAGGCGATGTGGTGATTGTCGTTGGCCAAGAGTCGATCAACGCTGCCTAGTGTTGTGAGCTCTTGAGTGAACGCGCGCTCGCCTTCCATATTGCGGTGTCCAGCCAAGATAAATAGCTTGACGACGCTCCCTTTTGCGTAGGGCCAGGCCTCGAGCGTACGAGCACTGTTCGGCAACTTCCCGATTGTTCTCAAATAAGCACCAGCATAGTTCACGCCGTGTTCGAGTTGTCCGAGGGTGCCATAGTGGTAATGCAAGCCCTCGCCGCCGCCGATCTCGACGGCGTTGTGCGAGGTAGGTATGTATTCAGCCAGGGGATCGGAGTCCGTAACCGCCTTTTGCCCAGCGCGGATGGCATACATGTTGTCGCGGTTATCCATCCCCCAAATCGTTTTCGTACACAGCTCGCCGATGTAGAACTTAAGGTCGGGCGCCTTCAAGTCGCGTCGCCAACTTGTGATGAAATTCGCCAAGTTCTTGCCATAGTTCGGCTTGAACTCGCCATCAAACATATCGTTCTCACCTTGGTGCCACATGAAGCCCTCGATGCGATAAGGCACCTTCTGCCGATCCAATTCGGCCAAGGATGCACGGACCAAGGACAACGCTTCCGGGTAGAGCTTAAAGCCACTTGGATTGTCCGGATTCCAGTCACCGCCAAGAGTGGTGCCGCCTGCAGCGCATTTGATGATGGCAATCGGCGCCTTGATCTGCTGCGACAGTCGTCGTGCAAAGCTCAATTCGGGACCGACGACCTCGTCCACGGGTTGCAGAGGAATCCAGCCGTTGGACGTCCGTTTTTCTTCACGACCAAGGTTATAAGAGAACCGAACATTTTCCTGAGGCAGTTCGAGCCCCGCAAACGGTGGAAAGCGACTGATGTCTTTTGCCTTGGAATCGGAGCCCACCATGTTGGATTGACCAGCGAAAATAAAGACACGGACGGTCTGGTTATCCTCATCGCTTTCAGCGGCCAGCGCGGACTTGGCGGGGAGGTTCGCAAGGACTCCGAACAGCAAGGCGAGGACGAGGCTAAGCTTGGGTTTCATGTTGCTTGGTCGATCTTGTTGAAGTTGGGCCATAAGGGCTAGTTAACTGGGAGTTGGTGTGGCGGTTCTATCGCAACCACCGGCACGTTTGCTCGAAATAACTCACTGAGTTCCTCTTGCAACCCGGCTAAGTCGATGTCACCGTCGTAGTGCAGTTCGTGACGACCATCGAATGTCGTCTTCATTTCATACCTTAAGACGGGAT
Organism: Pirellulaceae bacterium; assembly: GCA_041753315.1. GTDB lineage: Bacteria > Planctomycetota > Planctomycetia > Pirellulales > Pirellulaceae > Aureliella. The sequence continues at coordinate 34,254 of JBGSUV010000152.1, read as the reverse complement.
AGCGGCGCATCAGTCGAGTGACCTCCATGCTGTGGATGACCTGCCCGTCGGCGGTCACGTATTGAACAGGCTGTCGTCCCTCGAGCCCCACCAGACAACGCTGACCGGCGATTGTCTCCAAAGCAGCGAAATCGCCCGTTCTGTAACGCAACAGCGGCAGGTATGGGTTGCGACCACCCGTCAACGTAATTTCACCTCGCACACCATCGGGACAACGCTGGCCCTGCTCATCCAAAATCTCCACAAACAGATCGTGAGGCAAGATTCGATGGACTGGATTGGGTTGCGCTAAAGGATCACGCGCAGCGATGATACCCGCTTCGGTCATGGCATAGAGATCGATGACTGGGCAGGCATAACGTTCATGAAGTTGTCGGGCGTAAGCATCCGTCAACTGCATGATGCTCGACAAGATGGCATGGGGTTGATGGTCTAGCGACAATTTTTCGATCGCACCGAATGCGATGGGATCTCCAAGCCAAACGGGAGCGCGCCACTGCTGGAGGTAGCGGACACAATCGCCTTCAGCACGCCAAGCCGACTTGTCAAGATTCAGACGAATGCAGCCCGCTTCCTTTAAATAGGCGACGACGATCGCTGTCGTATAAGCGTCGGGATAGGCTACCAGATTGGCAATGGCAACCTGCTCGGCACTCCGGTTCAGTGAGATGCCACAAAACGTTTGCAAAGCATGTTCCAGCAAAGGAACTCCACAGGCTGCCGAAAAGGGGTGATGCGCGGTCCGCGTCGGATGGCCGGTCGTGCCACTGCTTGAAAATGTAATGAGTTTCTCTAGTGGTTCGTCGTCCGGTACGAACTCCCAAACACGAGGTGCCAAATCGGCACGGCGGAAGGTTGGTAATTCCTCGAACGGGCAGCCAACCTGAGCTCGCTTTCGATAGAAGGGGACCTCGTTTAAGCATCGTTCCACATAGAGAGCCAGCCAAGTTGGGACTTGCGGTTCAGACCGTTGCAGTGAGTTGGCAAACTCGAGCACTCGCCCAAGATCCTGATGGTCGAGTTGTTCGCCGTTGGGCCAGTTCCAGATCGGTGCATGGGGATGTTGCCGCAATTGGTGCAGCAACTTGCGCCCGCGTTCGGACAAGATAGGAAACCGTTGGGGCTCGGATAATTCAGGGTATCGGCTTGGACTCACTTTTATACTCGTTGGGTTATTCGCCATATCGGCTGGCGGACTCGCGAGCTTTCTCTCGCGCCATCGCTTCTCGGACCTCGCGCGCCCTTCGTTCGGCTGCAAGGGTTGCATTCAAGACGCGTCGTCGTTCGACACTGTCGAGAGTGTTCAAACGGTCCATCGCCTGTTCTTTGGTTTCGCCCGCCGGTCGTAAGTCCATAGAAACAAGACATAGTCGGACCAATTCCTCGCGTCGATCTGGATCGTTGAGGCAGTCGAATGCTTTGACCGAGTTGGCCAGTGTACCGAGTGAATCGCTGGTCAACCACAGCCATGCGGATTCCAGGGTCTCTCGATGTTCGACAAACCATTCATGGCCGAGAAGCCAGGTGGCGATCGAAAGCAGTGCAAAATAGTTCTCCGGCTTGTAGCTTTTGAGCTGATGGGATCGTAACGTTTCCCAAAACGGATCTTGGTCTTTGAGTGTGTATGGACGGAAGTGGTCGCAGACGATGGCGATCAGCTGCAGGTGTCCATCTCGGACTTCACACGTTTCAATAAACTCAGCCGGACATTCGCTCAGGCGGCGTAAGAGCAATTCCAAGGCAGGGCCCTCATGATTCATCGCGCGAGCTCCCTTGGACCTTGCCGTTGGTGATGATACTGTTGTCGACTAAACTGTTTGGCGAATTCGATGAGCTCCTCCATTGAATTGACCAAATGCACTCCCCAGCCATCTTGTTTCATTCGCCGGATTTCATTGCCAAATTGTTCGGTCCTGTTTTCGAACCCCGGCAGTTGCAGGACATACGTCGCACCACCGCCGGACGCGCGAGCCGCTTCACGAGCCACCTCCCACCCAAGTCTTTCATTTCCTTTCTCTGCGAGCATCTGGAACATATCGTAGTCGCTTAGGATCAGGATATGGGTAGGTGCATCGACGTTCGCCTTGTCGCCTTCACCGCAAGCAAATGTTTCAGCCAAACGATGGATACCAAACGAATATCCGGTCCCGAGGTAATTAACGAGTGTCCGCAACACCTCCGTTGAGTCGCGAATAAAGCCATCAGTCGAAATGGATTTGCCAGGTTCACCGGAGAGAACCACTTTGACTTTCGCTTTAGTGCGGAGCGCTGAAAGTGCTATGACCGCGCCGGCCAACACGGGGTACGACAAATTGCGGGCCGGGTCTCGCATGGAACCGGAGCAATCGACACCGAGATACAAGTTGAATGGCTGTAGCTCAGGCTCTGCACCTGGCGAGCTACCGATTAGCCGCTGGCGAGTCGTAACTCCGGGAATCACGGTGGGGCTTGCGACCAGGGTACTGATCCAATCGATTTGATCCATTTCGCTGCCAGGCTCCCAAAGTTCGACTCCTTCGGGTAGCGGCTCCAATGACTTGTTACTTCGCCGCACAGGAAATGGAATCAAGTAGGGGAGGGCGCGTTCCCGGTAGTATCGAGTAGCGATTTCGCGTTCACTGAGATTGACTCCCGAAGCCTTCATGATCTCGGCGTATTCGAAAGGATCGCGATAGGACTTGATGGTCTTGCGTCCCGAGAGCGAACTGGGAACAGAACCGTAGGGTGTTCCCTCCAATCCTTCATCGAGTTCGATCGGTTCCAATCCGCTCAATGCGGGATCTTCTACTGGGTGGATGTTACCGGATTCTTCATCGGCATCAAGTTCTGAGAGACCGTCGGGGTAACCGTGAGCGCCGGCTTGCAGCGTATCGCACCATTGTTTGGCTGCAGCGCGGGCCGCTTCGGCTTCCTCGGCGATATAAGGAAACATGAGACATGCAAATCGCCCTGCACCACCCAGCCAATCTTTGGCGTAACTGCGCACCAGGCGGGCACCTAGCGTCGCATCGATCCGCAGCCTGCTATCCGCTTCTCCCAAAGCCAGGGTCTGTGGGGGAAGGCTCCACAACACTTCGTAGATCCGCAAATAGAGCCACCACAGCTTGGAGTTCGTCTCGCCGGACTCTAACGCTTGATAGACCCCCGCCATGTTCCTGCCGCAGTTGCGTTGCAATCGGTCATTGATCAAGAGATCCGCATACAAATTGGCGATCATCGCCGCATAGGGCTCGCATCCAGGAAGTCCGCGACGCATCCGAGCTAACATGCGGCCATTGTCGGTCAAATCTGCGGGACAGTAGACATGGTGTCCAATTTCATGGGCAAGAATTTCAACAGCGAACTCTTCCAAGCCTTGATCGAGCACTTGTCTGAGGCTAATCACGACCGAATGATCCACCAATCGAATCATGGCGAAGCTCGTGGACAGTGACTCCTGGAGTTCCGCGGCCTTCGTTAAACACCATTTGGGTTCATGCAGTTGTACAAACGGACTCCAGTCTGCCAAGGCTTGTGGCCAAGCAGCAGTCCAACGCTCTTGGAGCTCTTTGAGAATCGCATTTCTGTTAACCATATAGTGTACCTGGAGAGTAGTCCAAGCTGGGCGTTAATGCTAATTCGAATTTGGGTTGGAAATGGCTGCGTCACAATAGAACAGGAAGACATGAAACGAGGTGGGGATGGTAACGGCAAACGTCAAGCCGTCAAATGCTTCGCTGGAGCAGTTGGCTACTTCTGTGAATGTTTCCGAGTTGTTACCCCAGACCACAGTGCCATCCGCCTGCAGCTTGGGTATGTGGGGCGGCAACGGTTGCTGCGTTTGGCGGCTGACGACGGGAATTACCGTTTCGGGGTCCAATTCATGGCGGTGGGTTGACCAGCCGAAGCGATCGGCCATTAGTTGCCAAACGTGCGTCCCATCCGTAACCAGGAGCTTTCCGTCGATATTGGTCACATGGGGCGGCGCCATCATCGTTCCTCCGAAGCCACGGAATTGGCAGCAAACTTTCGCGAGTTCGATGCGATGCGGCTCCGTAGAGGTATCCGCTGCGAATCGACTCCAGGGGTTGGTCGAAAACTTTGCTAATGCCGCACCGACTTCCGCATCAGGCAAGGATGCTGGTAGCTCCATGAGCGAACGTAAAATCGCGGGGCTCAGTGCGCCTGCCAACGAGATGGCTTCCAGACGGTAGTGGGCCATTCCTGAAAGCCAGGCTGCAATCTTGCCGGTCATCAACCATTCATCGACATGACTGCATTCCCGAAGTGAGCGTTGCAGGAGTTCTAACCAACGCCCAGCCGCTCGCTCGTCGTGGCTTTCGACTTGGATTAATCCGTTGGCTAAACTGCCGGCGCAACGAAGAGGATCGCGAGCGACGAGCGGTGCTGCTTGTGGTAGGAGGTCTTCCCAGAGCTCACGCATGTGCTTGGTTGTGGAATCGCGCCCCAGGTAATTGGAGGCAAACAGATCGAGGGACACTTCGACCAACTCAGCGACCGTCCTGCGAATGCGTTCGGGGGAATGGGCGTGGACCGCATCGATGATCGGTCCGATGCGTCGAGCCAAATGGGCTTTGAACTCATCGGGATCGATCTTGGTTCCAAGCTTGGTCCGAGTTCGAAAACGTTCATTCAGAGACTCTCGCTGCGCGTCGAGGACCTCAATAAACTGGGAGCTCAGCTCGAATTGGCTCACGTCGAGTCTCCGCCATGGCCAAACAATTCCTGGATCGTCTTCTCCAAACACTCAGCGAGTTTTGTGATTGACTTGTAGAACAAGCACTTGTGATGACTCAGATCAAAGTGGAGTCGTTGACCTTCACGCGCAACCAATATTACAGGCTTGTTCAACGCCCAAGCGTACCCAACTTCCAAATAGACATTGGGTCTTTCCTCTGTGAGATCCGCAATGACAAAGGCGGCCTCCTGTATGCCCGTCATGATTCGTTCGACGATATTACCCGCATAAACAGATTCGTCAACTTTTTCGCAGACGTAGCCGCAGCGACGAACGGTTTGATAGATACCGAATTGATAAACATCTTCGAAATTGTCTGTAAAAGGCATCGCCACGAAAACGGATTTCTTGTTCATTCCGTTGAGCAACCCCGTGGGAGTTGCCGCATCCTTCGCGACATCGGATTGCGAAGGGATAACCAACTCGATGTCAGCTATTGCACTCTCCAGCATTTCAAATCGCCGGGGATTGCGTTCGACAAATGAAACTCGCTTGAGCTTTCTCAGCGGATGCGCAGTCAGTCCCTGCTGAAATCCAAGTAACATGCAGCGCAGCGATTCGACCGCGTCGAGCCCGAAGCCGGCGCCATGAACAGTTGCGGCTATCGATTCTATTTCTGGGCGCTGCTGACTGAGCTTGGCTATTGCGCGCTGGGCAAACAGGCGTATTTCACGATAGCTGAATTGGCCAAGTCGGGGTGTTCCAATAAACAGCACTTCCTTGGCATCGATCACATCTTGTGTCGGCATCAGTACTGCTTCGCCATCGGCCGGCGAGACTTCATCAATCGAGCATGCGTCAGCCTGCGAGAGTCGCAGGAAGACCGATTCGTCCGCACCATAAAACGACTGAGCGTGCTTAAGCAGGAGCACATCAGCCTTTGCGGTGATCACGTCACCCCGAATCACCTCAATTTTGATCATCGCAGCCTTTCACTCGGTCCAGGTTAACCACCTAAGGTAATTGGTATAGCGCTGGTGTAGATACTTCAGCTTGAGAACATCATCATACATATGACCGTAGAACTTGCGCGAGCCACTCCACGATTTCAGCAGTCGCTCAATTTCGGCCAGACGCTTGCGAACCTCGTTTTGATCCACTCCTTCGAGCCCGCGTTCGAAAAGCTCGCTCAACTTCAGTACCGGATCTTCGTTGTCCAACTGTAACCGATCGTACTCGGCGCACGACATGTCGAAGATGCGGCGAATCCAAGCGATCTTATCGCTGCGCAGGGCAGCGTTGTCGGCGGACTCGAAGAATGGGCAATCAGGATCTTGCACCAGTTTGTCATGCAACACAAACGGAAGCAGTTGCCTCAGGTCCTCAAGTTCTACCTGCGCAGAACCACGGAAATAGGCCATGGCTTTGACAAACTGCAAGATCGTCATCACTGCACGGACCGACATGCCATTTTTCGTTTGGGCGCCAATGTCTTTCAATTTGTCTTTTCCAGAGTCCGCCGAAGAGATTTGATGCCAGTCAATTGCGGAAAGCTTGGCGGTATCTTTTGTTTTGTACTCGAATTGCGTGGCCGCGGATTCGCAATATTCGAATTGGCTCGAAAAGAACTCGAGTCGGCGGAGGACGTTGCTGGGGATGGCCACGGCACGTATTTCGCGGTGCACGCGGTCACTTTCTTCCGGCGAAAAGACAATCTCGTTGGGCATCACTTCTTCGGGACGAATTCCCTGCTCGATGCGCGTGAGCAATTCAGCAAGGAAGCGACTATTGAAGTGCAAGGCCTTGACGACGATGTCGATTCGATCGCGCAAGGCCTCAATGACTTGATAGGTTCCGCCGCCAGCATCGTCGTTGGCAGTGAGGTACCAAGCCGAATCAGGACACTCGAACGTCTGGTCGTAGAGCTCAGCGTAATTGTCTGACATCAGGGTCAGCAAGGCGGATTGAGTGCGCGTGGGAATACGATTGTATTCATCGATGATCTTAACTCGCATCCCCAGCCATTTTCGCCAAGCGATGCCGATCTGATCGATGCTCTGCGCCTTGATCATATCCGACGGTAAGGGATTGCCGAGCAAATCCGAGATGGTCATCTGCGGTTGCCCCTTTTGAATGGCCCTTCGAACTTCACGAATGGGATATCCCGCCAGCACGCCCATGAGTACAGCGCTTGACGTTTTGCCGCGGCCAGGCCCGCCCACCAGCAGGCACTTAGCGCGAACCGCAAAGGTTAAAAGTGGTAGCAGCACAAAGCTACAGTAGCTTTGACCGGAGGGCAAAACGACATGGTTGCCTCGATCTCCAAAGGGAAAGGTCTGCGACACCCCTTCGTTGTACTCGATGTCATAAAACGGACTGATAATTGCATGATTCACGATCCAAAAATAGGCCTGCCTTAGCTTCTCATCCAAAGGGACAGCGGATTTCGACGTTTCGATTCCAATATCCACCGGACCGCGATAGAGATCTCCAATATCAAACTCACGAACCACAGCCTGAGGAGTTGGGTTGGTTGGCGCTTGGGAAACGCGTTTGAAAAAATTTTGTAGCAAAGGAACCTCAGTAGTACAGAAACGCTTCTAGTGGAATTTTCGAAACACATGTGTCGCGTGACAATCCGCGCAGGATGCAGGTCGATCCTTACGGAGATTTTCACTGAATAATTCTGGCAATTCGCTGATGCCGGCGTCGCTCAGTTCCTTTATTTGTACCCCCAAGCGATGCGCAGTAAAGCTGCACGGTCCCAAATTGCCCTGTTCGTCCACGAATAAGAAGCGGGAGGCGGGTGAGCAATCAAAGATGGGTAACGATTTTCGCTCTGCGGTTGCCATAATTCGACGCAGGTACTCGTCGGAACTGCAGACACGCATTCCGTTGGCCAAGGCGTTGTGTTGGATCGCTGGCATCGAGGCCATCAAGGTGCTTACGTCCTCGGGGCGGAGTGAGTGATCGGCGTAGTATTCAGGACGGTCATTCCCGCCGAGTTGATTGAATGTGAGTTCGTCCACGCCCCAGCGACTTACAATGTCGCAAAAGTCGGCGAAGCGGCCAACGTTTTCTCGAGTCAAAACGCTGTTAATACGCAACCTGGGCTTGTTCAACGTTCTTTCGTTGACGATCGATTTGACGATGCCGCGGAGCCGATCGAACAGCCCTGGCGATTTACGCATGCGATCGTGATCTTCTGCATGGCCGTCCAAACTGACAGTGATTTCAGAGAAACAGTCGAGCGCTTTCGCGCGCGTTTCATGGTTGCCCAGTGCCAGTCCGTTGGTGGTGATGCTAACGGCAAGGCCGAAGATGGCAACAAACCTCTGCGACCAATAGTGCCAAGACTCCCATTGAAATGGTTCTCCACCGAGCCATGAAACGAGCACGCGACGATTGTGAGTCACTTGATAGTTGGCTAAACTTTGCCCCAATGCTCGCAGCGTCTCGCAATCGATGCTCACTGGTTTTAGCCCGAGGTCTCGGCTGTATCCGCAGTAGGCGCACCCTAACCGGCAACTCGTGTTGACTCGAACGACGACCACAAGATCATATCGGATGTCCGCTCCCGTTTTTTTATTAAGCAGTAAACTGTCGATCATTCACTATGTCACAGATCGAGATCGTTGCAGCAATTTTTGGCTTCTTGTGCGTAGCGTTGTATATCGCTCGGAGCGATTGGTCCTGGCCAACGGGGCTGATCCAAGTTTTGCTTTACATTGTCGTCTTCTGGCAAGCCAAACTCTATGCCGACATGATACTGCATGGTATCTACGTTGTGTTGCAGGTCTATGGTTGGTGGGCTTGGGTTTCCGCTCGGCGTAAAGATGCCTCACATGCAAAGATTCAACCACGGACACTGACATGGCGCGGACATATGCTGTGCCTGGCCATAACCACTGGGCAAACGCTGTTGTTCACCTCCTTGCTTTCGCGTTGGACCGACGCGCAAAGTCCTTTAGCAGACTCGTTTGTGGCGTCGGCAAGCCTAGTGGCGCAGTGCCTGCTGGCATGGAGGTACATCGAAAACTGGGGCTATTGGTTGGCCGTCAACACCGTCGGAGTCTGTCTGTTTGCTAGTCGCGGCCTTGTTCCCACGACGATTCTGTACGTATTGTTTTGGGGGATGGCCGTTGTCGGTTTCTGGAGTTGGTACGCTGTCTTGCGTGGACAACCGGATCCATGTCAAGCTGGGATCGAGTGCTCATGAAGAAAATCGGCATGACACTGGGCAAGTTCGCCCCGTTGCATCACGGTCACCAGCACGTCATCGAAACCGCGCTGTCGGAAATGGACCACACGCTCGTTCTGATTTATGACTGCCCGGAACTCGATGTCTGCCCACTACCAATTCGGGCGCAATGGATTCGCGATCTTTATCCGCAAGTGGAAGTGCTCGAAATCTGGGATGGCCCCAGCGAGACCGGTTTGGATCCGGCTGTAACGGCCAAGCACGATGCCTATCTGAAACGCAAGCTGGCAGGACGTGGGATCACCCATTTCTACAGCAGTGAACTTTATGGCGCTCATGTCAGTCAAGCACTGGACGCGATTGATCGTCGTGTCGACTTGAATCGCACTCGATTCAACATCTCAGCCACCACCATACGCAGCAGTCCATTTGAGTATCGCCAGTTCCTATCTCCACGCGTCCTGCAAGATTTGATTATTCGAGTCGTCTTCCTGGGGGCTCCTTCGACCGGCAAATCGACTCTCACAGAGTTGGTCGCCAAGCATTTCAACACAGTCCATATGCCGGAGTACGGTCGCGAGTTCTGGGAACTCCATCAGACCAATCGCAAGCTGACACAAGAGCAACTGTTGGAAATCGCTGTTGAGCATCGCCGTCGCGAAGATCAACTTCTGGCCGATGCAAATCGGTACCTGTTCATTGATACGGACGCTACAACGACGTTGCAGTTTTCGTATTATTATCACGACGTTGCCCATCCAGAGCTCGTTCAATTGGCAAACCAGACTCGCGATCGATACGACTACTTTTTTTTATGCGACACCGACTTTCCGTACTGTGACACCTGGGATCGATCGGGTGAGGTCTCGCGCAACGCGATGCAGCGTCGCATTACGCAAGACTTGCTCGCGCGGCGCATTCCATTTCAAATCTTGAGCGGACCACTCAGCCAACGCCTGTCGGTTGTAGTCGAACGGCTAGCTGCGTCGAGCAAGTACGGTCCCAAATTTGACAAAGGTTGAGTGAGATCGTGAGAAGTTGAACTGTATTTTAAGTCCTGCGCATCGCAACAACAGGGTCGAGCCTTGCAGCACGCCATGCCGGGAGTAGGCTTGCAACGACACACAGCGTAACGGAGATCAGCAGGACGAGAACCATCGGTAGAAGTTGGAATTGAAACAGGCTGCCCGCAAGTTCTGTCTGAGTCCGGGACTCGACGTACATCTTGAGCAGTGATTGTCCGCAGGCCCCAATCAGTAGGCTCAACAAAATCGCGAAACCGGCGCCGACTAAGCCCAAAAGTGCCCCTTCTGCAATCATGAGTTTCAAAATATGCGAATCGCGTGCGCCGAGCGATTTCATGATTCCAAACTCAGGCGTCCGTTCCACGATCGACAGGATCAGTGTGTTTGAGATGCCGACCGATGCTGTCAAGAGAACGGCAATTGCAATGCCATAGATGACCCAGGCGCTCTGTTCTATTTGGATGTCGATGTGCTCAAGAATGGCCAGCGATGATTGTGGATTAAAATGTTCTGCCTGTAGTGCGCTGGTCACTTCTCGTAGAAAAATCGAGCTCTCGACAAATACCGTCGCATTGTAAAAGGAATTAGCGTCTGATTGGCTTTCATAGATTTCCAGAGCCACATCCGGATGCACTTGCAGACCACTTCTCACAATATGGAACCACTGGCGGAATAGTGCTGCGACCGGATTGCTGTCTCCCGTATGAAAAATGCCGCAAACCGTGAACTCACGCGTCTCCAGAACGTCGGGTGTTGCTCCTGGTTCGCCTATTCCGCTGCCAATCAGTGAACGCAGTTGGGCTTTTTGATCATCATTCAATGACGTATTGTCCAGATCACCCATAAGCTGAACGAACGTCTGCAGAAACTGCACTTGCTGTTGGAGATCGTCGACACCGAGCTGGCCCCATTTTTCGGCGAGCGAATTATAGATATTCGCAACCCGATTTTTCGCTACTCGATATTCAATTGTTATCTTCTGACCAACAAGTTTTGGAAGATCTGTGTCGTTTCGAAAGCCCATTTGCCAAGCGAGAAATTCATCGACCAGTACACCCTCGCGATCACCTGCATCTGGCAATGCACCGGCCAGGAGACTTTGCCGCAATGTGGAACTGTGAATACTCATTGTCGTGATTCCAGAAGAGATCGAATCGGCATCGGTCTGGACTGAGCAATTCGTAGTCACTTCGGGGACAACAGCGATTACATGGGGGAGTTTGCGGATCGAATCGAGCTCGTCAGTTGAAATGTCGTATCGCGGGTTGATATTTCGCCGCGCTTCATTCCATTGACTGGCTAGAGCGAGGCGGATGCGTTCCCTTCGAACCTCGCTCATCTCGGCATCGATAACAATCTCGCCCTCCGGCGGCTCTTCCCACGCAAATCCTCCTGGGAAGATATAGATCTGGCGCGCAAAGTCGGATGAATCAAAGAGCGCGTGAATGGCGTTGCGCGTACCATAGGTACCGGCAGCCGTCATGAGCAAGACGACGCATCCGGTGACAATACCCGTTAGATTGAATAGCGTTCGGACTTGGCGCTGCCAGAGATTGTGGACTGCCATTCGAAGCACTTCAGTGGTTCGCATCGATTGGCACCTCGGTTAATGTCCCATCCTGCATACGAAACTGCCGTTCACTGCATCGCTCAGCGACTTGAGCGTCGTGTGTGACAATAACGGACGTTGCGCCAGAATCGTGACACAGCGACAACAAGAGTTGCATGATTTCCGACGCAGTACCTGAATCCAAATTGCCCGTCGGCTCATCAGCCAGAATGACTTTTGGATTATTGGCTAGAGCCCGAGCGATGGCTACTCGCTGTTGTTCGCCACCCGACAATTGGTACGGCAAATGATTGCGGCGCGGATGCAAACCAACTTTGGAAAGCCATTCGTCGGCAATTTCGCGCCGGTTGGCTGGTGACATGCCGCTGAGGATCAACGGCAGTTCGACGTTTTGAAACGCGGTTCGCTGTGGAATCAGTTGAAAGGATTGGAAAATTACACCGATTGTCTTCAACCGATATTCTGCCATCTCGGTGCGGCTGAGTTGGTCCAGCCGCTTATCGTTCACTGTCAACATGCCAGAGGTTGGACGATCGAGGCCCGAAAGAAGATTCAACAGAGTCGACTTGCCAGAACCACTGCGTCCGATTATCGCGATCTTATCGCCCTGGGGTACCGCGAGCGAAATCCCCGCAACCGCATCGATCGACTCGTGCCCCATGCGATAACTGCGCGTAAGTTGTGATGCACAAATCATTTGGGGGCGGAGTCTGAAGAGTCGATGGGTCGTGGAGCTTGACAATTGTGATGCATCGCTTTTCCAATTGCAAGCGAAAGACAAATGACGCGAGTTTGCCCCAGCTCAACGTGCTCAAGTATTGAAGGTATTACTATCCGAATTTACCTTCGCACAGGTCAACAGCCGTTGCAAAGCCATCCTGAAACCCATAACCTGAATCAATTGTCTGTGAGTCCAAACCTATCGGTCAATCCGTCGCACATTTGGTCTTGTCGAATCGCCGTCTATTTCTATTTAAGTTGCCGCCGACGCACTTGACGGAACGGATTGTACAGCGGCCACCGATACTAGTTGGACAGCGCCACTTGCAAGCTGTGTAGCCACCGTCGCCAGACGGTGGACGCGATAGTTAACGTTTTCCACCGCTTGGCAGCGGGTGGCTACGAAAACTTCAGGACGCCAAATTGCCCAGGCTACTAAGTGGCGCTGTCCAACTAGCTAGAGTCTTTTTTCATTCCTAGAGTGAGTGGCAACCGGCATGATGAAGCGATTTGTCGTTCTCTTTTTGGTTACAGCGTCGCTTTTGACACTTGTGTTCTATAGCAAGTTCAATCCTCAGCCGACGCGCATTTCTGGATTCATCGAGGCCGATGAAATACGCTTGGGGTCACGTGTGGGAGGGCGTGTTGCACGGGTGTACATTCAAGAGGGGCAGAATGTTGTGGCTGACATGTCGCTTGTTGAACTAGAGCCCTTTGATCTGTTGGAACGCGAAAAGGAACTTCAATATACGTTAGCAGCTCGTGCAGCAGAGCTGAAACGACTTAAGACGGGTTTTCGTGAGGAAGACAAGTTGCAAGCCAAAGCGAAACTTGATCAGCTCCAGGCACGACTTGATCTTCTCAAAGCAGGTCCGCGTTCGCAGGAGATCGAAGCGGCTCGTGGTCGACTTGAGCAGGCCGAAGCCGAACGAATGCTCGCCGATCGAACCATCCAACGTCTAACAAAACTCTTAGCCGAAAATGCCGTATCACGACAAGAGATCGACAATGCCAAAGAATCACTCGATGCGGCGTTGGCAAGCGTGGTTGTCCGCCAACAGGAATTAAACCTGCTCGAAGCCGGGACGCGCAAAGAGGAATTGCAAGAGGCGGCAGCGCGTGTCGAGGAGGCGCGGCAAGCTTGGATGTTGATGCAGAATGGATATCGTGAAGAGGAAATTGAGCAGGCCCAGGCCGCATACAACGCGGCCCAAGCGTCGGTCGACGCCCTTGGACAGCAAAGAAGAGAATTGAATATCACCAGTCCGATCGACGGCATCGTCGAAGCCTTTAATTTGAAGCCCGGCGACATGGTAGCACCCGGCGCACCGGTGCTTTCCATATTGGACAAGAGTCATCTTTGGGTACGTGCCTACATCCCGCAAAATCAAGTTAGCGTTCAGATTGGACAAATGGTTCGCTTGACGGTCGATAGCCATCCCGAAAAGAGTTTTTCTGGAACGGTCTCTTTTGTCGCCCGCCAAGCAGAGTTCATGCCTAGCAATGTGCAAACCTTGGAGGAGAGATCAAAACAAGTTTATCGCATCAAGGTCAGGGTGGACGACTTAGAAGACCTGTTGCGGCCCGGAATGACGGCTGACGTTTGGCTCGATCAAAACGGTGGAACTAAATGAATTCTCCAATCATCGATGTACGGTCGCTGTCACGTTCCTTTGGTTCGCTCGAGGCCGTTCGCGACGTTAGCTTCGAAGTTGACAGTGGTTCAATTTTTGGACTGCTAGGCCCTAATGGCAGCGGCAAGTCAACGATTATTCGCATGTTGTTGGGCATTCTTCCGCCAAGCGATGGAGAGGCTAGCGTGCTTGGTTTGGACATCCGTACCGAGGCCGAACAGATTAAGCCGCGAGTTGGCTACATGTCTCAGCAGTTCAGCTTGTACGGCGATCTATCGGTGAGAGAGAACCTTGACTTTTATGGTCGAATTTATGGGCTCGATGGCGAAAGGTTGGCCGCGCGTCGCGATGCGGTATTGAATCTGACTGGCATCAGCGACCGCTTGCCTCAATTGGCGCAGACGTTATCAGGTGGCTGGAAACAGCGGCTCGCTCTCGCCTGTTCGTTAATTCACGAACCTTCCGTGTTGTTCCTCGACGAACCGACTGCAGGCATCGATCCTGTCGCACGACGTCATTTGTGGGACCTGCTGTTCGAGTTGTCCGGTCGCGGCGTAACGCTATTTGTGACAACTCATTACATGGACGAAGCCGAACGCTGCACTGATATTGGCTACATCTATCAATCACGACTACTGGTGCTGGGTAAACCCCACCAACTCAAACAGCTTCCAGAAGTCAACCCTATAGGCACACGACGATTTGAAGTTCGCCTGCCGAGCCCAGCCCGTCAGCTTGCGGAACTTCAGAAATGTCCCCAAGTTCACGACGCGACACTGTTTGGCGAAACGATCCATTTGTTGATCGATGAAACTTTCTCGCCCGATGACATCCTCAAGCACATTGGCGTGCCCCCTTCAGATGACTCTCGCGAAATTCCGCCCAGTTTGGAAGATGTCTTTGTGGCCCTGACGCGAAATGCTGAGGTGCGTAGTGAAAGCACCGCCGAGCCCACGCGGAAACCCGATGTGCCACGCAAGCAAGATCCTCCTGGTGTCCCCGTGAAGAAGTCAGTGCGCCGGCGCAGCGGAACTTGGACTGGGCTGTGGGCGGTCTTGATCAAGGAATTTGTGCACATACGTCGTCAGCCGTCGACCCTATTTTTTATGCTGGTCGTTCCGGCAATGCAAACCATAATTTTCGGATACGCCATCGATACGCAAATCGAACACATCCCGACGGTAGTGTTTAACATGGATGGGCGGCAACTGTCGCATGAACTGATCGCCGCTTTCGAAAACACCCGCCGCTTTCGAATCAATGAACAGGTCTGGAATGAGGAGACATTTCAGCGTGCGCTATCGTCAGGAAAAGCCAAAGTTGGAGTTCGCATACCGCCAAACTATGTTAACCAAGTGCTCAGCGGGGAAGAAGCCAAGTTGCAGGTGTTGATCGATGGGAGCGACTCGCAAGTTGCCACCACCGCGCAAAGCACTGCACAATTGCTGGGTATGAATTTATCCATCCAGCTGGCGAAGGCAAAAGGCGAGTCGATGCAGATAGCGCCCGCGCGCGACGCTACCGGTCAAGGGACGCTTCCGATCGATGTGCGGACGCGAATGCTGTATAACCCTGGACTGGAAAGCTCGCATTTCTTTGTGCCAGGATTAGTCGGAATCATCTTGCAATTGGTGACGCTATTCTTGACTTCCTTTGCTGTGGTTCGCGAACGCGAACTGGGCACATTGGAACAGTTGTTCGTCACTCCGGTTGGACGGACCGGATTGCTGTTGGGAAAACTTCTCCCTTATGCGCTGGTTGGCTTCGTCTCTTTTCTGACCGTTCTTGTCGTGATGATATACATTTTTGGCGTTAGCATTCGTGGTAGTATCCCGTTGTTGCTCGCATTGTCGATGTTGTTCATGGTTTGTTCACTATCGCTCGGATTGCTGGTTTCGACCGTGGCAAAAACACAGCTTGAAGGAATTCAATTTGCCTTTGTAATCATGTTGCCATCGGTCTTGCTGTCGGGATTTGTTTTTCCGCGCAGCGAAATGCCGCTGCCAATTTACTTGGTTACATTTGCGATCCCTGTCACCTACTTCATCGAGATCTTGCGTGGCATTGTTTTGAGAGGTGCCGATGCGGCCGACCTGGCGTATTGGATTTTTGGGCTAAGCGTTTGTGGTATCGTAATTTTGACACTTAGCGTAACGCGGTTTCAAAAGCGTCTCAGTGGATAAGTGCGAACCTTTTGGTGTGCTCTGCGTCTATTCTGTCATGAACACAGAATTACTCAATAAGAAATTTGAACACATCGGAGCGCGATTGAAGGTTGTGGCTGCACCGCTGCGACGAATGCGCAATCCAACCACGCGAATCGCCCTTGATATTCGCGAAGATCGACGCGGCGAGTTCTTCGAGATCATGCCTTTGACCGATGAACGGCCAGAGATCGAAGTCTTGGACGTGCAATCGGCCGATCGACATCTACTGTTGTTGGTGCGTGAAGAGGGTGTGAAGAACAAGTACTTGTGCGGTCACGACGAACGGCATTGGTTCGTAGCTGGCATTCCTGAGACAGCTCCGGTAGGAACAGTGCGCCAAGCCAAAGAAGCGTTGCAGCCGAAGGAAGTGCAAAGCGCCGTTGCTCGCAAGCGAGTGTCGGGTAAATCTCGAAATCTCCGCAAGAACTCCGCGTTTGTTCGTCAGGGCGAGTGGTTCTTCCTGCCAGAACCGACAATTGTCATTGATGCGTCTTTGGTGCTACGGAACGAACCGCTTCGTCGCGGCAATGGCGGTAAGCCTCACTGGACCGAATTCTGTTACCGAACTGGTGGTGATACTGTCTATGTTTGCAATCGCCATCCGAACGGAGTTACGGAGGCTCAGTATCGCATCATCATCTCGCGCAACCAGAGTGCAAAGAACTGGGGGTGGCGAACCATGCGTCGCAATCCAGGAGTCTTCGTACGCGGACGAGTTCGTCATCCCGACCACGCCACCATCACCCTGCATGGCTGGCACCAAGTGGTGATGAACACCGAAAACGAATCCCGAGCCATGCGGAACGTGGCGTTCTTGGATTGACCAGAACCCGCCTCAGTTGCCTGCCGTGCTACAACGTCCGGCGTATGAGCTGAGTTGAAACTCCTCACGTAGCTGTGTCTCTCCGAGACGCAGTCATTTCGCGTCTCGGGGGACGCGACTACGTGCTTGGAAACAGAGCACTCGTTTTATCGCGTTTCCAATTCGCGGCGGAGGCGGCGAAGGATGCGACTGCGCAGTTGCCTTACACCCACCGCCGTCATGTTGAACTCCGCAGCAACTTGTTCCGTGGAGTGGCCATCCATCGCGCAGCGCAAGAACGCTTGCCACGTCCTTGGTTCATAATCCATTTGAGCGCGGTCCAAGATTTGTTTCAGTTCGGCGTTCAGTTGTAGCCTGTGAGAACCCAGTTGACGTTGCCCGCTGTCTTCGCTGTTTGGATGGCATGCAATGGAACTCGATGCCGAATCGGAGTCCGAGAGTGCGGGAACGCGGGCCAGTCGCCCCAACATCGTTGAGCCTCCCGTTGCGTTTGGCTCGCGGCCTTGTTGACGACGAAAGTCGATGATCCGCCGTTGCATGATCCGCCACAGCCAAGCGCGAAAAGCACCTTGACCCGTTGTTGAAGAGAAACTTGGCAATGATCTTGCCACGGACACCCAGACTTCTTGCAGTACGTCATGGGTGGCGGCATCATCCAGGCCGCGACTGCGGCACCAGGCGATCAAGCGTGGCTGATAGTGAGCCACCAAGCGCTCCCAAGCCTGAGGACTTCCGACCCGTAGGCCTGGCACCAGCGAAGGTCGTGTGCCATTGCTCGACGATGAAGATTCAATGGGGTGCATGGTGTTGTTTGATACAGGCTGGAGGACGAGACCTGGATTGGAGCCGACGGGAGGCGGTTAGCCCGTTAGGCTCATTGTACTCGTTTAATCAGTGGAAAATGCAGCCTGGAAAGCGAGGCATGTGGCCATTCCCAAAACCGCGCCACAAAGATGTTCAGAGCGGTGAGGAGCAGGTTCCCAGCTTAATCGTCCACCTCCTGTGCTCTGAGTCGCACACCGCCGCGGCTCGTCCCGGCGGAAGCATGACTGGCAGCTACCAGAGACAACCAGCGCAGTGGACGAGCGATTATCTCAGGCGAACTACTGATTGGGTTCGAGTCCACCACATCCCTGCTGGGGCCAGCCTTACTTCCATTGCGAACTCGGTCTGCCGTCAGATGATCGTCATCATCACCGACTCGTCCGCCGATGCTATCATGCGCTGTTGGTGCCTGCCAGTCACCCTCCCGCCGAGATAAACTCGAGATAAACTCGGGCGGTGCGGAATTGGCCCGTCGCCCTCGCGAAACCGCAAGCACAGGCCGAGAAAGATGTTCAGGGCGGTGGCGTTTGCCTCCCGCTGCAACTAGGCGTTTTTTTGAAAACAAGCTCCATCAAATCTCCTTCAGTAGGCTGCGAAGATCTCCCGTGAACAGGTGAGTTCGGCCCTCAATGGCATCTTGATAGCCTTCAAGGATGGCATCTCGGGCCGCAGCAGCATCCTGCCTACTCTTTTCTTGCCGCAATAGTTCGCGAACAAATTCGCCGGGAGTCGCATGTCGTGTCCCTTCTCCCGAATTTGCATCAACGAAAGCCCGCAACTCGTCTGTTAGAGAAAGATTGATTGATGAACCCATTTCCCAGCTTCAATTTTAAATCGAATTTCGGTTAGAATACATGATACAGCGACCATGAGATTATTTGTATTTACTGATTGAATGCCATGCAATACACGTTTCCCAAAGACTTGAGACATCGTATCGATGCGCAGTTGGCGCTAGGGCTATTTTTAAGTGAAGATGATGTCATTCGCGAGGCGATCGACGCTTTGGAAAAGCGCCAGCAGGGTCTGCACCAGCTTCGGCAACTGGTTCAAGTTGCGGAGGCAGAGATTGAGGCTGGCAAGGCAGATTCGTTTAATGCAGAAACGACCAAAGAGGCGGTGCGTTTGCGATTTCTGCGAAGTGGAGTCGGCTCGTGACAAAATTCGCTCGACGTAGCGGATCTGCAGAACTCGATTTGCAGGAATTGGCCTACCAAATTGCAGTTGTTGATGGCCGCATGTTGACAGCGGAACGAGTGATCGATGAGCTGATTGCTCAAACCGACAACCTGGCTAGGACCTCCGGGATTGCAGAAATGGGCACGGCCGCGCCAGAAGTGGGTGAACAGATTAGATTGTTCACTTACAAGCGATGGGTCATCATTTTTCGTTACGAACCCCACGGAATTGATGTACTGCGGATAGTTGATGGTAGTCAAGACTACTTGATCTGGAAGCTCGGCTAGTGGTTCTTCGATGGTCCTTGGGCCTCTCTACCGCGGGCCCGCTTTGCGCCGCTCGCGATGATTTGCTGCCCGCATTCCACCAGTCCCACTGCGCGAAAATTCAACTAGCGGAATGATGTAAAAAATGTCGTGTCACGCTTAAAACGACTCTCTGCTAGGCCAGTTCGTCTAACGGCCCCAATTCGTCCGCCCTGCACCATTTTCCGTCCGCGACCGGATAAACTGACACCATGAACTTACCCGGACCAGACGTAACCAGTCCCCACACCTTGTGCCCCAATCAATCGGTCTTGAACGACTACTTGCAGGGCTTAGCCGACGATTCAACCGCCGGAATAGTCGATGCTCATCTCGAGTCGTGCGGGGCATGCAACGCCATGCTGAGTGAACTGGAAAGCCAACTGCTGCCGACCATCGATCGTATGGACGATGAGACCGAGAAGGTTCTTTTGCACGAGCAATTTGGCGAATCGGATACCGCTGAGGAGGACGAGATCGTGCGAGAAGCGATCGCTGCGAGCCAACAAACGAGCCAGCTTGCGGCTACTGCAGATCAGGCAGCGTGGCGTTTGACAGCGCTCCATCAAGTGCCCGCACAAGTTGGGCCCTATCGCTTGCTACGCGCAATTGGTCGCGGTGGCATGGGGAGCGTCTACCATGCCCAGCATCAGAAGCTGCACAAGGATGTGGCGCTCAAGCTGTTGCCGCTTGGCTTAGCCAACCCGTGGGCGGTCGAACGCTTCGAACGCGAGATACGGGCGGCGGGAAAAGTCAATCATCCTGCCATCGTTACCTCGACGGACGCAGGCACCGATGCGGGTTACATCTATTTGGCGATGGAGTTGATTCAGGGTTTCGATCTCGGCAAAATTGCGCGCTCGACCGAGCCGCTGCGGATCGCGGATGTCTGTGAGATCGGACGCCAAATCGCACTGGGGCTTGCCCATGCTCACCAGATGGGGATGGTCCACCGCGATATCAAACCGTCCAACGTGATGCTCGATAACACGGGCCATATCAAACTGCTGGACTTTGGGCTCGTCATGCTAAATCAGTGGGACAGTCCCTTGGGCGAGTTGACCACTGTCGGTCAGTTCCTCGGAACGCTCGACTACATGGCCCCTGAGCAGGCGGAGCGAAGTGCCAGCGTGGATCATCGCAGCGATCTGTATTCGCTCGGAGCTACCATGTTTCGCTTGCTGACCGGTCATTTGCCCGTGGCGATTCTGCCCAACCAGTCGCCGTTGGAAAAGCTGCGAGTGCTCTCGCATCATGCACCCCTGAAAGTGACCACGCTGCGGCATGACGTTCCCGAGCCTTTAGCCAAGCTGATCGATCAACTGTTGAGGACCAATCCCCATGCGCGACCGGCGAGTGCAGCGCATGTGGCGGAAGCTCTTGAGACTTTCAGTCAGGATGCCGATCTGCGTAGCTTGGCCAGCCGCACCGCACAGTTGGCCCCAGAGTCGCTCGATGGGGCATTGAATGGAGTCGGCTCTGGTCAGCCACAAGTCGACTCACCTCAGCGCGGCGGAAAACAACGGCTCGACAGCAACTCGGGGCGAAGTCGATTCCGTTGGCCGCTGACGATTGCCGCAGCCAGTCTTCCGTTTCTTGCTTACCTCGGTTGGACGCTGATCATCGAAAATGGCAAAGGGAATCTCGTGATTCAGTCCGAAGTGGAAGGTTTGCAAGTTCAAATTGCCACCGTGGATGGTGCCACCAGTGATGCACTTACCATCCACCAAGGCAACCAGTTGACGCAGTTGCGAGCGGGCAATTACGAGATCAAACTGGAAAGTCCGACCGACGGCGTCGTCATGGAACCAGAGCAAGTGGTGTTGAAACGGGGTGAAACGGTCATTGCAAAAATTCGTCGCGAAGGAAGTGTTTCTCCTTCGCTTCCCGGTGCTACGGAGCCAGCCGATGCCAACGAACCAGCGGAAGCCAACGATTGGCTTCCCGCCGGAATCATCTCCGCAGACTTGTTGCGTGCGACCTACAAAGACAACTCGATCCTCGAGCACTTGAAGCAGATTCACCTCGAACGCGATTTCGCGACGTGGATGGCTTCGTTGAGTATTCTCGAAAAGGCGATTCCGGCCCAGGATAAACCTAAGCTTGCACCATTCATTCAAGCCTCAGCCGAACGCAAAGGGTTTTTAAGCGGCCTCAACTGTTTGAAATTTTCGGCCTGGATACCGTATGAACAATTGGACTCATTGCTCGCCGAGTGGGTGGGCAACGATGACGAGCATATGTTGCAGTTTTTAGCGGAATGTTCGCAAGCGGTGAGCATTGAAGTGCTCGGCAAGAGTCCGAGCCAACAGTGGACTGAGCTGCCGAAGACTTGGCAAAAGATCGAAGATTGGTTTGCCGGCGATCGCGACCTCCAGCGTCGCTTGCGATTGCAAAATGAGCGTCGCATGGGTGGGAGCATCACCGACATTCGATTCGGATTACCGCTGAACGACTTTCTGTACGCCAAGTTTCCAGCGACAGCCTTGGCCGTTGCTCAGTACTACGCGTATCCTACGAACATGGGTGGATATAGTTCCGACGTAAAGTTGCTTCCAAGCGACACGGAGCAAAGGACCAATCGGCTCGATGCCAAACTCAAGCTAACGCGGGTAGCGATTGCAGATGGAAATCTTACAGAAGTTACATGGCAGCTCATTAGGTCCGATGTTCGCGCCGAAGCCGAAGAAGCCGAATTCTGGACGTTAGTGGCTGGCTTCATCGCTCACCGCCTGGAGCATTGGGCGGCATCCAACGAGACCCTTTTCGCGAATAGGTTTCAGATTCAACTGAATGCCTTCGATTCGAGTTCATGGACCATCCGACACGCCGGCAGTAACAGCGTTTACGGGGCAGGTGGCATGGGTGGCGGTATGTATGGTGGTGGCATGGGAGGGTTCAGTGGCGGCGGAATGGGAGGCATGAGCCCGATCTATACGCAAGGCTTACCGCCGGGCACAAGTGCCCTGGTCTCCGAGTCGCTCGAACTGCTGGCTGCGTACCGCAACTTGCCTGAATCGCTACAACCGCGAGCGGCGCTGGAAAAGGTGCGAAGTATGCTTGAGTCCAAAGATCGGACTTCCGAGAACGTGACAAAATTCTTCGATGGCGAGTGGACGGGACTTTCCTGGAATAGCGAAATGCAGCTCCAACGCAACTCCCCGGACGGCTTGCAAGTGCTGGGGCAAGAGGATCAAGCTACCGCCGCAGCATTTGTCATGTATCGTTGGGTCGATGGAATATTGGAGTCCGATTTCGTCGAACCCAGTTCAGTTGTGTCGATCTTCTTGGAGCAGCTAACCGGTGGTCGAAGACAGTTCTCGGAAGCGCAGACGCCTGGCACTTTGGTCCACTCCAGCCTGCGAGAACGATGGTCCGAAAAGGAATTTGCTTCCAAGCTATCATTCATGGAACAGGCGAGTTTTCAAACAAGCATCATCAATACCAACGCACATACTTCGACCGTCGTAGGCAAGCTGGTAACGGAAACGGGTCGGTCCATGGAGTTCCGAGTGCGTTTGGAGCTCGAGCGTGAGGGCTGGCGAATTCGGTCCATTGAGTCGTTCCAAGACGGAAAAAGTGAGTTGCTCCTTTCCCACGGCAGGTAGTAGAGCTTGCTAAAGCTCATCTTCGTGTAGACAGCTGGCGCAACAAGACGCGATGCAGCACGCCGACGCTCTTCATCCGTGCTCCGGCTTTGCCATCCGTGCTAGCCAAACCAACCTCCGATTCCAGCAGGTGCCTGGAACTGACGGAACAGCAGAGGGTGGAAGTAGAGGTCACAAGGGAGGCAGGAGCCTCCATGCAGTGCGTGCCGAGGCAGAGCCCACGGCACGAGGGAAAAGTCAGAAAGGTCTCAAGGGAGGCAGGAGCCTCCGTGCAGCGCGTGCCGAGGCAGAGCCCCGGCACGAGGGAAGGCAGAGCCCACGGCACGAGCAGAGGAAGTTTAGCAACTTCCATTACGGTTGTAGGCCCGAGGCTAGCGCCTACGGCTGACTCAACCATTTAACGATCGTGCTGGTCACTTTTTCTGGTGCATCGTGTTGAACGAAATGGTCGGCGTCGGGGATGGTTACCAAAGTAAGATCCTTTTCAAGCCATTTCCAGGTGTCGTTCAATGCGCCGGGCAATAACGCTTTATCTTTGAGGCCATGAATCATGAGCACCGGGCATTTCACCTTCGGGCCTTCATCAGTTGGCGCGGTGTACGACTCGCGCGGATAGTTGGCTTTGTAGTAGTTCAACATGCCTTCCATCGAGGAGCGTTGCAAGGCGGCCAGATGCTTTTGGCGGGCCGCCGGGTCCTTGACCCAATTGACGAGCGATTCGGGCTTGACCAGCGAAGCAGCGGCGTCGGTTTGAAAAAATCGTGCGTAAGCGCTGTTCTGTTGTTGCTCTGGATTGTTCGCCAACTCTCTGAGCAAGCCGTTGGGATGTGGTAAGTTAAGGATCACCAGGCGCTCGGTCATCTCAGGATGTGTCATGGCGAATTGCCAAGCTACCATTCCGCCCCAGTCGTGCCCTATCACGATTGCCCGCTCACGCTGGAAGTGTTCAATGACACTCTTCACATCGCCCACCAATTTTTCCAGCGTGTAGTTTTCCACGCCAACCGGTTGGTCGCTTTCGTTGAAGCCGCGTTGGTCGATAGCAACCACTTGGAACGATTTAGCCAATGCGGGCATTTGGTTGCGCCATGTGTACCAATAGTCGGGAAAGCCGTGGATCATCACTACCAATGGCCCTGTGCCTTGGGTGACATAATGGATACGCACATCGCCAGATGGTGCAAACCCATGCTTGCCCAGCGCGTCTTCGGTCTCATCCGCATGGACTTGATCGCCATACAAGGCAAGTAGTAATAGCGTGAGAGTCAAGATCATTGCATAACCTGCTAGGATTTGTCGCAACATGTTGGGCTGATTTCTTGTGGGGTTTGAAATACGAAAAAGATGGAGAGGTACTTGTCGAGCTTTTTTTCTTGGTTTCCTGACATCCCTTAAACAGCTTTCATGGTGATTTTACCATCGGAAAATGCAGTCGGGAGGGCGACGCCACCGCTCTAAACATCTTTGTGGCGCGGTCTCGGGAGGGCGACGCTCCTGCGGAGCCTTTTCCGGCCGCAACCTGCCGTTCACAAGCAAGGGGCCGTACTCTTTTGGCTTGTGGACGTTGGGACGCTGCCCGAAAAAGCTCGGCAGGAGCCTCGCTCTCCCGACTGCACAATTTATTGACCAAATCACAATGGAAGATGTTTAAAGCGGTGGGGCGAGGCTACGTTGCATCTGGCTTTTCAGCTCGGCGCCAGACTTCATAGGCTTGATGCTTTCGCGTCGATTGGGTGATTTCAAAGGGCGGTTGTTTCGCCCAGCGCTCCAGTCGTTGATTTGAATCGTCGATGTTCACCGGACCAGCATGCACGTTTAAAAGATAACGCAGCAACAACGGAGCGTCTCGGCGTGCGACCAGCGGGGCATGCAGACATGCGCCGGCACCCATCCAGCCATCTTCGCGAACATGCCATGAAGCGGGTGAATTAGGATTCGACGGATGGTTGAAGTAGGTGATTCCAGCTAACTGCTCCTCCGCTGCCGCAGGACGCACTGGGCCAGAATAGTCAACCCACTCGGCCGGTTTTCCAAAAATCTCCGACTCCCCTTGATGGCCGTAATGGTTGGTGAGCGTCCCGCCACCAAAATGAGCCGAAATCGATTTGGCCACTCGAACTGCAAGAAAACCAAAGTTGGTTTGCTGAAATTCAAGACTCTCCGCCTGGGGAATAAAACGCGACTGAAGTTCGACGGTCCAGTCCTGAGTTGAACGATCAGGAGCGACACAAATTGCCAACTCTTGTTCGACAAGTGGCTGAGGGTCATGGCCATCGAACCACCCCAAGCGTACGGCCAATACGGCTTCCTCCATTCCATCCCGCATGGCTTGCCAACTAAGTTGACGGATTTGTGCCGTGGAGTCGTTTGACCAGAAGTCGATTCCTAGAACTTTGTAGTGGGCAAACCAAATCGAGTTATGGTGATCGTGGTCTGGCGCACCAGGGTGCCCCATGCGCGTCATCAGAGCCTGAACAGGTCCATGAACCGGAAAGAAAAACGGCCGCTGAAATCGTTGGGCAGCGTTCCATTGAAGAAGAACGCGTCCATCAACTTCAAAAGAAAAGACCGAGTCGGGCAGTGGGATGACTTGGCATCGCGGAATCATTTTGTTTACCGTTCGTCAGTTAATGTCCGTTGCGACTGTAATTCCGTTAACGGTTGCCAATGACCGTGCATGGCGCAGTTGCCTGCGAGGACATCGGTAATCGGTTGTGCGTCGCTGCCGTCGGCTCGAGCCACGTAAAGTTGCATGACACCGCTACGGTCAGAGCCGAAGAGTACCCAACTTCCATCCGGTGACGGTTGGGGATGGTAATGTCGCGTCCCGGCAATTGATTTGGTTAGCTGACTTACAGTGCCAGCGATAGTAACTTGCATCAGCTCGATGCTCTCATCGATTTTGGCGGTATAGTAGACCGAGTTACCGTCGCGCGACCAAACTGGAATGTCGCTGCTCTCGCTGTGAAAATCGGGATACTTGAGGACTTCAACCACTCCTCGGTAGCCACCACGATCCGCCAGCTTTTTCAGTCCGGTTCCATCTTTGCGTACGATATGGGGATGGCAATCGTAATGCTCGCCGGAAACGAACAGCAGCCACTCGCCATCGGGAGACCATTGTGGGACAAAGTTAAACGGATTGCCCGTCTCAATCCGCCGCTTGTCAGCACCATCCGCGCGAGAGACATAGATCTGATAATTTTCATGGTATGCGACATACCGACTGTCGGGCGATGGAGAGACGCCATACGTGAAGCCTGTACCGCCGGCCGATATATCGCGTTTGTTGCGTCCATCTAGGTCCATGATCCATGGTTTTGAGACACCATCAAACAGCGCAGTCAAGATTAGCTGTTTGCCGTCAGGGGTGAAGCTGACGGTGTTGTAGTCGCTGACTCGATCGACGGCGGAGACGTTCGCAATTGTTCCGGTGGCCATGTCGAGCAAACAGGCGTCCATTAGCCAACCCTCGGTCATGCGAAAGGTCTTGTGCTGGCGCTCCCAGGCGGCGTTTTCAGGGCTCTCCCAACCGCTGAGCACGATCGCTTGTTTGCCATCGGGAGACCATCCGCCAAATTGAGTCCACGACTGTTGATCCTTGATCAGTGCGTTACCCACAGTCTGCCGTCGTGTTCCGTCAGCACCTACCAAACATGCCCGTTTGGTGACCCAGTTAGCATGCTGGCCTTGCGGCAGATCATTGCGTCCTTCGGTGTAGCCAATCAATTGCGATGGACGCGTTTCATCGGCGTACGACTTGCCCGTCTGGCTCCACACGCAGCAGCAGCTGACGAAGGCGATTAGGCGAAATGCAAACCAACACTGCAATCGAAAATGCCGAATACGCAAGTTTGTCAATTGCTGTTCTCCCTTATTCATCTTCCCACCTTACTCGCCTTCCAAGCCAATCTCGGTAACCATTGCAGCAAGCAACATCTGCTTTTAAGCTTGCATGTTATGGACGTCGAGCTCGGCTTGACGAGAGAGCAGATCGTATTCTTATAGCTAGCGCTATTCAGTTGTCTTCAAGTACCAAACGATTGTGATCGACGTAAACTACGCCCAACGGTGCTTGATTCCCCTCAGTATATAGCGTGCATTTGTAATGGCGATGATGCAATGCCGCCACACCGACCAAAGGGACAAAACGCTTGGCCTCTCTGTAATCGGCAATTAGCTCCTTGACGATGCGGTACTCGCCGCCCGGCATTCGATCGTGTGGGTTGTTCTCGTTCGATTTTTCAAAGGCATATAACACCTCATAGTCGCTGAGGGGCGTGAATGGCTCCTCATTCTTTTCAGTCGTCGCGGGGCCCAATAGCGGCACGCGGGTATACCGCTCCGTCCCGATTGGCTCGATCTGGGCCGGCATTTGATCGACGCTCAACAAGCAAAGAATGGTTCGATGTTCACCGTCTGCGATTTTTGTTCCAACGGTTGTGGCGACAGTCGCTCCCAAGGGAAGGTTCACGTTAAAGGCAATTTTACGTGAGGCGATAGCGGGTTGCTGGACCGTCGTAGTGGTTCCAATCGTCGGAGTGAATGTAAATTCGTCCACCTTCAAAAGCTCAGCCTGCTCGAATTCAAAGTCAACGCCGACCCACCGCGGGGCTTCGGCGTCTTTACTGAGTTGGCTGGGTTGAGCGGTACTCGGCAGGGTGGCGATGAGCTTGCAGGTTAATCCAAAGAACAAGTTGGCTACGGTGGGTTGCCCCGTTTTCGCGTCCACATTAACAACAAAGGGCGTTTCCTGCCCGACAGTCGCGATGGCGGCAGTGCCACTGTGCATGGTCAATTGCGGGCGGCTAATCACTTTCACTCTGGAATCAGCCGCATCTTGCAACCATCCCTCGACCGACTTCAACGCGGCCTCATCGAGGATCCAGTTCGTGTTGGTTGCGGCGGGCGCTGGCAGCGGTTGAGTGGCACTGGCCTGGACAATGGGTATTTCATTTTTGAGCGTCCCTCTTCCGCGCATGAGTTTCGCTCCATCCCTGAGGATTAAGGTTCCAAGTAACCCACGATCGCTTTCAACAGTTCCAGCAGTTTCCACGTCGTTTAGCTCAAGTGGTTTCGCGGTGGCAGGCTGAATTTTCTGCACCCAATCGACTGGTAGCTCCATAACTACCAACTTGGCTTGGAGTAGCCGACACCCAGGCTCGCCCAACGCAACGATCGCTTCAGTTGCGGGCGGTATTGCAGGTACATCTGGACTCGTCGCCGAGCTGGTGCTGGCTGCGGGTTTCACGGCTGCTTCATCCTGCGCCTGCAGCCACGCGGCGCCGGGGAGCAGGAGGATCGCACCTCCAATCAAAGCTGGAACAACCCAGCGTGGTGTGCGTGAACGACTTCCTTGTCCAATCCGCATGATTCTCTCCATTCGTTTCAAAGTGATATCGACAGGTCGCAGCCCCGGTACAATCGGTGCCGCGGAAAGTTGTTGCCTGGTTTCGAGTACCGCGATCAGGCTTCGCGCATAAGTCGCCGGCTGGCAAGCCAGACTGGCGATCGTTTCTTCATCACAACTTCGCTCCGACTCGCGCGTGAGCAATCGATTGGTCAGCCAGACCGCCGGGTGAAACCACCACAGCGACGAAGCGATGACTTGCAGTGCCGACCACAGCAGGTCACCTCGCCGGACGTGGACCAACTCATGCCCCAACAATAGTCGCAACTGAGCTGGTTGAGCCGCTTCGACAATGACTTTGGGTAGCAAAAGCGTTGGCCGCCAGATCCCCATCACGGCCGGACCGATCAGAGCGTCCAGTACCCGCACGCGGACCTGCCGTCGAATTCCCAACTCACCCCGCAAGCGGTCCACCTCTTCAGAAATGAACGCCGGCACAGCGACACTGGTTGCACGGACCAGAGCCTTAAGCTTGACGAACCGCCAGGCAAAGTAAGTCAACAGCAGCAGCGCGGTTGCGCCCCAGGCGGCTATTAGCCAGCCCGCGACCGAAGTGATGTCGCTACCTGTTGTGGGTGCAACGATTTGCAGTGGTTCTGCCAGCGGCTCGGCAGTGGGTTGGTGAGGCGAGGTCGTAAGATGCAACGTTGTTTCGTAGGTGGCGTTATGGACCAAGGAGCTTGGTTCATTCATGCCGGTCCGGGTGTAGTTCGCAATCCAGCTGAAGGGACTGACTGGGCTGGCGATGATTGGTGGCGTTAAGCACTTCAATAAGACCAATGCCCACAATGTATGAGCCAAGTGCGGACGATCCTTCGCTAAGCAGCGGGTGAGAAACAGCACGGTCCCAGCCAGGGCAGCGATTTGCAGGGCATGTGTTATTGCCAGTTCGAGGTTAGTGACTCCATTCATGACTTCGGTTCCTTGGGTGATTTGCCTCCTCCAGAGACTTTAGCTGCACCAGGGAAATCGTCTGTTTTAGACGACTCCAAGTCATCGATCAACTTGCGCAGTTCGGCGATTTCTTGGCGGCTGATATCACCATCTTCGATTAAGTGCCGGACGAGCGGCATGGCACTTCCGCCGAAGAGTCGCTGGACCAAGTCATCGACCGTATCGCGTATGACCGCTTGCGGCTTGGTCTTGGCCGAGTAGATGCGCAGGCGACCGGCCAATTTACTGCTCGCATAGCCCTTTAATTCCAAGCGACGCAAGTAAGTTTGTACCGTAGCAAAGTCGATATCGCGGGTCGCGCTGGTTTGGTCGTAAATCTGTCGTACAGTAGCTGGTCCGATATCCCACAGTGCGCGGGCAATCTCCAGCTCCCCTTTGGACAACGCTTGGCTCTTTTTCAACTCACCGCTCCTGCTTACTTAATTGGATAGCGCCACTTGGTAGCCTAGGCAATTTGGCGTCCGGAAGTTTTCGTAGCCACCCGCTGCCAAGCGGTGGAAAACGTTAACTATCGCGTCCACCGTCTGGCGACAGTGGCTACCCAGCTTGCCAAGTGGCGCTGTCCAACTAAGCCTTCACCGGCCACCTCCTGCCATTCACAAGCAGGGGACGTCGCTCAAGTACGTTTGTACGCATGATATGCGTACAATTGTACGCAACGCAAGAGCAGATCCGCCATGGAGACCGGATGGGTCGACGTCCCCATAGTCGCCAAGCTCTGTGCTGGGCAAATAGAAGTGCACTGTTGGGCTTAAAGGCAACCATCGCAAAGAGCAAAACAATTGGGGACAATTGTTCTACATTGCCAAAGCACTAAACGTAGCGCCGTCGGTGTCGCACTCGACGCAATACAATCCATGTTCCATAACAGGCAAGCATGGCAAACGCAGTTGGCTCGGGTACAACTGTCAATTCGAGATTGTCCATGGCGATATAAGCAGGCGTGTTAATCCCAAATTCGCCTACATCCGACGAACTGAAACTGAGCGTTACGGATCGCGCACTGGAAATGGAGGCAAGATCGACGTCTAGCCAATTGTCCAGTATGAAATCTTGGGAGTTGTCGGCAGATGTAAAATCGGCCAAGTCAACCACTACGGAACCGATCAATGCCCCCGATCCATTGAGTCCGTCAAAACCGTCGAGTGCAACACGAAAGAAATCGGGATCGTTGCCTGTCGCACCACCGAACTTCTTCGAGAACGAATCGCCGTTTTGCATCGCCAACGCTGGGTAGGTAACATTGGTGAGTCGAACGGATGCAAGAGAGGTGTTGTTTGGTAGATTAAAGTAGGCACCCGCCCCAAAAGCGACGGCGTAGTTACCTCCAACAGCAACCTCTCCTGTGTCAGTGGATCCACCGCCCGGGAATGCTGCGTATTGATTCGTGAAACCCGGCGAGGTCGAATTGCTCACGTTGCTATAAGCCCAGCCGCTCCAAAAATCGAAGTCTGGCAAAAAGTCACCCGTGTAGCTGTTGCCGAAATAGACTCCCCCGCTGGTCCAACCGTCGTTGTTGGTTATCCCGCTGCCGTTATTGCCATTGTAGAACTGGCCACCGCCGGCCGGATTGTTGCCAGTAAACAACGTTAGTTCTTCGAAACTAATGACGATGGAAGCTCTGGCACAGCTACTGAAGCAAAGTATCGCTAAGACGGAAAGCACAAGTCGCATTATTCTTCCTCGCTATCTTTCGTTTGGTGGTCGTACGCTACGGCAAGTCGACAACTTCTCGTTTTGATCGAGTGATCAGTTTTCCGAGCAGTTGTTTGTCGATCGACTCGCTTAAGAAATTTGTGCGCGAGTCAGCAAAGAGAGTTATCGCGCCGCCGCGATGAGCGCTGCGGATCTCATTGTCGCCAGCCCACGCCTCGGGGTCGTTGATGCCGTGCGCAACGGCAAACACATTGCGCCCGTTGATCCATTGCCGATCCGGCCCGCCGACATCTTCTGATACGGCAAGTGTGTTTGTTAGTCCGTCCAAAATATCTCGAAAGCGAAACGCGCGATCGTAAACGAACAAACCATCATCCTGTTGCCTGTCGACAATCAACTCGCCATAGATGCCTCCATAGCTGATCAAGCCCTTGCCGGGCTCCAAGTCGGGTTCGGATGGGCATAGATAAACCGCAAGATCGATCTGAGATATTTGGCGATTCTCGAGTGCATCAAAAGGTCTACCCCAGTGGATTTGCTGATGCACGTTTTGCTGTTCGATAAATGGCAACAGTAGGGCTGACCAGGCAAACTGACGACGAGTGGGATGAGCATTTGACGCTCGCCATTCGATGCAGCCAGGAGGTAAAGTACGGTGCGTGTCATGGTAGTTATGCAGACCAATGCCCAGTTGCCTCATGTTATTCTTACACGAGGTTTGGCGTGCCGCTTCACGAACCGATTGAACCGCTGGCAGCAAGAGCGAAACAAGGATCCCTACGATCCCCACCACAACTAACAACTCGATCAACGTGAAAGCAGACGTCGGCTTGGTCAATCGACGTCGCCCATGCAAACGCTTCTTCGATTCGCTAACGACGCGTTGTTGGGATGCACTGTCTAACGCAGACCAAGTTGCAATCTCCTCGCGCAACCGTCCACATCCAATACAAACATCCAGCGACGAAAGCTGGCAGACGCCCGTGCACGGTGACTTGATCGCAACCGTATTTGACTGAGGGTGTATCATGCGCAACCTCTAGTGCCATGCATGCTCTGATCGCTCGCGACCCGGTGCTCGCATAAAACGACGCCTCCGGCTCTTGTCAGCAATCAAAAGCGTCAAGCAATGGCGACCAAATAGGCAAATTGAAATGTAAAAGACATCCAGTGCTGTTCGCGACTCGTCGAACAAGTCGCCACGATCAAAGCACTGCAACGATTGCCCCAATCCAAGAAGGCACACATCGTCTCGTTCAAGGTAGGTCTTCTGACTTACCACCTCATCGCTCGCTCTCAGCCTTCTCATCCACCGCAAAGGTAGACAATGGCGCATTCAAAAGAAAGGAGCAGCAATTGCGACCTGTTTAGGATCGCGGGTGGCACACAGCGGCCGGACCGTCCCGGAATTTAACCGGAGTTCCCTGTTCACTTGGCTGGCGTAACCGGCCAAGTCACCTCGAACGTTGAACATCCTAAGGCAAGGCCCGCCGCTGTCAAGCACACGTGCAAACTCGGTACGGGAGAGCATTATCCCACTGATCAAAACATCATTCACAGTGATTTACTCTGCGGGAAATATAGTCGGGAGGGCGACGCTCCTGCGGAGCCGTTATGGGCTAAGTCAAGTTACCAGAGAGCTATTTCCCAGAAGGGCTTGAATGTCAGTCAAGCATTCGTCAGAATGTTCCATGGCAGCATGTTGTGTGTGGCTGGCTACTGTGCTGGCTAATATGCTGGCATGTCAAGCGTTGAGCAATGTTTTTGATTCTCGATATCTTTTCAGGCACTCGATTTGTGTTTACGCACTAAGGGATAAACGTCCGATGACAGCAGCTCCCCGGTTTATCATGATTGGTGGTTTTCTTGG
The DNA here is from genome assembly GCA_041753315.1 of Pirellulaceae bacterium. Lineage (GTDB taxonomy): Bacteria > Planctomycetota > Planctomycetia > Pirellulales > Pirellulaceae > Aureliella. The sequence goes on along the minus strand of JBGSUV010000152.1, from coordinate 1,589 downwards.
CGCGGGCAAGACCACCACCATTGCGCGACTGGCGGCCCACTTTCGTAGCCAAGGCAAAAACGTAGCGATCGTAACCAACGATCAAGCCGCCGATTTGGTCGATACGATGTTGTTGAGGTCGCAAGGGTTCAGTGTGGGGGAAGTGGCCGGTTCATGCTTTTGCTGCAATTTCGATGCCTTGACCGACACGGTCGAAGCCCTTGGCGGGGAGCAGCGTCCCGACATCGTGTTGGCCGAGCCGGTGGGTAGTTGTACCGATTTAGTCGCTACGGTTATCCGTCCGTTGGAGCAGATCTACGCTCAGCCGTTTGATATCGCGCCGTACGGTGTGATCATCAAGCCGAGTCACGGTGGAAAGATACTCAGTGGCGATGGGCAACGCGGATTTTCTCCTAAAGCCGAGTACATCTTTCGCAAACAGATCGAAGAAGCAGACTTTGTGATCCTGAATCGCATCGACGAATTGTCGGCGGCTGAGGTCGATCGCTTGGTGGGATTGCTGGCCGAGCAGTACGCCAACATCCCGGTTATTCGCACCTCTGCCAAAAGTGGCCTGGGCTTTGAGGCGCTGTGTGAGTTCTTGGATCAGAAGGGGATGTTTGGTCAGCGGGTGATGGAGGTCGACTACGATATCTACGCCGAAGGAGAGGCCGAGTTGGGGTGGCTGAATTGCCAAGCGAAACTCTCCGCCGACGGGTCGCTCGAGCTGGATGCATTCCTGATGCAACTGCTAAAGCGCTTGCATGCCGATCTGATGTCTAACGGTTCGGAGGTGGCGCACTTGAAAGTGATTGGAATGGCCGAAGGAGTGTACGCGGTGGCCAATTTGGTCAGCAACGCGGATCAGCCGACTCTGTCACTTCCATCGGACTGGAGTGGTAGCCGAGTGGACTTGGTGGTGAATGCCCGCGTAGCGACATCTCCGGAAGAACTCGAGCCGCTGGTCCGAACGGCGATCGCTGAGTCGGCCGAGGGGGCTGGGGCCACGGCGACGATTGAGACGCTGCAGTGCTTTCGACCGGGGCGACCCGTACCGACGCATCGTCTGGAACGTTGATGTGGCCGGGAGTGGGATTGCGATGTTTTCTCAGCAGGTGGCTCAACGTTTATTCGCCTTAGCCACGAAATAGACGATGGCTGCGACTGCCGCCAGGCTGCCCAGGCAGACGGTCCCCAGGGCCAACAAGATCATGATCTCCATTACGCCGAATCCAAACATGTTTTAGCCTTTCGGTTGAATATCCTGCCGATGTTGGGCTTGATAGATTGATGAGCGACCGCTGAAGAAGAAGGACAAGAAGCAGGCGACGGCAGCGTAGACAATAAAGCCGGAGCTCAGCAGAGGTCCATTGCCGGGGCCAAACAGTTCAATCGCCATGATAGTGCAGGCGATAGGGGTTTTGGTAGCACCCGCAAACACCGCAACAAAGCCCAGGCCGGCCATCAGGTCGACAGGTGCACCCAGCAAGTGCCCAAGGATATTGCCCAGGGCCGCGCCGATAAAGAACAACGGCGTGACCTCACCTCCTTTGAAGCCGCTGCTGACGGTCACGGCGGTCAGGAGCAGTTTCCAGAGCCAACTGAACGGT